>CAVJWL010000047.1:0-12472 GCA_963653505.1 uncultured Prevotellaceae bacterium
TTGAAATAGTTCTTTAAAAAGGTATCTGAATACGTGAATTTAATTGAAGAAAAAAGTCTGCTTGCATCTTTATTTGTGATTATATTATTAAGTCCTGAATAATTAGAAAATCCCCATCTTTCATATTTCTGAGAACGACTGTTTTCAGTGTCTACCATAAAAATAGAAAACGCTAATATCTTTTTCCAATCATCTGGAAAAGCTTCTTTAAGCGCTTTTAAAGCACCACATTTTTTAACGGATTCTCTTAGCGCTAAATAAGCTCCAAAATGAAGATAATCATCTAATTCTCCAGGTTCTTTTAATAAAGGAGCATCCGGAAATAAAGAATAGTAAATAGAATTAGGAAGAAAGTATTCAGGGTTATCTTTACATATTTTTCCAATGCATTTTCTATCATCAGCTGAATGTTTCTTTTCGTCATCCCAATAAACATTCTTTTTGTAATACACATATCCATTTTTGAATGACTTGTATTCTTTACCCTTAGGTATTTCTATCGGTTTACTTTTAATCATATTTTAGCTCTCTTACAGCGTATAATTATACGCTATTATAAGTAAAAAGTAAATGCTATTTTTAATGTTTTTTCAAAAAAATGGCATATTTTGATAAAAAAACTAAATTTTTAAGAGTTTAAATTTACAGCGTATAATTTTGACGGGATTTTACGTTCAAAACAATTGGGTTTCCAAATTGAGTTAGTTAATTATTTTTAAGCTTTTTATTATTTTCTATTTTTTTCTGTTCTTGTTTTGCTTTTCTTGCTTTATTTAATTCTTCTATTGGAAATTTTGGATGAATACTTTTTTTGGTACTATTTTTTCTTTTAAGTTCTTTCATTTCTAATTTTTCCTTCTTAAATAGTTCTATAATTTCTTCATTGGATTTTCCCTGTTTTATAAGTTCTTTTCTTCTTTCTTTTGTTTTTTCTTTTGCTTCTGCAACATCTGTTCGCTTTTTATTAACCAAATAGTGAAAATAATTCAAATCAGCTTGACTTAATATACTTAACTCCGAATATAAGGGCTTCAGCTTTTCATTATTTTTTAGATCATAAAGACATTTATCAATAGATTCATTTCTAAGCTCTCTTGCTAAGCATTCTAAATCTTGTATTTTTGTTCTCTCTACACAATTAATATCTCTTTTCCTCAAATTAAACATTCTTGGCTTTAATCCTTCAGGTGTAGGTTCTTTTGTATTTCTAACATATTTTTCAATCACTCTTCTATTTTCAGGTGGTAACTCTGATTTTAATTTCTCTATATCTATTTGATTGCCTTTTTCTATTTCTTCTAACGCTTTGCTATAATGCTCTTCAAATATCATCTTGTATTTTTCATCTTTTTTATATATAGACAATAATACATTAAATTTTTCTTCTATATCTATACTTTTATTTTGAACAATATACTTACATAAATTTAAAGGAATTACTTCCATTATTACTGCATGTTTTAAATATTTGTCATAATTAAATTTGTTAGCTGCTTGTCTTATTGAATATATCAAAATTGTAAGATTTTTTAAAAATATGGTCTCTAATGTTGAATCTTCTGTTGCTGTTTCATCTGTATAATATTTTAAATTTTCTAAAAAAACTTTCATAATCTCGTTTGAAAATTCGTTAAAAGAATAAATAACAGATTGAGTATAAAAGAGGCCTTTTTCTGTAAATTGAAATCCTTCATTTTTTGTTTTTTTGGTTCGATGTCTTGTGTTATTTAAATTTCTAATTAAACCATTGGCTTCTAATTTTTCGAAAATTCTCTTTGAGTAATCGTTGGAATCGTATCTAGATAAATCATAATTTGAAAAGTAACCAAATGTATTTTTATTAATAGTTACAAATCTTTCATATATGTATAAACATGTAATTAAAATTTCTATATCATATGGATTTTTATAAAGAGTATGTAAGTAAGAAAAAAACTCTTTTTCAATTTCTTTGATTTCTAATAAAATATGCGAATATTTTCGATCTAAAATAAACTCGAATGGGTTAAGTCTAAACTCATCATTGAAATCAATAACAAAATTATTAATATTATTTTTTGTTACTTGTAATAAATTGTTGCTTAATATTTTCATTTTTTTAATCCTCTAGATAATTTAATTTTACTATTTTTTTATTTTTATGACAAATTTCTAGACAAATATTATTTCGAAATTCAATATTAATTGAGGATTGTTATTATGTATTGTGGTGAAAAACTAAAATTATATTTGTCAAATAGTCAAAAAATATATGTTAGAAAGCTTCAACAAGCATGTTTATTTGTTTTTAGGCAAACTTATAAACAAATAAAATCATTAAAAGAACAAAAATTGCCAATTACAATAACTTGTATAAAAGATTATATTCAACTGTATCTTGTTAACAGATATTTAAATTTAAATAAGTATCCAATCGAGTTTTTATTTCAAGCAGGATTTAGAAGTTTAGATGTTATTGACGATAAAGATTTTTTAAAAAAAGAAAAAAACTTGAATATTCATATTTCTTGCTCGCATTGTAAATCATTTCAAATTATTGATAATAAACATTTGGTTTTAGATGGTATTGGAAAAGTTACAGTAAGGGGGTTTAGAAATAATTTCATTAAAATAAAACATATAGTTATTAAAATTTCAGGAGACGACTTTTTCATATCTTTTTTAATTGAATTTGAACCTAATAAAATTAAATTAGGAGATAAATCATTAGGATTAGATTTAGGGACTAATCCTCTTATAACTAGGAGCGATGGAGTAAAGTATTTTTTGCCCGATAACATAATAAATACAGAAATGAGAATTCAAAAATTATTAAAATCAAAAAAATCCAAATCAAAAGAATCTCAATATTTAAAACTAAAAAAGAAAAATCATCAACGCATTGTCACTTATATTCAACAAATAACATATGAAATAATTAAAAGTTCTGATAAAATTTATATCGAATCCATTGATGTCTCTGAAGAGGTAAAGAAAAAACCTTTTTTATTAAAATATTGTTGGGGAGAAATTCAAAAGCAACTTGCTTATAAGTCTAAATGGTATGGTCGAACTTTAATTTTTATTGATAGAAATTATCCATCTAGTCAAATTTGTTCAAATTGTGGCTTTAGAAATACTAAAATGAAAGATTTATCAAATCGGGTTATGGATTGTGATAATTGCCATTGTAAAATTGATAGAGATGTAAATGCTGCAATTAATATTAAATTAGAAGGGGAAAGAATTTTATTTAATAATAAATAGTCTTTTTGAGCCGGTGACCTGCTCTATATTTTGAAAATATTAAAGTGTTATTCACAGTCAATCGAGAGGAATGCCATGAATGATGTTTTGTTCATGGCATATTTAATTTAAAGATTTTTCAATCATTATTTCATCTGTATTTTTTACTATTTTATTTATGAAGATTTATTTATAATATTAAATATGAATATCAAAGAAATTATGTCTCTATGTAATGCAACAAATGATTATGAATTACTTAGAATCTTTCCTTCAAAATACGAATCTCTTGTTCCTACTACAATTGATAAAAATCCTGTTGAAGGAAAAAGATATGTTTTTCATGGATTTGCTAGCAATATAAAAACATTTAAATATCGAAATAATTCAACTATTAGATTTCGTATTGTGATTGATTCTAGAAATGGCGTTAATGCCCTAATTTATAATCAATTTTTTTACTTGAATAAAATAACTGATGAAAAAGATTTGCTTTTTGTATGCAAATATAATGAAGCAAGAAAAATATATTTAGTTTCATTGATAATCAGTGGTGATTCTTATTATGGAATAACAGGGATAAGACCTGTTTATTCTCTTCCAAAAGGTGTTTCAAATTCCATTTTTAGTTCGTATATTAGAAAGATTTTATCGTATCCGATGCCAATGATTGAAGCAAATGATAAATTGCCAAAAAGTCTTATTGAAAAATATAAATTATTAAATGAATATGATTCCTTTAAATGCATTCATTTGCCAAGAAATGATGGTGATTTGAAAATTGGATTAAGAAGATTTAAATATGAAGAAGCATTAATTTATAATTTAAATGCTATTAAGTCTAGGCTTGAAATAAGCCAAAAAAAGAAAGACACTACTATTAACAATATCAGTCACGATAAAATTAATGAATTTGTTAAAAATTTAAATTTTAAATTGACAAAAGATCAAATTCAAAGTATTCGCGAAATTGTTCTTGATATGGAAAAAGATGAAGCGATGTATCGTCTTCTTCAAGGTGATGTTGGTACTGGTAAAACGATTGTTGCCTTTGCTAGTTTGTATGCTAATTATTTAAGGGGAAAGCAAGGTGCTTTGATGGCTCCTACTTTTGAATTATCAAGTCAACATTATAATAATGCTATTAAAATATTTTCTAAGTATGATATAAATATAAAATTATTATCTAATAATTTAACAGCAAATGTAAAAAAAGAATTATTAGATGAAATAAAAAATGGAACTGTAGATATTGTCATTTCTACACATATGGCAGTTTCTAAATATGTTCAATTCAAAAATCTAGGATTGGCAATTGTAGATGAACAGCAAAGATTTGGGGTTAAACAAAGAAATGAGATAGTGAATAAAGGAAGTGGTACGGATTTTTTAATGATGTCAGCAACCCCGATTCCAAGAACATTGGCTCAAATCATCAATTCAGATATTGAAGTCTCAACATTGAATCAGTATCCTCATGGAGTTAGAACTGTTAATACTTATCTAATTCGTTCAACTGATCCGATGCTATTTAATCAAATCGATTTTTATTTAAGTCAAAAAAGACAAATATTTATAATAGCGCCAAAAATCGATGAAGGAGAAAAAAACGTTTTTGATGCAACTAGTATTTATAAAGAGATGTGCTCTCGTTATTCGGAGAATCAATGTCAATTATTGCATGGGAAAATTAAACAAGATGAACAAGAAAAAATATATAATAAATTTCTTTCTGGTGAAAAATTGATATTAGTTTCTACAACTATAGTTGAAGTTGGAATTGATGTTTCTTCGGCTGGTTTATTAATTGTTTATGATTCTAATTACTTTGGACTTTCAAGTTTACATCAACTAAGAGGAAGAATAGGAAGAAGCGGGCAACAAGCTACTGCTTTACTAATTTATGATAAAGATGATGAAGAGGCTATCGATAGATTAAAATTTTTGACTACTACTAACGATGGTTTAAAAATAGCTACCTATGATTTAAAAATTCGTGGTAAAGGTTCATATTCTGGTGAAAAACAATCAGGAAAAAGTGAACTGAAAGTTTGTAATTTTGTTGATGATTATCCTATTTTTGTGAGTGCAAAAAATGATGCAAAAAAAATTTTGGAAAACACAAATGATGAAGAGTATTCTAATTTTTTAGCCTCTATAAAAGATAAAAATGATACTTTCCTTGTTTAGCAACTATTAATGAAAAGTGCATTTTGATAAAATGAATAGTGGAGAATTTAATTATGGTTAAAATAGCAATTGATTTGATGGGAAGTGATTTAGGAGAAGAAGAACTTTCAAAAGGTGTTATCGATTTTATGAATAAAAATAATGACATTTATTTTTATTTAGTCGGTAACAAAGAAAAAATTGAAAAAATATTCTCTAGTCAAGATAAAACAAAATTTGAAATTATTAATGCTGAGAAAGTTATTCCAATGGAAATTAAACCTTTGGATTTTTTGAGGGCAAAAACTTCGAGTCAATATATTGCTATATCCTTGGTAAAAGATGGGAAAGCAGATGCTATTTTAAGTGCTGGATCAACAGGTGGTCTTGTCACTGGTGCTTCTTTGCTTTTAAAAAATATTGATGGAGTATCTCGTGGTGGCATTATTTCTCCATTTCCAACAGCCAAATTTGGAAAAGCTACAGTCATTTTAGATATCGGAGCAAATAATACAAATACTCCTGATGATTTGTATGGATTTGCAAAAATGGGTAGATTATATAGCAAGGAAATCCTCGGAATTAAAAATCCATCAGCATATTTGTTGTCAAATGGTACTGAAGAAGGTAAAGGTACTCAAGAAATAGTTGAAGCCTATAAAATGTTGGAGGAAAGAAAATTTCCTAATTTTAAAGGCAATGCTGAAGCTAGAAATATTCTTGATGGAGAACATGATATAATTATAACTCCAGGTTTTAATGGCAATATTCTTTTGAAAGCCGTTGAAGGAACAGCTAGTATGATGAATCAAATGATTAAAGATGCATTTAAAACAAATTTGATTACAAAAATCGGTTATCTATTCTCAAGAAAAGGCTTTAAAAACATGAAAGCGACTATGGATTATAGAAAATATGGTGGCGCTATTTTTATGGGTGTTAATGGCGTAGTAGTAAAGGCTCATGGTAATAGCAATGCATATGCTTTTTATTATGGAATTGATGTAGCATATAAGATGGTTAAATCTAATATTATTGAAAAGATTAGAAAAGATTTCGAGGGTGATTCTAATGGTCGAGAAAATTGAAAATTTGCTATCTAGATTTGATATTAAAGCAAATGATATAAATATCTATTTTGAAGCATTTACTCATGCTAGCTATCATAATGAACATCCAAATTCTAAAGATTATGATAGATTGGAATTTCTAGGTGATTCTATATTAGATATGATTGTTGCTGATTTAGTATATTGTGAATATCCACAATGCAATTCCGGATTATTGAGTAAGATGAGATCTTTTTTAGTCTCAGGAACTACTCTGACAAAATTATCGGAAGAAGTATTTGGACTAAGTGAATTGGTTCGTTATTCCAAAGGTGAAAAAGATAATACTAGATTTCATAAACATATTGATGAAGATGTTTTTGAAGCGTTTATTGGTGCTATTTATATAGATCAAGGCTATAAAAAAGTTAGAAAAATAGTTAAAGATATATTTACTCCATTTTTAAAAGAAGCTTATGAGTCAATAAGCAGTATGGATGCTAAAGGAAGGTTGCAAACATTAGTTAAGGATTCCATTGATTATGTGAAAATCAGTGAAAGTAATTTAAATACTGATGATGTTTCATATGTTGTTGAAGCTAGATATGGTGGTACGGTTTTAGGAATTGGAAAAGGACATAATCTCAAAGAAGCTCAGACAAATGCTGCTTTAGATGCACTTTCAAAGAAAGTAGGTAATTAATATGGGTTTGCTCAATTTTTTAAAAGAAAAATTTTCTCATAGAAAAGAAGATAACAAAGAAGAAAAAGAACAGAAAGAACAAAATCTTGATTCTAAACAAGAAAAGAATGCAAATGATGAAAAGATAATTGAAGATAAATATGTTGCTGGCTTAGATAAATCAAGAGTTGGATTTACCGATAAATTAAAGAAGCTTGCTAAAACTAATAAGGTTGTAAATCAAGAATATTTTGATAATCTTGAAAAAATCCTCATTGAAGCAGATGTGGGCGTAAAGCTTTCCATTGAACTTATTAAACAAACTGCTATGGAGGCCAGCGCTCAAAAAATAACAGATCCTAGTCAACTTAATGAATTATTGATTGATAAGATGTTTGTCGGTTATGCAAACAAAGGGACTGGTTTTTCTACCGATCTCAATTTTGCTTCAAATGGTCCTACCATCGTATTTCTTTGTGGTGTAAATGGCACTGGAAAGACTACTACAATTGCTAAATTAGCTAATAAGTATAAACAAAAAGGTCATAAAGTTCTTTTAGTTGCTGGAGATACCTTTAGAGCTGGGGCAATTGAACAATTGACTTATTGGGCTGATAAAGTTGGTGTTGATATTTTATCTAAAGCAAATGCAGACCCTGCTTCTTTATGTTATGATGCGATGAAAAAGGCAATTGCTGAAAATTATTCGTTGGTTTTAGTCGATACTGCTGGTAGACTTCAAAACAAAAAGGGTTTGATGGATGAGTTGAGTAAAATAATTCGAGTGATTAAGAAAGTGATTCCTGAAGCACCACATGAAGCTCTTCTTGTATTAGATGCTAATACTGGACAAAATGGCATTGATCAAGCTTTGGTATTTAAAGAAGCTGCTTCTTTGACTGGTATTGTCATCACAAAGATGGATGGAACTTCTAAAGGTGGTATCATTCTTTCAATTAGAGATCAATTGGCTTTACCAGTAAAATTTATTGGACTTGGTGAAAAAATGGATGACTTAGAAGAATTTGATTTAGATAAATATTTATATGGACTTCTTTTAGGTGATGAAAAGGAGGAAAATGAATGAATATAATAATTTCTTTGTTCATTTGCTTAATCATCAACGAAGTTGTTTCTTTTTTAGTTCATTTATTGGTGCCTGATTATTTTCTAGCTACCATATTGACTTCTATCATTTTATCTTTCGTTTTTGCTATTCTTTCGATTCAAGAAAACAAATCTCAATTTTATAAGCAAAAAAATTTTTATATCTATTTTTTCTCCTTAGCAATCATCTTTATGATTCTTGATGCTATCTTTTTCATTTTGTAAATTATGAATGAGAATACAACTGTTTTGGAAAGAAAAGAGCATTACAGCTCTTTGCTTTCTATCTATGGAGAGATGTTGCCTGTAGTTATCAAAGAAAGAATGATGATGTTTTATTTAGATGATTATTCTATAACTGAAATTTCTCAAAATGAGAATGTTTCAAGAGCGGCTATATTTGAATCTATTAAAACAGGTGAAAACCGGTTAGATGAATATGAAACTAAATTGAAAGTTGCTGAGAAAAAATATAATATTTTAAGAAAGATTGATATAATTTTAAATGAAAAAAATATTGATAAAAAAGATTCTCTCTTAAAAGAATGGAAAGGTGAATTAGAAAATGGCATTTGAAGCTTTAAGTGATCGTTTAGGATCTTTAGTTAAAAAAATACGCGGTCAATCGACATTGACTGAGAAGAATATGGATGATATGTTACAAGAAGTGAGAACCGCACTTCTTGAAGCAGATGTCAATTATGAAGTTGTCACAAGTTTTATTCAAGATGTTAAAAATGAAGCGATAGGACAAAAAGTCCTTTCAAAAGTCTCACCTGGCGACATGGTTGTTAAAATCGTTCATGATAAGATGACAAAATTATTAGGCAGTGGAGATAATGATATTTCTTATCGTATGGATGGTAGACCTACTGTCATCATGATGGTTGGTTTACAAGGTACTGGTAAAACTACTTCTGCTGCTAAGTTAGCAAATCTTTTTACTAATAAAAATAAGAAAAAAGTTCTTTTAGGTGCATTGGATATTTATCGTCCAGCTGCAATTGATCAACTTGAAAACCTCGGTCTTAAATGTGAACCAAAAATTGAAACTTATTCAGATAGAACTGGAACTCTTCCTCAAGATATTGCTCTTGCTGCTTATAATAAAGCTAAAGATGAACATTTTGATATTTTGATATTAGATACTGCTGGTCGTCTTGAAATCGACGAGAAATTGATGCAAGAATTGAAAGATATTCAAAAAGTTGTCAATGTCGATGAAGTTTTATTGACAGTTGATAGTATGATTGGTCAAAATGCTACTAATGTTGCTTTAACATTCAATAAAGAAATTAAAGTTACTGGCCTCATCATGACCAAATTTGATGGTG
This sequence comes from uncultured Prevotellaceae bacterium, assembly GCA_963653505.1. Lineage (GTDB taxonomy): Bacteria > Bacillota_I > Bacilli_A > RFN20 > CAG-288 > Enterosoma. The sequence goes on from CAVJWL010000047.1 coordinate 9,567, forward strand.
ATAGTAGAGGTGGTTCCGCTTTATCAATTAAAAAATTAACTGGCATTCCGATAAAATATGTCGGTGTTGGTGAAAAAATAACTGACCTAGAAAATTTCTACCCTGACCGCATGGCCAATCGTATCCTTGGAATGGGAGATATTGTTTCACTTGTTGAATCAATTCAAGAAAAAATAGACGAAAAACAAGCCGAAAAAACAAGCCGTAGAATTCAACAAGGTCAATTCGATATGAATGATATGCTTTCTATGATGAAGCAAATTAATAAATTGGGATCTTTGAAAGGTCTTTTAAGACTTGTTCCTGGAGCACCAAAGATTTCTGATGATCAAGCTGATCAAGCTCAAAAGGCGTTGAAAAAAATGGAAACAATCATCAATTCTATGACTTTGAAAGAGAGACGCAATCCAGATATGATAAAATCAAGTCGTAAATTGCGTATTGCTAAAGGTTCCGGTTGTAATGCTAATGAGGTTAGCAAAATCATTGATTCATTCAATCAGATGAGAAATCAAATGAAAAATATGAAGAATAATCCTAATATGATGAGAGCTATGATGATGCAAGCTCAGATGATGAAAAATAAAAAATAAATAAAAACTACAAATCGTTGGATTAAATTGTTCTTCGATTTGTAGTTTTTTGATTGATCGTGTTATTTATCTGAAAAAGATTTTAGATATTTTTTTCCTTTTTCAATCGCTTGTTTTTCTTTTTCTGTCAATTCAAAATCATTTTTTTCTATCTTTTTTAAATATTCATAATCTTCTTTCGTATATGACATATTTTTGATTAAATCTGGTCTTTTTTCAGCAGTTTGTTTAAGGGCTGCTTTTCTTCTATAAGAATCAATTATTTTATGATTTCCACAATAAAGAATTTCCGGGACTTTTTTTCCTTCGTAATCATATGGATATGTGTATTGAGGATATTCTAAAATCGATCCATTGAAACTTTCTTCTTTTGTGGAATCGTCTGCTATAGCTCCTTTTAAAAGTCTAACTATGCTATCTGTTATAGCCATAGCTGGAATTTCGCCACCAGTTAAAATAAAATCACCGATGCTGATTTCTTCGTCGACATAATCGTTGAATCTGCTATCAATTCCTTCATAGTGACCACAAATCAAACATATTTCATCCATCTTTGAAAATCGTTTGCTATCATTTTGACAATATGTGTGTCCTTTAGGACCCATTAAAATTTTATATGTTTTTTCTGTAGTATTTGCTTTTAAACAGTCGACTAATGGTTCTAATCTCATTATTAAACCAGCACCACCACCTATCGGATGGTCATCAACACGATGGTTTTTGTCCAAAGAATATTTTCGGATATCGACTATTTCAATTTGAACTATTTCCTTTGAAATTGCACGCCCTATAATTGAAGATTTTAAAAATTCATTATAGAACGAAGGAAAGATTGTCATTATTTTTATTTTCATTTATTTGTTTCAAATGCTTGGGTTCCAAGTTCAGTCAATTTTATGATTTTTTCTTCTTTGTTTACTGATTCAATAAATATAGGCATATTAAATGGAATTAGTGCTTTTGAATTTATTAATAGGTAAGGACCAGCAGGCATCTTATTCACATTGGTAACTTCACCAATGCATTCATCACTATTTGAATAGACCTTCATTCCTACTAAATCATCGTAGAAGAATGTTCCTTTAGCAGCTCTAACGTTGCTGAATACATCTCTACCAATCATCCATTCAATTTGATTTATATCATCAAATCCTTTCAATCCAACATAAACAATACGAGAGTTTTTGAAAATGACATTAGTTATTTCATATTGCTCTTGTTCGTTCATCTGATTGTCAATCAATATTTTTTTACCGACGGCATATCTTTTTTCGGGTTCTGTAGTCGATAAAGAAATTTTGACCATACCTTTTAAACCATAAGTATTTACAATTCGTCCTATTTTTTTAATTGGCATAATTGCTCCTTTAAATAAAATAAGAGGGAGTTGATTTGCTCCCTCTTAAAAATAATCAGTTATTTTCTTCGATAGATTGGAAGCGAAGATGTACTTTCTTTCTAACATTCTTAGTAGAAACATTAAGAATTGTACGAATTGAATCTGAAATTACTCCATGGCGTCCAATTAATTTTCCTAAATCTGCTTTAGCACAAAGGATTAGGTAGTTTTGTTCTTTTTTGGTGCGGTCTTCCGGCTTGTCAATTCTTTCGATTTTAATGACCTCCGGATTGCTGACGAGAGGCTCAACAAGGCTACGAATATCCTCAGTGAGGTCGATGTCAGTATTGAATTCCATTATTTTACTTCCTTCTTAGATTTCTCTTCAGCAAGTCTCTGATTTAATCCATTTTTCTTGAATAAAGAACGGACAGAATCAGATGGTTCAGCACCATTTCTAAGCCATTTCATAGCTTCTTCTTCGTTGATGACGAATTCTTCGGTGTGTGGATTGAAATGTCCAAGATCAGCAATAGCTTCAGCTCTTGGAGTTCTTCTTGAATCGCTGACAACAATACGATAGGTTGGATAGGCATTTCTACCAATTCTCTTTAATCTAATTTTTACCATAATAAATATCCTCCGATATGGTTTTTCAAAATTAACACGTAAATTATAGAGACTAGATATTCATCTGTCAAGGCTTTTACATTAACAGTTGAAATTTTTTATTAAAAAAACCACCGAGAAGGTGGTTTTTGTCACTATTATTATAAGATGAATTTATAGATTTTGAAACAATATTATTATGGCAATCGCAAGAATATAAGCCCGTTTTACCCGTTTGAATGTTTTTTGATAATTTTTAAACAAAAATCTAATTTTTATAAGAATTTTATCAATTAAAAATGATTTAACATCTATTGATATCTAATTATTTGGTCATCAAAAGGCACTTCAACATGAAGTCATTA
>CAVJWL010000048.1:0-12317 GCA_963653505.1 uncultured Prevotellaceae bacterium
TTTTTTATCCATTCATTCCGGAATGAATGGATAAATATCTTTTACACATAATTTATTCTACTTCCGACCAAACGCATGGAATATTTGAGTCTATCTTATATTTAACATAATTGGTATATGCACCCCATCTATAATGATTTTCATAATCAATTGTATGTCCATAATTTTTTGCTATTCGTTTGACAATGTAAGATGTTTCAGCTTCAGTTCCACCATCACATTTTTTTGAATTCTGAATTGACGAATCTTCTAACTTCAGTATAAAATTTTGGAAAAACAGTTTCATTCAATACCCATTTATCAACTATAGTTCCATCATATTTTGTTGTCTTTTCTTTACAATTGCCATTTTCATCAAAATGTTTTGAATAGATATCTTGTTCTTCATTTTTTGCATCATAGAGGTTACTATATCATCTGAATACATATCTGTATATTTTGTTTTTGCTAAATATTGAAGAACATGAAATGCAGAAATAATCCAACAGTTACCTTCTGAATAAAAATAACCATCATCTTTGATAGTATGATAAATAGATAAATCATATTGAAGATATAAATCCATATCTAAACTACGACTTCTTACTAATGAATAACCTGAACCATACTTGTCTAAAACATATTCTTTAATGTCTGTGATTTTACCATTAACAGTTGGCCTGCTTCTTGATCTTTATATGATCCTTGACTTAAATCAATATTTTTCCAATCATTTTGATTACTATTGTTATCTTTATTTATTGAAGACCAATCTTTAATTTTAGTGTCATAATACGAATAACCTGTCGATGTTGAGAAAAAATAATCGTAACCAGGATAGTCAAAAAATGGTTAATTTCCTTTCACCTGAATATCGAATATTTTGTAATCATAACCAACTGTTATATAGCCGTTTTCATCATTCAAATCAATTAATATTCCTTCGATTTACTCTCCTTGATTTGCAATATAAAGAGGTATGAAATTATCGACTGATGAAGCAGATAAAGGAGTTGTATCAGGAAAAGCTGCAATATAGTAATCTTCAAACTTAACTAAGTTTTTACAAATGAACTTAGCGCTTTCAATTGGAGTGACAGAGCTATTAATAGTATTAACAGAATAAATTGTAGGTGCAGTAGGTGATGACAGAGATAAAATTGCTAATAATAATCCAATAGATTTAAAAGCCATAGATAATATCCTTTATTTTTAGAAAATTATAAAGGCTAATTAAAATGATGTCAACACTTTATTTCATCAATTTATTCTATGCTAATTTTATGTAAATTTTACGTATTTAAAATAAAATTATTAAATGTATATTTGATTAAATGTCAAAATTTAATTAATAAAACGATTTTTGATTTTATATTAAAAATGTTAATTTGTAAATTGTTAAATAAAATTATTTTAACGAAATTTAAAATTGAATAGAAGTTTGCTTATATAACATTCCTTTTGAAATTTAATTTTTAAACATATAAAAAACTCAGCTTATAGCTGAGTTTAATCTTATAAATTAATCTTCCCAATTAGTGACTGGTTTTCCATCACTGTCTGTGAATGAACCGACAAGGATTAATATCAAATCTACGAAGGCTCCGATTCCTAATATTCCACAGGTGAATAAATAAAGAATTCCAGTTCCGATTTTGCCAACATAGAATCTATGAATTCCTAAACAACCAAGGAATAAATCAAGTAATAGAGCTACCAGACGATTTTTATCAGAAGTGTTTGGCGCAGGAATGTGAACAACTTTAGTTGTATCATCTTCTCTACTTTCAGCTGAATTATTTATATTCGCTCCGCATGCTGGACAAAAATTGACATCATCATTTACTGGTTTACCACATTTTGGACAATATTTCATATATTTTACTTCTCCCTCACATTGTTATATTTTGCTTGCATATATATTTTACCAAAATAAACAATGAAATAATATTGTTGTTTTATAAAAATGTATAAAATATTTTTTGACTGAAAATATGATTACTGATTAGAACGCAATGGTATATAGGAAACTCTTTCCATTGTTGAATTTAACTGTATAAGTTGTTTTGTCAGAATTTAATGTTTTGTTTGGGAATGAATTGTAATAATTAGAGATATTGAATGAATCACCTGATTGGAATAATGTTGATGTATTCGCTTCATTTGTTTGGCTCAATATTCTTTTATCTTTGGATATAACTCTGATCTCATCAAACGCATCATATGATGATGGAAGTCCATAGAAACTAGATTCAGATCTATAACCAGATTCAGAATTAGATATTGGTTTCATCAATTTTTGAGTAGTTGTTAATACTTCATCAGGATCACTGAATAAAGAAACTTGATAACTTGTTGAAGTGTAGCCATTTACATAAGCTAATCGATTATCGATATGAAGCATTCGTATTCCTTTACCTTGAATATGATTCACTTGATAGCAATCATAGTCATATGAATTCAAATCATCATCAGTATAATATTCTAAAACGATATATTCATCGAACATATTAAACTGAACTTTTCCGTTTTGATTTTTAGTATATTGTTTACCTTCATATGGAATGACTATCAACTGATCTTTTTTAGCTTGAGAAGCTACGATAGATAATTTAGAAGTATCATATACGATATAAGGAGTTACCCAACCAAAGAGCATTTTTGTATATAGATCTTGGTCGTTGCTATTATATGACATCGTCAAACATCTTCCAGTAGGATCATATCCAGAATAAGAATAGGTGTAATAGTCATAAGCACCTAACATATGTCCTGTTTCATGAATCAAAACATGAGCGTCACAATCTTTGTTTTGGTAGTTTATTTGACTTCCATAACTAGCATAAGAATCATCTAAGAAATTGATGCCAACCCATCCATAGTTATTGACAGTAGGATTGACTACATTTCCAGTATACCCGGTTGTAGAAGAAAATCCCCAAAATTGTGTTTGTTGTGAGTTAGTCGGTCCAAGATATACAATCCACATACCATCAATCAATCCATCACTATCAGAATCGAAATCGGTCAAATCATATCCCTGAACTGTACTCGCCCAATTAAGAGCATCAAGAGCAATAGTAGCTGGAGAGTCACTTGTGATATTATTGATAGATTTAAAACTTGAATCATATGTTTTTAAATCGAAATAATCAGTGACAACACCAGTGATATCAAATTGTCCGTAGCTCGAACGATAATAGTATGAATGAAGTGATTCAAAATATAAATCACTAGAATTACCAAAGAAAGCTTTATTTATTAAACTTAGATTTTCAGCAGTTGCTAAATTCTCATAACCTGGTAGGACAACAGGAACAATTAAGAAAGGAACCTCCCCAACTGATGGAGTATAGTACCAGTTATCGAAGCTTTTTCTTCCGTATGTTTGAATGTTGAATGATGCATCAACTTCGCTTGGTGCATAATAACCTTTATCCGTAGAAGATTCATCTTTTGTACTATTTTCTTTTGTGATATTAACTTCATAAGTATCTGTATTAGATACTGTTGATGTGATTGTATTGTCAACATATTTTTTTGGTTTTAAAGTGCCGTCTTTTATATAGATGCTATAGGTGATTGTGGAATTGATGATTTCGTTATTTATCCAACCATTTTCTTTATAGACAAGAGAAACAGTATGTGAGCCAAGAGAATCAAATGTTACATCTTGATCAGTGACATCTACACCATCTAATAAGACATTTATTTTACTTGCATCGATTAATTCTTCATATCTTTTACTTCTTTTGGAATTATTTCTATATGTTGTTTTTAATTGTAAACTCAAACCTGTCAAATCGATTTTTTCAGTTGATAGATATGTATATGAAGTTTTTTCAGGGGCAGATTTTTCAACTAATGTTTGTTTAAAATTTGTTGATTCTAAAATTGTCAATTGGAAATTATAAGGTCGATATCCATCAACATTGATAGATAGGTTATAAGTTCCTGCTTCGTTCAAAAGATAGTCTCCATCATTGAGAGAAGTATTATCATCATAGGTGAGGGTATAGTCTTGTATATCAGTATCATCTGTGTCTTTAACTTGTAAGCCATCTATTTGAAATTTATCAAATCTAGAATAGGTAAGAGTTGTAGGTAGTGTAACTTTTAATTCTTTTAAATTTTCAGTAGAAACAACAGTTGAAGTTGTACTGTTAGAATCAAAATGTGATTGATTTTGACTTGAATTTGATAGATTTTCACAAGATGATAATATAAGCGCTGAAGTGAATATAAATAATAAATGTTTTTTCATGATTATGATTATATAGAGTTGAATTTGTAGATAAATATCTAAATCAAAAATATCTTTAAAATTACATAAGAAAGCCCTTACTATACAAACCATTTATTTTATTATGTAGTATAATTGTTACTATGATTACTATTGGAAAAATTGACAAACCTAATAAAATAAAATCAATATTTAAAAAAGAATGGATAACATTACTTTTAATCACTGCTTTTGGTGTTTTATATAACATTGGTATGCTTGCAAATCCGTTCTTTGAAGGTAAATTAGTTGATCTTATCGAAAACAAAAAATATGTTGATGATTTTTCAGTAGTTTATAGAATTGTTTTCATATTTGTTCTTTCAATATTCTTAACTCAATTTGTAAGAGGTTTAAAAAGATATTTCGTAAGAAAGTTTGCGTTTGATGTTTCAACATCGATGAGACTTATTGTTTACAACAATATCCTCCATATGAGCGAAAAAGAATTATCGACTATTAAAATTGGTACTTTGATTTCTAGAAATATGTCTGATATTGATAAAGCTGTTGAGGGAATGAGAAAGTTTTTAACAGAAATATTTGATACTGCATTGTTATTTTTAATTTATATCGTATATCTATTTTGTTTTGATTCTGTGATGACGTTATTCTCACTTATTCCAGTAGTATGTGGTGTAATTGTCGCTTTCTTATTTAGAAAATTAAATTTTAAAATGTCATCTTTATCAAGAAGTGCGAATTCAAAATTGAATTCTAAAACATTTGATTTGATGAAAAATGGACTTACTTATAGAATTTATGGAAGAGATGAAGAAAATCTAAAAGAGTACGATACATATCTTAAAGAATATGAACACTATAATAAATATTCTCAATTTGTATCTGATACGATGATGCCGATATCAAATATGATTGCTCTTATCGGTCTTATTCCACTTATGTATTTAGGTTCTAAAAATGTAATCAATTCTTCACCATTAAATGTTCCATTTATCGGATTTGGAGAAACTAATTGGACAATTGGTATGCTCACTACATATCTTACAACATTTGTTCTTCTTTCAAATAAGACAGGTCATACTGCAAAGTTATTTTCTTCTGTTGAATCAGGACTTGCATCTTGGAATAGAATTAAGCCATATATTCATGATTATGAAGAATATAAAGTAGGACAAAAGATAGAAAGTGATTCGACTGCATTAGTCTTTAAAGATTATTCTCTGATCTTAGATTCAAAATTATTGATAAATAAATTGAATATTGAGATGAATAAAGGTCAAATAATCGGTGTAACAGGCCCAATTGCAAGTGGAAAATCTGTCTTTTTAAAATCATTGATTCAATTGATTCCATACGAAGGAAATATTTATTTATGCGATAAAGAATTATCTTTATATCATAACGAAGAAATATCAAGTAATATCACATATATGGGACATAGAAGTGAATTATTTACCGAATCAATAAGAAAAAATATCTCATTTGATAGTGATAAAGATGTTACTGAATTTTTGAAAATTGTATCCTTTGATAAGGATTTAGAATCAATGGATGATAAAGAAAATAGTATAGTTGGAAATGAAGGTGTTAAATTAAGTGGTGGTCAGCAACAAAGAATTGCTTTAGCCCGTTCTTTATATCACAAAAAGAATATCCTTCTTTTAGACGATCCTTTTGCTAGTGTCGATCAAAAAACTGAATTAGAAATAGTATCCAGATTGAATGAAATGAAAAAGGATTGTTTGATCATTTTAGTTTCACACAGATTAAATGCGTTTCCATATTTAGATAATATTATTGTGCTTCATGGTGATGGAAATTACGATATCGGTAAACATGAAGAATTATTATCTTCAAGTGTTGTTTATTCTAATTTATGGAATATCCAAAAAGAAACGAAGGAGGTGAAAGATGAATAACAAATTCACATCTAGGAATTTCTTTTTAACTTGTTTTAAAAAAAATAAAATCTCGTTCATCATTCTTTTTATTTCTATGGTAGCTATTTCTCTTTCTTCCTTGCTTCCTTCATTGATTTTAAAAAGAATTATCGATGACTTTTTAATGCCATCAATTGCTGATAATAACTTAGATGTTAAGAACATAATCATCTGGACTATCTTTTATTTTTTATCATACTTTTTGATATATGGGTTTACGATTTTAGAAAATATATTCGTAGATCATTTAGGTCAAAAAATGATTCATATGTTGAGATATGAGATGGTAAAAAAAACTGACAAATTAAAATCAGACTATTTCAGACATACAGGAACCGGTGTCATGGTAAGTAGAATAATGGATGATGTTTATTCTATTGAAAATCTTTTTACTGATGGAATCATCTCTTTGATTGTTTCCTTATTAAAGATAATCTCGATTTTAATTTCAATATTCATATTCAGTTGGTTATTAGGTTTGATTGTTTTTATTTGTATTCCGATAGTTTTCTTTTTGACTAAATTTTTTAGAGATTCTTTATTAAAAATACAAATAAAGCAAAGAAAAATCAGCAATAAAGAAACAAATAACCTATCAGAATCTATCGATAATATTGTCACTTTGAACAATCTTTCTAAAAAGGCATATCGAGAAAAAGAATTTGAAGATGAATTGATTCAAGAGAAAACTGAAAAGAAAAAAGCAGCTTTCTATGATTCCACTTTTTCTCCTATAGTAATGTTTTTAAGATCTATTGTTATTGCAATTGTAACTATCATTGTTGCTTATTCTATTAAATATCAATCAAATATTGCTGGACTTACAGCAGGTACATTTGCAGCCAGCATTACACTTATCAGCAATATTTTCTCTCCTATTCAAGAACTTGGTCAAGAAATTCAAACTATGCAAGAGGGAATGAGTGGAATCAAAAGAGTTCAAGATTTTATGAATTTAGAAGAAGATAATGAAAAAGACTTGAATTTAAATGCTGAGAAAATATTAGCTGATTTGAAAGAAAATATCATCGAATTTCATGATTTATCATTTCATTATTCAGATGGAAATGAGTTGATATATGATAAGGCCAATGGTGTTATTCATTTATATGATAAAACCTCAATAATTGGTAGAACAGGTGTTGGAAAAACAACTTTGTTTTATCTTTTATTGTCGCTATTAGCACCTACAAATGGGAAAATAACTATCAATGGTTATGATACTACTGAGATTCCAAATAGTGAAAAAAGAAAAATATTCGGATATGTGCAACAAGGCTTTGAAGCAATTGATGGAACTATAGAAGAACAGATAACATTAAAAGACACATCTATTTCCTTAACTAAGGTAAGAGAAGCGATGAAAGTAGTATTTTTAGATGATGTTGTTATGAATAAAATTGAAGGTGGATATAAAGCAAGGTTTAAAAAAGAAAATTTTTCTAGAGGACAATTACAACTTTTATCTTTAGCAAGAGCTTTAGTTTATGATCCACCAATCTTATTACTTGATGAAATCAGTGCAAATCTCGATAGTGAAACTGAAAAGAATCTGATTGAAGCTCTGAATAAAGTTGGCAAAAAGAAAACGATGATTTCAATATCTCATCGTTTATCAGATCAATTAGGATTTAACAAAATTATAAAAGTAGAAGAAGGAAAAATGGTTCAAGATTAAAGAATTGATTCTTTAGGTCCTATGATTAAAATCTTTCCATCTTTAACCTCTACTTTACCATTTAAATTTGAATCGACTATGAATTCATTTGAAATTCCAAGAGGTATGGAATTTGAAAGTTCATAGTCTTTTATATTATATTTCATGTTTTGAATAGTCACGCCTTTACTATGTTCAGTATAACTGAAGATTGATACCATTCCTTTTGGATTCTTTTTAAATTCAAAAGATTCATTTTTAATCATAAATGTGATAGTTGCATCATCTTCAGAATGTAAATATCCATTGATATTGTTATCTTTTAAATAACTCAATATTTGAATGTTGCCAATTGTGTGGTCAAGTTTGTTTCCAAGACAACCAAAAAAATGAATTTCATCAAAATTATCTTTGATCAAATATTTAACGGCATAAAAAGTATCAGTGTCATTCTTTATAGGATTTAGTTTAATTGTAGCTTTCGGTTTTTGAATCAAAGAAGTGTTAAGAGTATCAAAATCTCCGATAAGAATATCAGGTTCAATATTTTCTTTTAAACATTCTTCATATCCTTTATCACATGCGATGATAAAATAATCTCGGTAATCATCGAATATAGTATGTTTTTTAATTTCACTTGCTCCAATAATTAACGCTTTTTTACTCATGATATAATTCCTGGTAATTTGAATCCTTTTTGTACTGCTTCTTCATAATCTTCCTTTTGTTGTTTTAAATTGTTTGTTTCAATATCAATCATTATCATACCAAAATAACCATCTTTTAAATTTTTATCAGCTGCTTTTCTGTAATATTGATATGCTTTATTTAAATCTTTTTTATATAGAATTCCTTTATGATGAAGCTTTGCGTATTCCAAATAAGCTTCTGGGTATCCTCTAATCAGAAGTATGTTCAAATATTGTCTTTTTTTAATCGCTTCATCTTCCAATTTGTATAAATAAAAATATCCGATATCATTTCCTTCATCAATGGCTAAATTACATTGAACTATTGCTTCTTCTTTTGTGATTTTGATTGTTGTGATTCCTTCTTCTAAATAAGATCTAACTAATATCAAATGATTGATTCCTGAAAAACTTTTTGATGTTGATAAAATTTTTTTAATATCTTCTATTTTTTCAACTGGTGCAAAAGGATCGTTTGCAGATACAATCAAGTTATTTAGAAGTTCTTTTGAAGTTAATTTCTTTTCCATATTCATATTTTAACATAGTAGGCTAAAAAGTAATGAATAAATGGAAAATTGTAAGCTTTTTAAAGAAATACTTATTTATTCAAAATAACTAAAATAAATATATTTTTTTATAAAATTATCGTTTTTTAATTTTGTTATTACAACAATATTTTATCGACAAACTTAAGTTAAGAACAAAAATGTTTTAAATTAAATGACATTTTTAAAAAAATGTTTGTAAATTGAATATTAAATATTCTATATTTATCTATTGTAAAATCCTTATCAATGATAAAATAAGGTATTAATAACTAGGATATATAATATGGAAACTATTGTTCTTAAAGCCTTTGCAAAAATAAATCTTGCTATTGATGTTATTGGAAGAAGAGATGATGGTTATCATCTAATTGATATGGTGACTGTTCCTTTAAAACTTCATGATTCAATTGAGATTCAAAAGCAAGCAGATGGAGGTGATACGTTTTTATTTTGTGATGATCCTACTCTTGTTTGTGATGAGAATAATTTAGCTTATAAAGCGTTAAATAGTATGCAGCAAAATTTCAAAATTGATGGTGCATATACTATGTATATTTATAAAAAAATTCCGGTCGAAGCAGGACTTGGTGGGGGTAGTGCTGATGCTGCCGCTGTCATTAGAGCTATTGAAAGATATATTCCTGAGGATAGTAAGGAAAAACATGATAAAATTCAAAAACTCTCAGTTAAAATCGGTGCAGATGTTCCGTTTTGTTTGATGAGTAAGCCAGCAAGAGTTACTGGCATTGGGGAAGTTTTAACCCCAATTAAAATCAAATACCCATATTATGTATTGATTGTTAAACCAAATATCGGATTAGCCACTAAAACTGTTTATGAAGCATATGATAATATCAAAGATGAAATCAAACATCCTGATATTGATAAGCTCATATTAGGATTAGAAAATGATGATGTTGAATTGATCAAAGAAAATATGGTCAATGTTTTATCAGTTCCCGCAATAAAGGCATTACCTTTAATCAGTGATTTATTAGAAGAGATGGAAATGATGAATTTACCACTTTCTGGTATGTCTGGAACTGGAAGTGCATGTTTTGCTTTGAGCAAAGATAAAAAATTATTAGAAAATGCAGCTCATATCTTTGAAAAAGAAGGTCATTCTACATATTTGACTCAATTCAACCTTATGTAACATTGAAAAAATAATAAAAATAAAAGAAAACGGTTATCCAATATAGATTTTATGAATTGTCTAGACTATAATTGTAAGGGAAAATTTCTTGGAGGAAATGTATGAAGCTTGCTGACAACGCTGTCCTATACGCCCTCAGTGCTAACCATGATTTAGCAGAAAAAGTAGCGTCTGAATTAGGAACAAAATTATCCGACGTTCGTTTAGAACACTTCCCAAGTGGCGAAGTAATTGCTTGTCCTGAAGAATGTGTTCGTGGAAAAAAGGTCTATATCATTCAATCTACCTGTCCACCAGTCAATGAAAATTTGATGGAAGTTTTAATTTTCATTGATGCTTTAAAAAGAGCCTCAGTTAAGGAAATAAATGTTATCGTTCCTTACTTTGGTTATGCTAGACAAGATAGAAAGTCCAAACCTAGAGAACCAATATCTTCAAAACTCGTAGCTGATTTGTTTGTTGCTGCTGGTGCAAATCGTATTCTTACAATTGATTTACATGCAACACAACTTCAAGGCTTCTTCTCTTGTTTAGAAGATGACCTTTCTGCTATTCCGCTCCTTGGTTATACGATTAAGCATGATCCAAAAGTTAATAAAGAAAATCTTGTTTGTGTTTCTCCAGATCATGGTGGTGTAGTTCGTGTAAGAAGAATTGCTGAAATTTTACATACACCAATCGCTATTATCGATAAGAGAAGAAACGAAAAGAGAGTCGCGGAAGTCATGAGTATCATTGGTGATGTCAAAGGTAAGGAATGTCTTATTGTGGATGATATGATGGATACTTGTGGAACCGCTGTAGCTGCTGTTAAGGCATTGAAAGATGCTGGTGCTACAAAGGTTATGATGGCTTGCTCTCACCCAGTATTTTCAGATCCTGCTTATGATAGATTAAGTAATGGTTATCCATTTGATGCTCTTTGGGTAACTGATTCTATTCCTTTAAGAGGAAAATTCAAAGAAGATAAGAATCTTAATATTACAGTTTGTTCTTTAGCTAAGATGTTAGCTAGTGCAATCTATTCTATTCATAATGAAGATTCTGTCTCTAACTCCTATAGTTATTATTACGAAGACTAATTAGGTAAAATTTAATATAAAAAGACATAGCTTCTTTTGCTGATAGAGGTTATGTCTTTTTACTTACAAATTTTTTTGATAGATAAAACCTAATAGAAGGGCACAACGAGAACGGCAATACTAATAATAGTTTTGTTAATTATGAGTATATAATTTCTATGTTACAAATAATAGAAAATTATCCTTTGTTTAGATGCATCCGATAATTTTAATTGAAAGTATTAAAATATGTTGTATTCGAACTAACATTTTAGAAATATATTGTAAGTATGAAAAGAACAGCAATGGATAAAAACAATATTATTGAAATAGCAAACAAGAACAATGGGTATTTGTACAAAGATATTGTTAAAGAATATGGTATCGATACTATCTACAGTACTAGATTAGTAAAAGATAAGAAATTAACTAAGGTGTCTAGGGGAATTTATATTACTGATGATGGCGTAAATGATTTTATGTACCTTAAATATTCAAATCTTGTCTTCAGTAGAGAGACTGCACTGTTTATTAATAATTTATTAAATAAGCGAGAACCTAATTATGAAGCTACAGTTCCATATGGTATTAAAATTCAAAAATCAGATTCTTTTTCGATTATACATACAAGAAAAGATACTTTTGAATTAGGAGTTGAACTAATAGATACAGCATTTAGCAATAAAGTTAAATGTTATAATAAAGAAATATGTATTTGTGACTTGTTTGATAGGCAAAACAATTATACAATTGAAGAAAAAGCTTATGCTATAAATATTTAAAAGAATAAATATTTTAAGGTACCTTATTTGCATGGTGTTGGTGGAATGAAGTATAATTTTATCGACTCATTAAACACTTTAAATTCGATTTAGTGAATCAGTCATTTTTTAGACGTGGTGGTCCTTAAATGATTGATTCACTAAATCGGGAAGGACCACCAAACATGAGCACAAAAAAGAGATCTTTTAATACTCCTGCTGTAAGCAGAACTATTTTTGATGATGTTGAAAATAGAACGCCAATTCAAGATTGCAT
>CAVJWL010000049.1:0-12069 GCA_963653505.1 uncultured Prevotellaceae bacterium
TCGCCATAGTTTCTCCTTACTTTAATTCTACCATAAGGTGTAATAAATCTATAGCGAAATCCCCCAATTGTCTACTAATTGATATATGTGTATACTTAAATACTAGGATTTAAGAAGGATTGTATAGACCCCCAATTTGAGTGTCTACTTTTCGTATAGCAGTACAAATATTATTATGCAATTTTAAGAATTGTCCTTCCAAAGGATATTTTCTAGGATGCCATAATATGTGTTCTCCCATCAACGCAAACTTATGTTTCTTTCTCAACCAATCCGCTTTATCTGTATCACCAAAGATAAATAGAAATCTGATTTGTTCTAGCTTTTGTTTAATTGATGACATCTTTTGCCTCCTTTTACAATTGTTAAAATTATTATTGCGTCAATTCATAGTATCTAGGATTTTGTGTTATATAAATTTGCCTATTAATAAAAAAAATATTATCAAACAGTCTATTCATTAATAATCCACTTAATTTGCCTAAGTTTCAAATATTTATCACTAGATACAAATTCTGATTTGTATGTATCTTTTGGAAAATATACACAAACACATTTGTCTTTATATTCATTATAGATAGTTTCATCTTTAACAAATAATATTAACTTCTTATAAGGCAAGTTTACAAACCTATCGATTAACGTTCTATCTATAACCTCATCAAAATATGTAAACTTAACAATAATATTATCTTTAACAATTCTCAGTTTTCTTCTATTCCATTTACTAATTCCGTCTTCAGCATTTCTATAATGTCTAAATAGAATCTTTATATCGCCACATGTACAATCATAAAATCCCCATTCATCATTAACCTGCTTTTGAACTTCCTCAATAGTTTTTAGATCTTGACTATAGTAATAATCAGGATTTTCAAGGAACTTGATAAAATCCTCATTTTTAAATGAAAGTCCAATTGTAGGAGTTAAATATTGCATAGAGAATTTATCATATAATCTCCCCCCCAACAATTGTTGGAATACACAGTGAATTGTTTCTTGATTCCAATTTTTCTTATTGGAGCAACTATCTTTCTTAATTTTCTCATTGTTCGAGGATCTATTTTAAGAATCTCTCTAAGTTTTGCTTTAATCATTTTTCCTCCAAATTTATAACCTTAAAATCATTTTTCTAATAAGCAATTGAATAACAATTAACTAATATAATCTAATTAGAATAGATCAAAGTAAATTAAGAACAAGACAGTGTTCAATAAATCCAACATATTGTTTGATCAAACAATATTTCTATTTTCTTTTGTTTATAGCTTTAGCAACATTGATACCTAATTGTTTTCTAGAATAATTTTCTAAGAAACAATTTCTAGCATTTTCACCAATCGAATTATTAGAAGAAGAAATAATCTTATTCATTGCTTCCTCTAATTCTTCTTTGGTTTTATTTATACAATAGGCTGTCTTGTTGTTTTCAACATACATTTCAGCTAATGTTGAAGGAGCAGTAACAATTACCTTCTTCTTTAAACTCATTGCAGTAAGTAATACAGTATCACCTGAACAAATACTTCCATCTTCAATTGGAATAATCATACATTCACAATTAGCAATCCAAGGATATGAATCATTTCCGCATACATCTCTTAGAATTTCAATATTTGGATTATTTGTCTTTCCTTCATATTTATCAGAGATGATAACTAAATGATAATCTATATTGTTCCATGAGTTGATTAAGAAATCAAAATCACGATTACTTCTACCGATAGATAAAGCATATTTTGTATCTTTATACTTACTAGGTCTAGCTAATTTACTATATTCATCATAATGATCGCTGATACCAAAATAAGTGACAATAATTCTATCTAGTGGAAAATTGAATTCCTTCGATATTTCAGTAGCATAATTTTTAGATAGCACGTGAATATAGTCTATATATTTAGGGTTCAAGCATTTAGCCATAAATGAATGATAAATTTTACCAAACTTGTTTTTCTTCTTGTATGTAAAATTCATCACAACAAGTTTATTTCTCTTCTTAACATGAAATATAGAACAAAAGTAGGTTAATATCAACACATAGAACTGTTGCCAACCGATGATAACATTATATTTCTTTCTGTGAATGAAATATTTAAAACCAATTCTAAAATATTTCAAATATCTTTTGACTTCACTTAATTTACCTTTTCTTTTCCAATTAGCAATGTGAGATTTTATTTGATATATATATATATATATATCATTGTCAAGTAATTCTAAACCATCTTTTAAATCCTTGACTTCATCCGCCTCACAATCACAAAGAATAATGTTTTGTTTTTCTTTCATATCTACCTCGAAGTTGTCTTCTCATATCCTTGAGATTCAACATCAGCATTGACAATCTCTTCACCAGTTTTATTCTTAAGTAAATCCTTAGAAGCATCAGATAAACCATTATTGACAACAGCACACATATCACATGTAGATAATTTATCTAATTCTTCTTTAGTTACTTTACCATCTCTATAGTCACGAACGATTTTATTTTCATACATCGAATATTTCTTTTTCTTAAAGAATCTTAAGAATTTATGTTTGATAACCCATAGTGATGGTTTCCAAATATATTTCTTCATTGCAGGACTGACTGAACCAATCATCCAACAATTACGATCACAACAGCGGACCTTTTGTCTAACTCCATCCGCTTGTTTTGAATTCCAAACCTCATCCCAAGTATGATCATTTAAATTACCCATAACTTCTTTATCTTTTGTACCATTACATGGCATGACATCACCATATGGATCGATAAAGAAAGTATCAAATGACATATCACATGGAAGAAGTCTCTTTTGTCCGAAGATATAATTGATAAGTCCGTGATTGAAATAAGCTCTGAACCATTTCTTAGGAGAGTTAGACTTGAGTAATTCATTAATCAAATCTTCAAAATTTTGAGCGACCATCATACGATCATGAATGATATTCTTTGCTTCCACAAAATAGAAAGAGTTATGAAGGGATGCAGTTGCAAATTCCATACCTAATTCTTCACTCTTCTTATATAATGAGACTAAGTCAGGTGCATTCTTATCTTGAACTGTCATACCAAATCCAACATCAGGATGTTTCATCTCAACTAATTTCTTAAGTGTTGTATAACCTCTATTGTATCCATCAGGTAAACCTCTGATTTCATTATTGGTTTGTTCTAATCCTTCAATTGAGATACGAATACCTACATTTGGGAATTCTTCACATAATTTAATGATTCTATCTGTAAAGAAACCATTTGTAGAAATAACAATACGATCAGATTTCTTATATAATTCTCTAACGATATCTGGTAAATCAGTTCTGATGAATGGTTCACCACCTGTGATATTTGTAAAATACATCTTTGGTAATTTCTTAATGGTTTCAATTGATATTTCTTCTTTTGGCAAAGAAGGAGCTTTATATCTATTGCACATTGTACAACGAGCATTGCATCTATAGGTAACAATAACAGTACCATTTAATTTCTTTTCAGCCATATATTAATCCTTTCTAGATTCAAATAATTCTTTTAATTTATCAAAATGCTGTTGAGGATTAAATACATCTTCAACCTTTTTTCGTGCATTATGCCCTAAAGTCTGACACAAATTATGATCACTTGCTAATACCTTAATTTTATCAGCTAATTCTTTTGAATTCTTTGGTTCAAATAAATAACCAGTTTTATTATCATCAACAAGTTCAGGGAAACATCCAAAATTTGAAGCAATAACTGGTTTTCCATAGGCGTAAGCTTCTATAACAGTATTTGGCATGTTGTCGTACCAAATAGCGGGACATAAGACAGCCATGGAATGTGATATTAAACCTTCTAATTCCTTACCTCTGACAAATCCAGTAAATTCAATTCTATCTTCCAAATGATTCTCTTCAATGAGCTTCTTTAATTCAACATCCTTATCAGTCAACTGACCAGTTATCTTTAATTTTAGATTAGGATATTCATTTAGATACTTCATTGCCTCTATAGCATATTTAGCACCTTTTTCAGGAACTAATCTACCTAAGAATAAGAGATAATCATAATTTTCGAAATTCGGTGTTATTTGTGTTGAATCTATAAATGTCGGTATTGTCACAATCTTATTTGCATCAAAACCAGCTTCAATCATTTTGTTTCTAGTAAAATTCGTTGGAGTAATAAAATAATCAACATAATCATAGAGTTTCTTTCTTCTATGATACATCATCGAATAACACCTAATCATAGAAGCAGCCTTTGAACCATGATAACAACGATTGTTGATACCTTGTTTTAAATCACCTTTTAAGCATAATTCACAAACATTTTCGCCTCTAAGAAAATCACTCTTCGGACACATCATATTGAAATCAGAAATTCTATGTATGACTGTCAATCCTTTTTTCTTAGCAGCTTTAAATATACTTGGAGACAAGGTATTGATTACTTGAAGAGCATATAATACCTTAGGATTTTCATCTTTGATTAGTTTCTTAATATTTCTAGCTGCTTCTTTATTATAAAAAGCACCTGATAAAGTTCTATAAATTGCACTTGGAGTCTTTTTGATTCCATTATAATAGACACTATCCCCACTTCTACTCTTAATGAAATATTTAGAATATAGAGTTTCTACATTTTTAGAATAATTGACTGAAAAAGGAATGGCATCATAACCAATACTATTACAATTTTCAATGAATTTAAACATATAAACTTCAGGTCCACCAGTAACATGATATCTATAGTTTGCAACGATAACTTTTTTATTTTTTTGGTCCATTCTTTTCAACCCCTTTATATAATTCTAAAGTTTGATTAACAACATCATCCCACGTATATGGAATCACCATATTTTCATGAGTTTTCAAATGAAGATTGATGATCTTCTTTATTTGATGTCTAAGTCTATCTACATCTCCACGTTTGAATACAAAACAATCCTCATTGATAACTTCCACATTTTCAGGAATATCCGACACAAGGCAAACATTTCCATAAGACAAAGCTTCAAGAAGAGACATCGGCATACCTTCTATATCTGAAGGTAAGACATACAGATAAGCATTAGAATATAATTCCTCTAGTTTTTGTCCTTGGACAAAACCAGTCATAATAATACTATCATCATTTTTTACTTTATTCACAATAGACTCAAAGTAATCACCAGAATGAGAATCACCACCGGCAATCACCAGTTTCTTATCTGTATTGATTTCTTGTTTAACTAGCTTCCAAGCATCAATCAAATAATCAAGCCCCTTTTCAGGAACAATTCTTGCTAGGAATAGAATATAACTATCCTTGACCAATCCATATTCATTCTTGATTATCTCTGGTTCATGAAGAACAGGAAGAGTAATACCATTTGGAATATATTTCGTTGTTCTATGATATTCTTCTCTAAAATACTTCTTTACATTTCTAGATAGAACAATGATTTCATCTGCATATTTAACAGCTTTCTTCTCGCCTCTTTTGATGATCCAAGAAGCAAAGCCACCCCATTTACCTCTCTGCCAGTCAAGACCATGGATAGTAACTACCACCTTATATTTTCTATTTTTCTTCTTAGGAAGCAAATTAAGAAATAAAGACGGACCTTCCGCATGGAAATGAACGACATCATATTTACCTTTTCTTGCTTCTTTTCTCACCTTTAAGGTAGCAAAGAAAGAAGAAAGAACAGCATCCAAAGATTTTTTATTTATTGTGAATACACTTTCAATCTTACAACCTTTATATTCGCTTATCTTTTTATATTCTTTTCTTTTACGGTTATACAAAGTCACTTCGTTACCTTGACTAACCATCCGAGTAGCAAGGTTTTCAACAACAACCTCAACTCCTCCTTCTCTAGAAGGAACATATTTATGTCCGATCATACAAATTTTCATATACTCAAATGTTCCTCCCTATTTTCAAGTATCTATACTGTATAACAGATATAAGATTCAGTTGCATTCTCTTTCTTAATGATTTTACCATCAACAACAATAGAGTTAGATGGTACATCGAAGTTAATATAACTATTTGGCGCTATTAGTACATTATCTCCAATTGTTATCTTACCAACAATTGTTGAATTTGTACCTATCCATACTTTATTTCCTATAGTAGGACAACCAAATCTCTTACCTCTATTTTCTCTACCAATTGTAACACCAGTTGCAATATTACAATTATCACCAATAATGGCTTCATTATTGATAATAATTGGCCCATTATGACCTACAAATAAACCTTTACCAATATTTGTACTACTTGGTACATTGAAGTCATATTTATAGCATAATCTCTTTAATTTAATCTCATAATATAAATGTCTTATCTTATGATTCTTTTTAAAATGATAATTCGCTTTACGATAAATTTTTATACACTTTAAATCTCTATTAGCTAATATATATATATATATATATATTGCTTAATCAAACTCATCTTATAGACTTGACATCTCCTATATAAATCATAACCAAAACCAAATTTATCCATAACTCTTTTCTCCAACTCTATAAATATAGTGAATTACATATCAAATAATAGATACAATATTTTATTATGATGTTGTAATTATATCATAAATTTTAAATATAACATATCTTATATTACCCGAGTTTTGCAATTGTTGTGCTTAAATAAATATATCAAATTATTTTATTTTATTATAATCATCTATATTTCCTATATCCATTCTTTTACCTGGCATCAAATAAGCAAAGACTGGATTTCTTTTAGAGAACCATTCAATAAATCCACCAGGAGAATCGACTTTACATCCATCATCTATTCCTTTTTTGAATTCTGATAAATAATCTTTCTTGAAAATATAGAACGGAGGTATCGCCCAATTTGATTTTGGATTTTTAGGTTTTTCTACCATTGAAAGAATCAAATCATTCTTATCAATTTCAGCAACACCCGTTCTTTGAAGTCTAGGTAATTCATCTTCATAATATCTCATCACACAATTAGAATTCTTAATAGAAGCATATTCAATAAAATCATTCAATGAGAAATCAAGTAAATTATCTCCAGCAAGAACTAAGATATCTTGATTAATATTCAAAGAATCAATCGCAAATTCAATATCTTTTACAGCACCTAATCTATTTTCGTTTGCAGTCGAACCATCATCTAAGATAGTGATATTCTTAATATTATGATTCTCCTTCCAATTATTAAAATGATTTATGAACTTATGATTTGAAACAATCACATACCGATTAATATAATTCTTGCTTTCTAAATCTTCAATTAAATAGTCAATCAAAGCCTTACCTTTAATTTCAAGCAAAGGCTTTGGAAAATTCTCAGTTAAAGGATACATTCTAGTTGCATATCCTGCACATAATAAAATACAAATCATTTTAATAATCACTTCCTCTATATTATTTTAAGTTCTTCAAACCAATAAAATTGCCCATCATCAATTCTTTCTCTTCCGGAGAAAATCTTCCAAATCCAGCACTGTGGAAGAAAGTCATCTCACCAACATACAATCTATCATTCTCATCAATATAGAAGTCAACTCTGACTTGGGGCATACCTTTTGATAGCTTCTTTGCTATTTCCTTCATCTCTTCAAAATGAGATGGTTTTGAAGGTATCACATTCATCAAAGGATCAACACCTTTCATATCTATCTTGTTATATTCCATATTGAAGAAACAACAACTAGGATTAACACCAGCATCCTCACCTATATACATCACCTTTGCTTCACCATTAAAGCAGAACCATTTGTAATCTGTCAAAGCAGTATCTTTACTATCTTTGTTGAGTACCTCTTCAACAATAATTCTTGGCTTCACATCTTTATAAGGCCATTCCTTAGCGAAATAATATAGATTTCTTTTTAGATGCTTCTTTAATGTTTTAAGTATCTTCTTTTCATCTACTTTATTCTTATCCTTAACAACAAAGACAGAATGAGAATCATGAGTGCATTTAATAACAAATGAATCAGGCAATTCATCAAAATTAATTTCATTTACACTGTTATACACTTTATAGGTCTTAACAGTATACCCCCCCCCCGACTTTTTCGTCGACATAGTTTTTGAACTCAGCTTTATCAACTATTTTAGTATATTCATCATTTCTATAATTCAGTTTTAGCCAATTGATCTTATCTGAAAATGTCTTTGGATTATCTAAATCAAGTTTCTTATGATTTTTCAGATAATACGCAATCTTCAAATAAATCTTGCCTGGAATGAAATTAAGTAATTTCATCATTCCAAGTCTAGTCCAAACTTTTCCAATAATATCCTTCATAAATAAGTCCTTCTATCTACAATAACAAATAAAATAACTATTGCTTTCTTATCATACCTAATATATATTTCGTATCTTCACCAAATAATCCTTTACCGCTGACCATTTGATGTAACCATGGACTGGGTACGTTCAAATTCACTTCTATAACAGTTGGCATATAATTCTCGTCAAGAACAAAATCATAACCGATAAGTCCCATATTGAAATATTTCTCTTTATGTAATCTTATAGCAGAATCAATGACTCTTTTAAAGTGTGGAATCACATAACCATTAAATTCTATCTTACTATCTGGATGAATCTTATATTGAGTATTAAATTCTGTATATGCAGTATCTTTTAAGATACCATCTTCACCAACTAAATCAACACCGATAAAGATACCACCAGCATGAGCATTATCGACATTATTCTCTCCCATACCAATACGCATACAAGGAGCACATACTTTTACCTCATTATTTACAACATAAGTCATAATTCTAAAGGTATTTAAGCTTTGTGGGTGTAATGCTTTAATTTCTTTTGCATTAGTAACTATCTCTTCAATCAAGAAATTTCCTTTATATTGTTTTAATATATCTTCTAATTTCTCATTAGTCTTAAGATTGATACCATCATGGATATCTAATACTTGACATCCAAATCCTGAACAAGTATCTCTTGCTGGTTTGATAAAACATAAACCGATATCACTCAATTTAGAAATTAAATCTTCAAACTTTATAAAATCATTACCATATCTCAAATTAAACTTTTCAGTTTGAGAAGCGATAATCTTCGGAGTTCTTACATAATCAAGATTATTGATGATAAGAGGTAATAAAGTCTTATCTTCAAAAGCGACACTTTGAACTCGATTATTTAAAGCTGGATTAATTTTAGAAATAAATAGTATTTCAGGCAAATATGTAACATCAAATTTCTTTGTGAATGCTGCATATTCTTGATGCCACTTATATGGTACTTTCTTACCATAATACTTTAAATAATATTCATCAATCTGTTTCTTTTGTTCCTTTGTCAAAGGATAAGAATCAATGATTGGCTTTCTTCTCTTCTCATTAATCTTCTTATTTTCAACATGGACTGCATTCCATGTTTCAATAAGCCTTAAAAATTTTACCCCCCCGCCTTTATTTTATGTTTTAAACTCATATAAATACCTCACTTATTTCTTGTAATATTTTGATTTCTTGATAGGTTCAATATCCCATAAATTGCCAAATTCTAAATCAAATTCTTTAGGTTCAAATCTAGACAAAGCTGCATTATGATAGAAAGTCAATTCACCAAAATAAATCTTTCCATTTTCACTATATAGATCAACTCTCACTTCAGGGAAATCAGTAGATAAGGTTTTACAAATTTCAATCATTTTATCGAAATTTTCTGGCTTTACTATATTTATTGTTGAATTCGGATGACCATTTTTAACATCAATATGTTTGAAATTCATATTATAGAAATCAAAACATACATTAGTATCTCTATCACTACCTACATATAAGAACTTGGGTTCCCCGTTGAAACAAAAGAATTTATAATCCCAAGGAGTTCTTCCGGATTCAGTATGAATCACTTCTTCAACAATGATCTTGTTATTCCCTTTGGTATAGGCTGTCTCTAATGCAAAATGAACACCATTACAATATGTTTTATCAACACGAGTTAACTTTTCCTTAACTTCATCTAGACTGTGAGAGGATTTGTCATGGCATATAAATACCCCCCCCGAGTCCTCGGTGTTCTTGATGACAAATTCGCTTGGTAATTCATCCCAACTGATATCATTGACACTATTATATGTTCTAATCGTTGGAATTAATATTTCTTCTAATCCTTTAGACCTGACATAATCTTTCGCATCAATCTTATCAACAACCTTACTCATCAAAGAATCATAATAATGAAGCTTATACCAATTAAGTTTCTCATTAAATGTCTTTGGATTATTCAAATCTATTTTATAACCTAAACAAATCTTAGCTAATCCTTCTAGATACTTTTGTTTATTATCATTTGCATTCTTTATATTCTTCTTGATATAAAGTTCTCTACGAACAACAGTTACTAAATCACCTTTTTTAACATGCTCAATAACTTTTTTCATTTTACCCATAGTTAATCACCTACTCCGTCTCTTGATTCACATACGAATAATTTGATTTTATCAGCATATTCAGGATGTGATTTCGAATACATATCTTTAATCGTATTGATAACTTCTTTTTCTTTTAATGGATCAATAATAGCTAAACATGCACCATTGAAACCACCACCCATAAAACGAGTACCAAAGACCCCATCAATTCCGACCATAATATTATATAAGTCAATCAGTAATGGAGAGCCTGCTTCATAGAGATCAATCGATGACTTGCCAGATTCAGAAACAAGTTTACCAAATTCTTTGATATCTCCATTCTTCCAAGCAATCTCACCTTTTAAAACTCTATCATTTTCAGAATAATAATGCAGTGCTCTCTTTTGGAAGTTCTTTGGCATAAATTCTTTATAAGTCATAAAGTCTTTATAATCCAAATCCCTTAAGTATGTATCTTTAAACTTCTTATAGATATCTAAATAAGAATTTGCAATAAAAGCAGCTGCTTTACATTCATCAACACGAATATTGTAATAGGAACCAGCAAGCAATCTTTCAGCCCCACAATGAACAATCAAAAATTCAAATTTAGTATCACTATTACCAAGTTTTACCATTTTATATTTTGAATCATTTGTATCAAGAACAAGAAGTTCATCTTTCTTAGATAAGACCTCACAAGACTGGTCAAGCTTACCGATAGACATACCTACAAATTCAGTTTCTGCTTGATATGCGTATTCAATCAATTGTTGATTTGTCAATTTAATATCATTTGCAAATGCTATTGCATTTAAAAGAGAAATAATATTTGCAGCACTAGAAGATAAACCACCAACTGGTAATTCTCCATAGACATATGCATTGATACCATGTCTTAAATTATATCCATTCTTTTGCAAAGCTTTTACTCCGCCTCTAATATAATCACACCAATCATTTTGCTTTTCTAAAACATCAGTCACTCTAAATCTTTTTCTCTTTTCAAAATTATGAGAAACAACCTGACATAAGTCATCATCACTGATAGTATAGGAAATACCAATACCATAGTTGATGGCAAAGCCAGTTACTAAACCATGTTGATGATCAACATGAGCGCCTAATGGACAGATTCTATAAGGACAATATGAAAATAATATGTCATTACTTTCACCATAATGCTTAATATAATGTGCTTTCAAAGAATCATAATCCATATTATCTCTCTCCCTATCAATACTAATTAAAAGATAAACTAATTCTATAAAAATTTTAATTCAAGTTATAAAATATATTCCCTTAATATATCACCATATAGATACAATCTATATCTATATGTCCATTTCATCCCTTAGGAACAAATCCTACTCTCTATCCTATAAACAAATCCTCATCATCTTATCTATCAATAGCAATATTCATATATTAGAAATCATATATCACTAAAAGTCAAATATTTAGGTACATATAACCATTAACTTTTTTGGTGATACTCTCATTATAATACAATTAAGTGAATTTTTGAACACGAATTTTAAACATTAAGGTTCAAAAGTCCACTTTTTTAAATTTTTTTGTAAAGTTTTCCTAAAAAACTCTGGTAATATTTGCTAAAAAATTGTATAATTTAGGTACATAATAGGTATATAGAAAGTGAGATTTTTATGGGAAAATATTCGGTACCAGAAGAGATAAGAAAATTAAAACCAAAAGGGACAATGGTTAA
>CAVJWL010000050.1:0-12008 GCA_963653505.1 uncultured Prevotellaceae bacterium
CTAAATTTTTAAGAGTTTAAATTTACAGCGTATAATTTTGACGGGATTTTACGTTCAAAAAAAAGAACTCGTACTACCTCGTAATACAAGTTCTATCTATTTCAAGTGGTCGGAACAGCGGGATTTGAACCCGCGACCCCTTCCACCCCAAGGAAGTGCGCTACCAAACTGCGCTATGTCCCGATGACTTGATAATTATAAGTCTTTTAATCAATTTTTACCATCTAAATCGATCAAAAATTCAATGTATTTCTCTTTTGAAAGTTCACCATTTTCATATTTTTTCTTCAAATATTCTTTCATGTTTTCTTTAGTATTGATATCTTTTATTTCGTTTTTGATGGATTCTTCTTTTTTCTTATTATTCTCTTCTTCAATCTCATTCCATTTATCTTGTATCTTGACTGCTTCTTTTTCAATTTTTCTAAATGGAATATAAACAAAATAGATAGAACTGAATAATGAAATTACAAATAATATTGATAAAAGAATAAAAATGACATAGAAGGGTATTCCACCAAAAGAAATGTCAAGGGATGAGAAAGAAATAACATAAATTAGTTCTAAAACATAAGCGAGAGCTAGAAAGATCAAATCAGATGTCAATTCTAATTTATAAGCGAACAATTTAGATGTGAACAATTCTAACACACATAAAGATATCAAAATTCCATAAAGAGCTATTTCACCGATAGTACTTACAAAGGCGAGATAGTAACTCAAGGAGCTATTGCTTTTCAATTCCTGATCGGATATAAAAGAATATCGAGAATAGGGAATTAAAAAAGCTAACAACATAAAAATACAGGTTATAAAAATAAATATTAAGGGAATGTAGTATTTTTTTTGCAATTGATTATTTTTCATTTTGATTTCCTCTTTCATTCAAATGATGTTTCTCAATCTCTTTAATCTCTTTAAAATAATCATCTCTTTTATTTAAAATATCTTGAGCAGCCTCAAGCGGTACGATTTGTAATAGTTCATCAAGTGTCACACTAGCTAACGAATCCATCGTTGGATAAATGTCTAAGAGTTTATCTTTTCTCTTCTTACCAATCTTTTCTATATCATCATAGATTGTTTTAAAGGTTGATTTTTCTCTTTTACCGCGATGATAGGTTATTGCAAAGCGATGAACTTCATCCTGCATTCTCATAAGAAGGAAAAATAGTGGTGATTTTCTATCCAATTTTATCTCTTCACCAGTATCTGCGTTGATAAGGGTATCTGTTTCATGCTTATCATTCTTCGCTAAGCCTGCTAAAGGAATATCGACTCCACACTCTTTTTTAACTTCAAGCCCGATAAGACATTGGTTATATCCACCATCTAAGATGATGAGGTCTGGCATTTTTTGATTTTCTTCTTTAAGTCTTATGAATCTACGAGTTAAGACTTCTCTCATCGAGGCTAAATCATCTTGCTTGTTCGGTTGTTGAATCTTATATTTTCGATATAACTGTTTTGCCTTTTCACCATTGATATATTTTACCATAGCTCCAACACAATCATATCCTGCAGTATGAGAGTTATCGTATAATTCAATATCAGTTGGGGTTTTACTCAAGCCTAATTTGTCTTTTAATTCTTCAAGAAGGGCTAATTTATCATCTTCAATTCTTGCTGTTTGAAAATGTTGATCAAGCATTTGTTTTGCGTTTTCTAAAGCGATGGAAAGAATATCTTTTTTCTTACCTCTTTGAGGAGAAAAAATAGTGAATCCCAAGGTTTCTTCTAATATCGAAACCAATTGCTGATCAGGAACTAATAACTCTTTTGGTAACGATGATTGTTTTTCATAAAATTGAATGATGATATTCTCAAGTGTTTCATCAACATCATCTTCTAGTTCTTCGACATATTGTTTTTTTCCAAGAAGAACGCCTTTTCTATAAAGAAGAAATACAACACAAATATACCCTTCTCTTATCGAATAACCGACGACATCTCTATCAACATGATCTTCAAAAATTATCTTTTGACTTGAGGTGATATTTGAAATACTAGTTAGAATTTCCTTGTATTCTTGTGCTTTTTCAAATTCGAGATTCTCGCTTGCTTTCTTCATCTTATTTTTAATTTCTGCATATACCCCACTAATATCTCCATTTAAAAAGCTCTTTAATTTTTGAGAAATATCAGCATAATCTTTCTCATCGATTTTATTTATACAGGGGGCAAGACATTGTCCCATATGATAATATAGGCAAGGTTTATTTGGTATATTCTTACATTTTCTAAGGGGATATATCTTATTTAAAAGATCGATCATTTTATAGGCTTGACCAGAATTAGGAAAAGGACCAAAATAATAATATCCTTTTTCTTTGTCGTTTCTAGCTATTTTCAAAAATGGATCATCCTTCTTTTTCAACGCAATATAGGGATAGCTTTTATCATCCATCAACATGATGTTATATTTTGGATAATATTTATGTATCAAAGAAATCTCTAATAAAAGAGCTTCTTTTTCACTTTGAGTTTCTATGATATCGAAATCCCTGATTTCTAACACCATGCGAAAAACTTTACCACCTTGTGGTCTTGTGAAATACTGTTTTACTCTTTTTACAAGCGATTTAGCTTTTCCAACATAGATGATAGTTCCATTTTCATCTTTCATTTGATAAGAACCTGGTTTATCAGGTAAGAGAGCTATCTTTTGAGCTAGTATCGGATATTTTTCATATGCGTATCCCATCAGTATAAAGTAACAATAGTAGCACCTAAGCCACCTTCTCCTTCTCCACCTAAACGATATTCTTTTACAAATTGTTTGTGATTACCTAAATACTTCCAAACTGCATTTTTCAAAGCAAAAGAACCCATACCATGAACGATTCTAACTGTTGTAAGTTTTTTAATTCTTGCATGGTCTAAAAATGATACGACTTCTCTCATCGCTTCATCAACATGCATACCGATGATGTTAAGTTCCATTCCTCGAGAATTATCAAGTTTTAAATCGATGATATCATCAAAATGATTGTCATTTTTCTTCTTTTTGATATCAGAAGGACGTAAGGTATATTTTTTAAGTCCCTTGATCGCACGTCTGAATTTCAAACCATCCATATCAAGAAGAATTTCTTTTTTCTTAACTTCAAGAACAGTGACTTTTCTTCCATCCTCATCCTCTAATAAATCACCGACTTTAATATCGGTCAATTCAGTTACACCTTTTCCAACTAGAGATGGTGATGAGACTTCTCTCATCTTATTGATCTCACCTTTAGCTTTAGAGAAATCGTTATAATTTTTATTATCTTTTTCAGTCTTCCAAATTTCATCCATCTCTTTGATTTTCTGATCGACCAATTTTTGAATTTTATCTTGAGCTTTTTGATGAATGCTGCTTCTTTCATCATTCAAGGCCTTGATAGCTTGTTCACGTTTATTCAAAGCTCTATCCAATTCATGTTTTTTAGATAGTAGCTGCCTTTGAATTTTTTCATTCTCTGCCTGTTGTTCAGTCAATTTCTCCATCAAAGATTCAACATCTTGACCTTGTCTTTGCTTTTGAAATTCAATGGCATCATTGATAATTTCACTTTTTAAACCGATATTCTTAGCAAGCAAAATACCATAAGATTTACCAGTAGTATGCAATAATAATCTATAAGTAGGAGTGAGAGTATTAGAATTGAATTCCATAGCACCAGTAATGGTTTTCTCATCTTCAGTAGCATAAAATTTAAGTCCATCAAAATGAGATGTAAGCATAGTAAAAGAACCTAATTTTTCAAAATATTTTAATAGAGCTACACCTAAAGCTTCACCATCCTTTGGAGAAGTTCCTTCTCCTACTTCATCGATGATAACAAAGGAATTTTTAGTTGCACTTTCAGTGATTTCTTTTATACCAACTAAATGAGACGAGAATGTGGAAAGATTATCTAAAACAGATTGATTATCACCACCTAAAAAATAAACTTCATCAATGAATGGGATTTTAGCCATTTCTTTACAAGGAACTAGCAATCCTAATTTATCCATATTGATTGCAAGTCCACAGGCTTTTATAAATATAGATTTACCACCAGCATTAGGTCCAGTGATGACTAAACATTTAGGTTCATCACGCCCTAAAGTTATCGAATTAGTAACTATTTTTTTAGCTGTTAATAATGGATGGAAAATTTCTTTTAAAGAAAGTTCGTCATCGGATAAAGTTGAGATTACACCTTGATAAGAATTACCATATTTAACCGCGGCCATATAACGATCGAAGTTCATTATGATTTCATAATCTCTTCGCATCGCTTTTAAATTTTTAGAACATTTTAAAGATAAATCAGCTAATATCTTATTGATTTCCTGATTTTCTTCATCGTTAACACCTCTCAATTGATTTCTCAAATCTAAAACTTCATAAGGGACCATAAAAGCAGTTTCGCCTGTAGAAGAATAAGAGATGATTGTACCCTTTACTAAATTTTTAAATTGAACTTTTATGGCTAATGTTTCTTCATCACCTTTTAATGCAAGAGTTTCACTAGCCAAATAGGAAGAATATTTATTTTTATATCTTCCCATAATAGAAGAAAGATTTCTCTCTAATTCAGTTTTACGAGAACGAATCTCTTTTAATTTATAAGAAGCTGTAGAAGAAATAGTAAAATCAGGAAGAATATCATTCATCAATTCTCTTTTTAAAGTGACAACTGGATTAAAATCTAAAGCATCATCATTCAAATGTTCGTATTGTTTTTTATCTTGCAAAAGATCATATAGATATTCGCTTGCTGATAATAAGTCTAAGATATTATATAATTCAATAGTAGATAAGACTGCTGATTTATCAAGACTTAAAAAAAGAGGTTCCATATCTATCAAACAAGGAATATTCATCTGAAAACCATCATGCATAAAACGAGAGATTTCAGATAAATATTGATGAGAGATTTCAACTTCAAATTTCTCTTTAGCTAAATAATTATCTCTAGAGAAAACAGCTTTCAAGCCTTCAAGAGACATAAATTCTTTAAGATGAGAGATAACATCATCAGTTTCTTTATTAATATAATTTTCAATCATAGTCTATATTTTAACACAGAATAAAACCATTTGTTTTTTGATAATAACTATTTTTGAAAAAGAAAAATCTCACTCCACTATCTAGTTTTATTCAATTGAATGAGATTTAAAGAAATTATTATTTCTTAGATAAATATTTGTTTTTATATTCCTTCTTCGAAGCAATAAAAGAAACGAATAAACCAACAAAAGCAAAATAAGAAAGCAATGATATGATAGGAATTAATCCTATATGCAAAATTGAAAACTGCAAATTAAAATTGAAAATCAGGAAAATGATTAGCACAAATATCAAAGATAAGATAGTTGCAACGCCTTTTATCATAAAATTTTGAACTAAATTATATATAAAGAATTCTAATTCAGAAACCCCATTAGATTTAAGCCAATATAATTCTTTTTTTATAAGTTTTGAATTTTTTAAACTTAAAATGATTGATACAATTAAATCCAAAATAATGATACATACAACTATACACCACATAATAAATTTAGTTTTTGCCTTAACTTCATTAAACTTTTTAACAAAACCTGAATAAGAATTTTCAACTCGTCCAAATCTATTTTTATATTCAAATGTTTTCAAAAAATGCAAACATTCATTTACATTATCATTAAAGAAAAAGACATAAGAAATAGGTGTTTTTAAATCATTGTAACCAACCACTTGTTTTCCATAACCTTTTTTTACATAAACATATTGGGATATCGATTTTCCTTTTGCCATCTTGTTGAAGTATTCTTTATCTCTAGAATTATTGAAGTTAGGATTTTCATATAAATATTTGTCAAAATATTGTTCTGATTTGTCTCCACAAGAGAATATTCCAACGATTTTATAACCATTAACAGTTGTTTTACCGATTAAGTCATCTATTTTATTAGGATAAAATATGTGATTGTTAAATGGATCATAAACATCAATTATAAGCCCATTTTTTAACATCAATTTAGCTAACATTATGTTGATTGAAATCTCATCATAAGAATTAGGTAAACTATTTTTTGTATTAACATCTAATTCATCAGGTGTTTTTAAACAATCAAATTTTTCATCAACCTCAATTGCACAATCGTTATCAGTGAAAAAATCAAAACAATCCACTGTTGATTTATTAACAATTTGCTTATTAAAAACATTATTACTTCCTTTATTGGTTAGAGTTTTTAATTCAACAATCGGATAAGTTTTAATGCTATCATTTCTTTCGATTATACTTACCTGATAACTTAAAAACTCATTCTCATACTGCTTTGGAAAATAACTACTATTATCTAGATAATTGATATAATTAGTGACTATTGTACCTTTATTACCATATGCAAATTGTTTTTGTAATAAAATCTTATTAGTATCAGTAAAATTAAATGTCATCATAAAAACAAATAAAATGATTGAAATCAATGACATAACCATTGAAAAACAACAATTACACTTTTTATTCAATATATATTTTTTTGCAAATTTAATATTTGTTTTCAATGAAAGTAATCCAATTTTATCACTTTTTGATGAATCAATTGAGTTTACATTTTTTTTATTATTTTTAATTGTATTTAACTGTCCATTTTTAATTTCTATAATTTGATCATATTCATTTTCAAAACCGATAAGTCTTGAGGTAAATATTAAAATAGTAATTTTCTTTGATAAACCTTTAAGGATTTCCAAAGCTTTGTTTATTTCTTCGCTACTAAGATTCATACATGATAAATCAACAATTAAAATCATAGGCTTTTTAATCAAAGATTTTATCAATCCGATTTTAAATTTTTGAAAGCTAGATAATTCAACTTCTTTACAATTTAATAGCTTTTCTTCATCATTATCCAAGCTAACAGTTTTATATAAATCATTTAAAATATCGTTTTTATTATTTTCTTTACATAGTTTAAAACACAAATCAAAGTTTTCTTTTATAGTCAAATCAGCAAGAAAATTATCATCATTTTTTAAATAACTCACTCGAGAATTTCTAAATTTATTAACATTTCTTTTAGTTATTCTCTTTTCTTCAATAAAAAGATGGCCTTTTTTGCAAACTTCCAAACAAGCAAAAATATTGATCAAAATAGATTTTTCTAATTCATTTTGAATGATGATAGAATTTAAGGAAGAATCATAAAAACTTAAATCTAAGTTTTTGAAAGAACTTTCTCTGCTTATTTTTTTATTAAAATTTACTAATTGGATCATAATTTAAAATCTACCTTGAAAACAGAAAAATTATCATAGTTCTTATCAAAAACTAAATATAAGATATACCTACAATCACCTAAAATATATGATGTAGCCATAACATTATTATCATCATTTTCTTTTACACTAAAAGTGGTATATGTGTAAGTTGAAATTTTAATTCTTTTTATGTCATTTAAATTTTGCCAATTTTTGGCTTCATCTAATTTACAAAATTTAGAATTGTAATATATATCTAAAACTACATTTGTTTTATTCACTACATTTATAGATAAAACACCATTTTTGAATTTTGTACTACAAAAATCCAAATCTAAGGAATGTACTATTGTAATTGACTTTGTATTATAACTATTATTAATATCAGCAGGTAGACAACAAAATTTTAGGTATACATCATTATCATTATGGTCTTTTTTTACTCCAATATCTATTCCAGCGTATTTCCATGATGCGTATACAAGTTCAGAACAATACCATTCAGTCGAAGTAATTGCAGTATTCAACCTTAATAAACTTAAATTATATTTTTTTCCTATTTGCATATTTGCAAATAAAATAGCTTCTTTAGCATTTTTAGATGTTTTTCCAACAACACGTAGAATTTTACATTTAAATTCTGTCATTCTAATATCATCGAGAAATCCTCTTTGCACACCTCCACCAACAGCTTCAATCGTCTCAATATATATGCCATAATATGAAACATGTTTTGTATTAGTTATCAAAGCATTATGTCCTGCATTAAAAAATATTGTTTCCGTTTCCCAAACTATATCTCCATTTTCAACATTAGAATAATTGTAAAAACAATGATATGGTATTCTAGCAAAAGAAGTTTCTGGTGTAACTGAATAATCATAACTATCCTTTAAAATATAATCAGCATCTCGACTAGAAGACCCTCCACTTCCACTGCTTGATGAAATTGGTGTCAAGGAATACTCAGGTACAAGAATATTATATACTTCATCAAAATTCCCATTTTTCTCTGCAAAATCTAATGTAAATTCTAATATGTTATTATTATTTTCTTCTGAGTAAAAATCCTCATAAAAAGTCTTGAATCCATCTTCATCAAAATTAGACTCTAATTTTGCAAGAGAATAATAACTCTTTAATATATCTACATAATCAACTACACATTCTTCATTATCAGTGGATGAAACATTAAATCTATTTGTTTTTCCAATATTTAAATCGTTATCTACTTTTTGACAATTAAATATTGAAATACAAAATACACTGAAAAGTAACAATATTTTTTTAATTTTCATAACTTTACCTCTACTTGATACTATTTTCCTTTATTTATTTTTAATCCATTATTTAAAGCTACAAAAATAGAAACTAATAAAACATAAGCTATCGTAATTAATATAGATAACCAACTTAAACTCAGTTCATTAATTTGTAAATTTGTATCAATAATGAGGAATACTAAAATTAATATTAATATCGAAATAATTGATTCCAAAAATTTAAGCGCAAATGATTGTATAAACATCAAAGAAATAAACACATTTTTATTGGCACCTTTTATTTTAAGTCTCTTATATTTTCCATCTTTTTTTGAATTAGATTTGAAAAAGACTAAAAATAAAATTAAATCAATTAATAAAAGACATGCGCAAATAAGCCAACATATAAATCTTTGTGTACCTCTAAAATTGTGTATTTCAGCTACAAATCCGCTGTATTTATTGTCAATTTCAACATAGTGTAATTTATACGAAAGTGAATTAATAAATTCGATATCTTTATCATAATTTCCAGATAAATTTATATAATACGGAACAATTTTATAGGTGTTACTATAATACTGATTATAATAACCAGGTTTAACATATAGATATTTTGAAAC
This sequence comes from uncultured Prevotellaceae bacterium, assembly GCA_963653505.1. GTDB lineage: Bacteria > Bacillota_I > Bacilli_A > RFN20 > CAG-288 > Enterosoma. The sequence continues at coordinate 9,105 of CAVJWL010000050.1, forward strand.
TGATTCAGCACCCAACATTCTATTAAAATAATCCGATTCTTTGTTATTTTTAAATTTAAGATTTTCTTCAAATATATATGGTTCAAAATATTCTTCGATACCATCAGTAGATGAGTAAACACCTACAATTTTGTAGCCATTATACAGACGTTTTCCAATAAGATCATCAATTTTGGAAGGTCTAAATTGTTCAAGTGTTTTAGAATTATCTAAAATAATATAACAACCATACTTTACAAAAGCTTTTGCTAATATTGTATTTATAGAAATTTCATCATAGGTATTAGGAAATCTATTATTAGTATCCTCTGACAATTCTTTACAATCAATAAGACCAAATCCTTTAGTATAATCTTCAGAATTAACCTCTAAAGTAAGTCTAAAATCACTAAAATAAGAAAGTGCATAATTTGTTTTTACATTATCGACAAAAACATCTGGATAATTACCATAATAATATAAATTCTCTAAAACTTTCAAATCAGAAATAGGAGAGGTATTATTAGAAAAATTTAGTATTTTATTTATTTGTTCATCTGAAAAACAAGATTTATCATAATGCTTAAAGTAACTTCCGTGATCATAATGTGAATTAATATTACTGATAAAACAACCAGTTTGATTTTCATTTAATTGTTTTTTTAACAAAACCTCATTAGTGTTTATATTAGTAAAAATAAATAAAAACAAGAAAGAAATAATAGAACAAATTGAAATAATAGATGTTATCGGAAATAAAATTTTATTCTTTATAGGTTTTCTAAATGAAAGCTTTAATAAATTCTTAAAAGATAAATTCCCTTTATTTTTCGATAATGAATCATCATTATTAGTACCGATTTTTTCCACCTCTAATTTCTTTTGAAATTTTAAAGATCCGAGTTGAAATAAAATAATTTGATCTGAGTACTCAGAGTATAAATCAGTATTATTAGAAAATATTATTATTATATGATTCTTAGATAATTCTTTAAGAATTTTAACAATTTCCAAAGCGGTTTGATTGCTAAAACCATTAGTAGGATTATCAAAAATCAAGACTTTAGGATTTTTGATTAAAGCCATTACTAAAGAAAACTTAAATTGAATTATGTTTGGAAGTTCATTGTTTTTTTTATTTAAATATTCTTTTTCATTTATTTCACTCAAAGATAAATTTACAACTTCATGAATATCATTAAGTTTGTTTTCATAGCTATTATATAAATTTAAGCATAAGTTTGCATTTTCTTTAATTGTTAAATCATCTAAAAAATCATATTTGTTAGAAATAACACTAATTTTCGAATTTCTAAAAGAACCAATATTCATCTTATTAACTGTTTCATCATCAAGTGTAACAGTTCCTTTTTTTTCTACTTTCAAACAAGAAAAAGCATCTATTAAAGAATTTTTTAATAAATCAGTATCAGTTGCAATAAGGTTAAAGCTATTATTAGGAAAACTAATAGACAAATTTTCCATTAAAACTTTTTTATTATCTTTAAGATCAATTCGTTTTATAGCAAACATAATCAATTCTCCTTTTCATAAACTGACAAAGGACCATTTTCAGTTATATTTGTATAAATAATATTTTTAGTGGAACGATTTGTGTTATACATAATTCCAATTGAGAAGAAATCACCATTTACTTTTACCCCAATTTCACTTTTTGTATAAGGTTGATATTTACCTGGCTTTTCTTTAAATTCAAACATATCATTAGTTTTTCCATCTATAATCCAATTATTTTTGACTAATAATTTATAATCGTACATTTTAGCGGTATATTTTATATTATTAATAATTTCTGAACTGCTATTAAAGAAATAGAATGACCAAACATTTTCACTTTTAACTGTATTATATAAATATAAATATTCAAAAGGATTAACAACTAATAAAGAAGTATTATAACTATTATTAATATCATTAGGAAGGCAACCTAATGATAGATATACATCTTTATCATTTTTATCTTTTTTAACGCCTATATCAATTCCAGCATAATTCCAACAAGCATAAACAAGTTCCGAACAATACCATTCTGAAGAATTAATCGCAGTATTTAATCTAAAAATATCTAAACTATATTTTTTATTAACTTGTTGTTTAGCAAAAAATATTGCTTTATTTGTTTTTTCTTCATCATTTCCTTTTACTCTTATAATTTGACATTTAAAAGCTGTCATTCTTATATCATCTAAAAATCCTCTTTGAACTCCACCGCCAACAGCTTCAATTGTTTCAATATAATTACCATAATAAGATTTATGTTGAATATTGGTTATTAATGCATTGTGTCCAGCATTAAAGAAGATAGTTTCAGTTTCCCAAACAATATCACCTATTTTAATAGGAGAATAATTATAAATAGAATAGTATGGAGTTCTAGCAAAGGATGATTGTGGAGTATATTGATAATCACTAGAAACTTTTAAAACATAATCTTCATCACTACTAGAAGATCCACTAGAAATAGTAAAAATATTTTCATTTTTAAATATTACATTATAAACTTTCTCAAGATTATCATTTTCTTCTGCTAATTCCAAGGTAGACTCAATTATATTGCGATTGCTATCAGCTGAATAAAAGGAATCATAAAATTGTTCATATGTTTTTGTTGGATATAAACAATCATTAGTTGCCAAATTATAATATGTCTTTAAAATATCTTCATATCCAAAAACCACATTATTTTCTTTTGCATTTTGTTTGCTATTCCTTTTTACAATGTTATTATCATTAAATTGGCTTATTTTATTTATGTTTTTAGGCCCATAAACACAAGAAAATAAAATCAAACCACCAATAATTTTCCTAGCAATTACGCATCCTAGGTGTTTTTATAAAGAAATGCTACTTTTTTTTAGTTTGTTTGCATTTCTTTATAATTTTTATTTTGGGAAAAATTCGTTT
>CAVJWL010000051.1:0-11271 GCA_963653505.1 uncultured Prevotellaceae bacterium
CAAGAGATTAAAAAATCAATAAAAATCATTGAATTTTTAAGAAAAACGAAAAAAAGACATCAAAATGATGCCGAAATGAACAAAAATATTTTCTTTAAAAATGAAACTTTCTACTACTTACTCAAAAAGACGGGAAATTAATACAATTTAAGCCTTTGAAATGATACAATAATTATCGAGGTATATAAAATGGAATACAATCGTTTAATCGATCACACTTTATTAGCACCTGATGCTACTAAAGAACAGATCAAAAAAATTTGTGATGAAGCCAAACAATACAATTTTGCTTCTGTCTGCGTCAATCCTTCTTGGATCAGATACTGCAAAGAACAATTGAAAGGAAGCGATGTAAAAGTCTGTACCGTCATCGGTTTCCCTCTTGGAGCTACGATGATGGCAAGCAAAATCAGCGAAGCTAAATATTCATTATATGAAGGAGCTGATGAGCTTGATATGGTCATCAACATCGGAAGATTGAAAGATCACAATGATGAATATGTCAAAAATGAAATAGCAGAACTTAAGAATGTAACTGGCGATAAAGTTTTAAAAGTTATCATCGAAACCTGCCTTTTAACTGATGAAGAAAAAGTCAGAGTTTGCAAATTAGCAAAAGAAGCTAAAGCTGACTTTGTTAAAACTTCAACTGGTTTCTCAAAAGGTGGAGCAACAGTCGCTGATATTAAACTCATGAGAGAAACTGTCGGTCATGAAATGGGTGTCAAAGCTAGCGGAGGCGTCAAAACCAAAGAAGATTTAGTCGCAATGGTTGAAGCAGGTGCTACCCGTATCGGAACAAGTCACGGTGTCGATTTAGTAAAATAATATAACGATAAAAAAATGTGTAGGACTTCTCCTACACATATTTTTTATCTAGGGTCAATTTCAACTAAAGAATCAACATCGATAATTTTGACGACGACTCTCGGTTCTTTTTGAGTGGTCTTAGCTAAGACCTTACCGCATTTTTCACTGATCTTCTTTTCACATTCAACAAGCGATAATTTCTTTCCAGCATTGAAATAGCTTTGAATGCCGGCGTTGAATATTGAATTCAATTGATCGACTATCGGTTGAGAATCTTTGACATAGACAAATCCTCTCATCTGAATATCGGTATTGGAGACTATCATCTTTCTCTTAGAAGAAATAGCACTGCCGATCAAGATAACACCACCATCTGCCATCTTTTGTCTTTCTTCAATAGCAGCTTCTTTAACTTCACCGACACTTGCACCATCAACCATAACATCACCATTTTTGACAGTGGAGATTTTATTGACAGGTTTTCCATCTTTATCAAAGCACAAGGCCATACCATTATCGAAGACAAAACAATTGGAGTGATTGAGTCCGATACCAAGATTCATTGCGATTTGAGCATTGGCCATAAGAAGTCTATATTCGCCTTTGACTGGCATATAGTATTTTGGTCTCATAAGAGATAACATCATCTTCAAATCTTCTTGTTGGGCGTGCATCGAAGAGATTTCTTTTCTAGTCAAATTGACAACATGACAATCAGTACGATACATCGTATCACAAGCATCAGTGTGAATGATTTCAGTTCCTGGAACACTAGGAGCAGCATTGATCCAAGTATCATTGGTTTCAACCTTGATATTCTTGACATTGCCGTAACAGATTTCTTTGCAATATCTAAATAATTTCTCACCGCTACCGGTGACTAAGATGACTAAATCAGATGGTGCGACTTTATTGATATCGTGAAGTGAAACTAACATCTCACTTGGAATAGCAATATCACCGATTTGAGCCATATCGTCAAAGAAAGGAATTTGTTCTGGGTCTGCGATAACAATGTATTTACGATATCTCTTACATATATTGATGATTTCTTGAATATTGTAGAAATTTTGGTTATAAACGGAGATAAACATCTTTCCTTTCATGCCTTCAATTTCTTCTTTTAAGATATCAGAAATCTTGTGATTTGGACTTGAAATACCAGGTTTATCGGCAGATTCAGATTCAGTTAGCAATAAGAATGTTTTATCAGTTTCTGATAATCTAGCAACCTTTGGAAGATCGAATTGGAAGCCTCTCAAAGGAGAATAATCAGTGATGTAGTCAGATGTGTAAACGATATTTCCAAAACGTGTTTTCAAAGCGAAGCCGAAGGATTCAGCAACACTGTGAGATGTTTGGAATAATTCAAAGACATGTTTGGAAATTTCAACATGACTGGATGGTTTTACTTCGACAAACTGAGCTTTTTCGATATTCTTATTCTTAGGATAATTCGATTTGATAATCGCAATTGAAGTCTTAGTTGCGATGATTGGAGCTTTGACGATATTTAACAAATATGGTAAAGCACCATATTGATCATCATGACCATGAGTGATGATGATACCTCTGACTTTGTTTTGAATAGTTCTCAAATAATCAAAATCAGGGATGATGATATCGACACCAGGAATATTTCTAGTTGGATATTTAAGGCCAGCTTCGATGATAAAGGCATCGTTATCGATTTCGATAACATAGCAGTTTTTTCCCATTTCATCAAGACCGCCTAAAGCTAAGATTTTAATTGGATAATCTCCAATATCGGTCACAAAATAATTGTTTGGTTGATTCGCCATTATAAATACACCTCTTCTTTTTATTATTAAATGTAAAAAAACATCAATTTCTAAGTTATTATATAGAAATCACTTTTAAATTACTAGTAAAAAATAATTTTTATAAATCAATATCCAACAAAACAGGACAGTGATCTGATCCATAGACATCATTTAAAATTTGAGAGTCTTTGACCTTAGAAATGATATCTTCGCTGACTAAAAAATAATCAAGTCTCCAACCAGCGTTGTTTTCTCTGGCGTGGAATCTATAACTCCAATAAGAATATTTGACATCATTCGGATATAAATATCTAAAGGTATCGACAAATCCGCATTCCAACAATTTAGAAAATGCATTTCTTTCTTCATCAGTAAAGCCAGCAGATAAATGATTGGTCTCTGGATGTTTTAAATCAATCTCATTGTGGGCGACATTCAAATCCCCGGTGACAATCACTGGCTTTTTCTTTTTTAATTCACAAAGCTCCGCTCTTAAATCGTCTTCAAAAGTCATTCGATATGGTAATCTCTTCGGTTTTTCATTTTTTGAAGGATTTTCACCGCTATTTGGAACATAGAGTTCGACAAAATAGAACTTATCAAATTCAATGATGATGACTCTTCCTTCATCATCATATTTGCCATCTTTCAAACCATATTGAATAGAAATCGGTTTTATCTTGGTTAAAACTGCAGTTCCTGCATATCCTTTTTTAACCTTAGATACGGTCCAATAAGGTTCCATACCATCTAAAGAAAGTGGAAAACCATCGTGACTTTTTTCTGTCAGTTTCAATTCTTCAATCCCTAAAATATCAGGAGAATATGAAGTCCATTGACTTGTCAAATCCTTTTTCAAATAGGCTCGGATAGAATTCATATTAAAAGACATCAATCTCATATCTAATCCTCACTATCATCGGTCTTTAAAATCGGTGAATATAAATCAGTTCTACGATCTCTAAAGACACCCCAATCTCTTCTTCTTTGATAACAAGCATCAAGATCAAAGGTATGAACTAAGATTTCTTCTTTATCTCTAGATGCTGATTTAACAATACAACCAGTCTCATCTGTGATAAAAGAAGAACCGTAGAATTTCATCTGGCATTTTTCTTCTTTTTCAATTCCGATTCTATTGCTAGCAACTAAAGGCATGATATTCAAAGCTGATTGTCCAACCATAGCATTTCTCCAATGTGGCATTGAATCAATTGGAAGAACAGGTTCACTTCCGATTGCTGTTGGAAACATCAAAAAGTCAGCGCCTTTTAAAGCTAAAATTCTTCCTGTTTCTAAAAACCACTGATCCCAACAGATTCCAATTCCCACATTTCCGTAATGAGAGTGGAAGACTTTAAATCCGGTATCACCTGGAGTGAAATAGAACTTTTCTTCATAGTTATCTCCAGTTGGAATATGGGATTTGCGATATAAGCCAAGGCGTTTACCATCAGAATCGATAACGCAGAGAGAATTGTAATAACAATTACCATGTTTTTCAAAAAATGAAATAGGTAAAACTACATCATATTCTTTAGCAACTTTTTCAAAATAATTTAAAGTTTTAGAATTTTTATATTCTTCAGCAAAATCAAATCTCTTATAATCTTCAATTTGACAAAAATAATTTCTTTCAAATAATTCTTGAAGCAAAACTACGTTCGCACCTTTTTCTTTTGCTTTTTTAATCATCTCAGTGGCATGATGGATATTCTCATCATAATCTTGGCTGCATGCCATTTGAGTAGCTGCTAAAGTTACATTTCTCATTTTATTTATCTCCTTCTTTTGGAACGATGTAATATTTTTCAGAATAAGGAATTTGCTTGGTGATACAGTGAATATTACCGCCTCCTAACAATATCTCTCTTGAGTAAACAGGGATGATATCTTTCTCTGGGAATAAAGTTTGGAATTGTTTTAATGCGATTTCATCATTTTTATCTCCAAATTGAGGAAGAATCACAAATTTTTCTCCCATATAGAAATTGATATAACTAGCTGCAAGTCTTCTTCCTTCAAGTCTTTGAGTTGAACCTTCTTCAAGTTCTAATCCTTGAGCTTCTTCTTTAGTCATGTATTGAACACTTGGAAGCATAACTTTGACTATCTCTAAAGAATTTCCATTTGCATCTTTTGCTTTGGATAAATAATTATAATTAGCTACACACATCTCATATTGAGGATCATCTTTATCTTCAGTATAAGCAAGGGCGACAACGCCTGGTTTAATAAAACAAGCCATATTATCGATATGACCATTTGTTTCATCTTCGTAAATGCCGTATGGAAGCCATAAAATCTTCTTAGCATTCAAGGTTCTTTTCAATTCTTTTTCAATTTCTTTCTTTGATAATGAAGGATTTCTTCCTTTGCTCAAAAGACAGCATTCACTTGTCATAATAGTTCCTAAACCATCAGTATGGATAGAACCACCTTCAAGGATGAAATCTTTATCTGCAAAACGAGGAATCAATAAATCCATCAAAATATTCTTTGATAATTGATTATCAAATTCATAATCTGGATATAAACCATCGACTTTACCACCCCATGCATTGAATCCGTAATCGACACCGCAGAGAAGTTTGGTCTCATCATTTCTTAAAAAAACTGGTATCATATCTCTAGCCCAGCTATCATTGTAATTTTCACGGAAGAAATAGACATTTTCACCTTCAAATTTCTCAACTACTTTATATGAAATTCTTGGGTCGACTATCACACAAACAAGTTCGTATTTGCTGATAGCTCTTACGACATTCAAATATTCTTCTAATGCCTTAGAGGCATTATCTCTCCAAGTATCCTTTCTATAAGGAAGCTCGACGAGAGTTGCTAAATGTTTTTCACCTTCAAAAGGGAAGTAATAACCTTTGATGTTTTTTAATTCTTTTTCAATACTATTCATTTTGTTTTCACCATTTTTTATCGATATATTATATAATATACTTGTTAAAATTATACGGCTAAAGGAGAAAAAACATGAAAATTCTCACAGTTATCACTGATGGATTTGAAGACAACGAAGCAATAGGAACTATCGCTATTCTAAGAAGAGCTAATTTAGATGTTACAGTAGCATCTTTAAATGATACGAAAGCAAGGGGTAGATATCAAAATCAATTGGTGGATTTAGTCAATTTAAAAGAATTGAATTTCACTGAATTTGATGCCTTGATAATCCCTGGAGGTCCAGAATACTTAGTTGAAGAAAAAGATCCTTACTTTTTAAATATGGTCAAATATTTCATGAAAGAAAATAAATATGTAGCTGCTATCTGTGCAGCTCCAACAATCCTTGGCCATCTCGGATTATTAAAAGGTAGAGATTACACTTGTTTCACCTCGATGAATGAAGATTTCGGTGGCAATTTCTTTGATCAATATGTTGTCAGAGATAATAATTTGATAACTGGAAGAAGTGTTGCTGCCACTATCGATTTCGCTTTGGAAATTGTCAGAGCTATCAAAGGAGATGAAGCTTGCGAAAGACTAAAAAAGGAAATATATTATGAGCGTTAATGCTTTGTTTGATTTTTCAAGTTTCCATCAAAACGGACTCTCTTTGATAAACATCATCTGTTTGATACTTCTTGCTTTATCATTGTTGTGGGGATTTTTCAAAGGCTTTGGAAAAGGAACTGTCAAAGCCATCGCTAATTATGCAGGTCTTGCTCTTGCCTATTTTGGAGGTATTCCACTTGGACAAAAGTTAGTAAACCTCCGAGGTATAGAAAATCATTTCATCTTTGACCTTTATTATAAAAATCTTCCTACCACTGATGCTTTTTCTTTGAATATGTCATCTCTTAATGTTCAAGAAAAAAATCAAGCGATGTCAAAAGCTTTATCTGAGATGAAGTTTCCAACTTTCACCCAAGGTCTTTTCACAAGCCATGCTTTGATATTGGATTCATCAGTTGGTGAAGCATTAGCTTCTAGTTTCACTTTCTTAACAGTTCTTGCTATTTGTTTCATCCTTCTTTATCTTATCGCCTATTTGCTTGTCAGAATCATCTTAGGAAAGATATCTGGTCTCGTTTTTGGAGATAATGGAAAAAATGCTCTTGGAAGAATCGCCGGCATGGTCAAATATATTTTTAAAACTGGTTTAACATTATTGACAATTATGGCAATCATTATTTTCGTCAATCAAATAATGCTTAAAAACAACAATACTACCTTAAATGATTGGTTGGTAGAAGATTTAAAACTCTCTGATGGAAATTATTTCTCCATCGGAAGATTGATTTATAACACAGCAGGATCCTTATTAAATTGGATTTCTTTATGAGGTAAACATGTCATTCACATTTCATCATTTAGACAAATGGGGTTACGCTAATTTAGATTTGATTGAAGAATCACTTCAAAAAAATGAAAAAGCCCTTGTCATCATCGCCGGAGCTTCTTCTAGTGGTAAATCATACGCATCTATCTTTTTAAAACAACTTCTAGAAGCACATGGATACAACATCATATCCATGTCACTAGATCAATATGACATCGGACTTTCTGGTATTGTACCAAATAAGGTCAATCTCAATTTCTTCGATAACAGCTTAGAAAATATGGTTGAGATCAGAAAGAGAATCAAAGATATCATCTACGATATTCCTTTTGATAAAAAATATGATGCTAAAGCTTTAAAGAAAATCAAAGAAGCTGTCAAAGATTTGATTCCTGAAGACAAGATTGAGCGTTTCATCTCCGCTTTGGATATCGAATGGAAAAGAGTTAATTTTGATGAAACATCAGTCTACGATTTACATGAAGCTAGCGTCGATATCAAAGAACTATTAAAAGGAAATTCTGTCAAGGAGAAGATGTATTCAAAAATCGTCTCTGAAAGAGTTGAAAATGATGTTATCTTGAACGGAAAAGAGACCAATTGTATCATCGTCGAAGGCATCTATGCCTTAAATGATGCTTTTGTCGATGAATTCAAAGATATCGATACCATCAAAAATTTCATCGATGGAAATCCAAAATCATTATTCTTAAGAAGAATCATCAGAGACACAAAGATTTCAAGTGCGAGCACAGCTTTCACTACCAATCTCTATTTCAAATATATTGTCAAAGATTACAATAGAACAATTCTTCCATCTCGTTCTAACGCAGATATCATTTTAAATAACGATATCACCTTCTCCGAACTGAGAGCAGGAGAACTCTATGTCATCAAAGATGAAGTCTACACCACCGATGATAAATATATCGAGGAGATCATCAAAAATAGCAAAATCTCATTCGTTCAATATCAAAAAGACATCTATTTTTCAGTTGAGATGGAAAGACAACCAGAAAACAATATCTTAAGAGTCAGAGAAATCTCTTATGACAATGGTAAAACCTATTTCCCAGCTTCTTTAGTTCATAAAGGAGCGATGAAGATACGTAAAGATAGAAAACTCATCCGTCCTATCAATATTCTTTTGAGCGAAGAAGACATCTCTCAAGTTTGGAAACAAGAAGAAGAGGTCTTAAACGATTTCTTAAATGCTGGTTTCTCAATTTCTAAGATGGAAAAAAAGACCAAGATAAGATTGAACTATCTTGGTCAACCCCTAACTATAAGAAAAATCGAGGGCAAAGGTTCTTATATCGAATTTGATACTCCAATAAATGAGGAAGTAATCAAAGCTATCAAAAAGAGAGTCAACTAAATTATAACTGTCTTGCTTGCTCCGTTATTCAAAGCAATCCTTTGAAGTCGAATAACCTCTTCATCAGAAGTTATAACTCTACCAAAGGCACTTATACCTTCATCTCTTACTCCAAAATATCGATATTTTAGAAGTTTATATCGGCATTTATCTTGAATTATCTTGGAGACATTTGTAACTGTGTATTCATTTTCTTCACTTCTATTAGGTAATACAACAGTTCTCACTTCTTCTAATTTGTCAATTTTAAGAAGGTAATTTAAGTTCTTCAGTACCATGCAATTAGAGACTGAACACACATATTTATGAAAATTGTTATCAAAGGCTTTGACATCGAGCATAACTCCATCTGATAAGGAGATGAGTTCTTCATAGTCTTGATAATCACAAAATCCATTTGAATCGATCAAAAGACCTAATTCCGGGTCTTTTTTTCGTAGTTTTCTAAACAATTCTAAAAGAAATGGAGCCTGATTCATGCATTCACCACCGCTGACAGTTATCCCTCTGATAAAAGGTCTAACTTCAGCAATTTTAGAGATAATCTCATCGCTTGTCATATAGGTGATTTTTGGAGATGCTAAATGTTTACAAGTGTGGATGCAAGTATCACAGTTAACACACATTTCAGGATTCCATACCACTTTTTTATCTTTAAATGATAAAGCATTCACCGGACATGTTTTTATACATTCACCACAATTGATGCAGTAATTGATAGTTTCTGGGTTATGACAGTAAAGACACTTGAAAGGACACGACTGAAAGAATATCGACATCCTATTTCCAGGTCCATCGACATTGGAAAAAGGAATGATCTTATTGACAGGTGCTTTTAATTCATTTTCCATTTTTTGAATATATCTTACGATCTAAGGCATGACCGCCATCTCTTGATCCTTTTCCAAAGACAGAACAGTTATTCATCGATGGCATGTTGTTATCAAGCTTAGCAAGTTCGCTTTTCTTGACTAAGTATCCTGTGACTCTCACGACATCATTATCGGCGTTATAAGCAGTGAAATATCTCATACCAGAATGGAATGAACCTTTGATGATATCAAGCAAGGCAAGTGGAGAATTATTCCAAGTTTGATCAAATTTGAAAATATCACCAACTCCTGATTCGAAGTGCTTATGCATTCTTGATTCGATTGCAAGATGCTTAAATAATTCAGGTTCACATCCTATCGGAATACGAACACCTGGGGCATCCTGTCCTTTATCGGTTTCAATTCCTACTTGAGCGTGCATCGCATAATGGTCATTACAATTATGGCAATACAATCCTTTATGACCAATTACCATCTTATAAATCTCATCAAGAATTTTAACGCCTAAATCCTCTGCTTCTTGGTTATGACCAAAGCCTTTCATCTTATCTTCGATGTGAAGTAAGTGATTGGTGCATTCAGCAAGTCCAACCATTCCGACCATACCTGTGAAATTATCTCTTTCGACAAAGCCTTCAGTGACTAAATAATTAGTTTTGAAGAAATTGGATTCTTCAACGATGAATTTGATTCTTTGATCGATATTTTTCAAGATTAAATTGACATAGAATGGTAATGTATTAGCAAAGAAATCATCGATGTCTTTTGCCTTTGTTGCTATTTCATATAATTTCAAACGAGGAAGAGTGTAACCACCACCTCTGATTTTAAATGCGTTGTAACAAGAGACAATCGCGTATTTTCCCTCTCCTAATTCTGATGCGTACAATTTGTCGTTTGCAAAACTAGGTTTTGAAGTTTTAAGCATACAATCGATACTAACTTTTGCTAATTCTTCGCTGGTGATATCTTCATTATATAAGAGGGTGATATTTGGAACTGCAAGTTGCATTTCTTTAGTCAAATCTAAAATGATTCTTGTGACTCTATTATCTTCTGGTCCGATATCGGCGTGAACAAAAGAATCAGTCAAGGTCTTATCGATATTGAGCAAGAATAGTTTCAAAGCTTTTCTTGTCTCTTTTTCATCTTTATCAAATCTTTCGAATAATTTGGTAAAATTTCCTAAATAAACAGGAAATGAGGTGATAGATGGAACATTTCTATACATTATTAAAAGAGCATTGGTAGCTTCAAAAATATCTTGAGGTGGTTCAATGCCTAAAAACTCACTGCCTTTATCCATCAATTGTTGATAATCAGGAACGATATATCTAGGTCTATAAGGACTTCTTCCCTCTCCTAAGTCACAGATGCATCCATCTTCTAGAGCTTTTACAAATTCAGGATCTCTTGGTAAAGATTCATCTTGGCTTTCAGCAAGTCTTGCAAGAGCTAATACTTGTTGTTGATAGGTCAAAGTAGGGTCTTTAATAATAGATAAAACATCACTTGCAATTCTACTCATTTTAATATACCTCCGATATTTTGAAACTAATTATTACTTAGTTTAACTTTATCACCGTTCCAACTGAAAGAAAATTGAGAATAATTGTAGGTTAACACATTTTTTGAATCCCATTCATTTCCATGGATAACAAAATAAACTTTCTTACTTTCGCTATCTTTAGGAAAGACCTTTTCTAAATCTAAGGTCAAATCAAAATTAACACCTACAAAATTAGAGCCATTTTTAGTAGATTCAATCTGACTCTTTCTAGCTTCAAATAAAACAGTTTCACTATAAACAGAAGCTGGTGCAATATTTGAATATGCCAAAATATAAGAATCGTTCAAAGTAGAACCGACAGTTGCTGTGATATTACCAGTTAATTTAGAACCAATTTCAAGAACTTCATTTATCTTATAAGATAATGTGACAGAACCTAAATAGAGATTGGTATTATAAACAGCACCCTCACAACTAGAAAGGCAAGTCATCAAAGCTAAAGCAGAACTTAACAATAATTTTTTATTCATAATCTCCTCCAAGAAATTTCCACAAACTATTTTAGTTTATATAAAGAGAAAATATCAATTTTAAATTAAATTTTTAGCAATTACGCATAGATATTTTTAACAATATTATCGAATTAGGTCGATTTTTTG
>CAVJWL010000052.1:0-11112 GCA_963653505.1 uncultured Prevotellaceae bacterium
TTAACCATTGTCCCTTTTGGTTTTAATTTTCTTATCTCTTCTGGTACCGAATATTTTCCCATAAAAATCTCACTTTCTATATACCTATTATGTACCTAAATTATAGCATTTTTCAGCAAATATTACCAGAGCTTTTTAAGAAAAGTTTACAAAATAATTGAAAAAAGTGAACTTTGGGGCTGAATGTTTAAAATTCGTGTTCAAAAATTCACTTAATTGTATTATAATTGGTGTATCACCAAAAAAGTTGCTGGTTATATGTACCTAAATATTTGACTTTTAGTGATATATATATATCAAGGCTAAGAAAGACAGAGTATTATTTCAATACTCATAAAAAGATTAGATATATATTTTCTGATATTAAATTAAAGAAGTTGAATATTAAATATCAATTTAATATTGGACTTAATGTAATAGATAAAGGTTTAATTATTAGACATATAGGACCAATACTTATAAATGGTAATGCTCATATTGGTAAAGATTGTAGATTATCTATTAATACTGTAGTAGGAGTTAATAAATTATATGGTAATACTCCTACAATTGGAGATAATGTATTTATTGGTACTGGAGCTAAAGTCTTAGGACCTATTACTATAGGTGATAACACTTCAATCGGTGCTAATGCTGTTGTAACAAAAGACTTTAAAGAAGGTAATTATACTATTGGTGGTGTACCTGCAAAGATTATTAGTAATAATCCGAATAAGAATATTTAATGATGTAGAGGTTAATAATTGATGGAAGAAAATAAACTTACAGAAAGCTTTAAAGATTCGATTGGTGGCAATGCTGTTGGTGTTATTGCTCCGCTAGCGGACGCAACTATTTCAATTTTTTCTGAAAACAAAATAATATCTAGTATTCCCTTTGTATCCACTATTGTTAACGTTTATCATTTAGGTAAGGCTTTTTGGGATTTAAAATATTATAGAGACATTGTTAAATTCATTGATGGCGTTAATAGTAAAAATGTCACTAAAGAGGAAATTAATGAACATATAAAGAAATTCCAAAATAACATTGATAAAGAATTAGAATATATTCTTATAATACTTGATAAGCAAACTGAAGAAGATAATGCAAATATTCTTGCCAAATTATATGTTTCGTATATTAGAGGAAATATAGATTGGATAGAATTTAGAAAGTATGCAAACGTAGTAGATAGACTTTTACCTAATGATTTAGAGAAATTGTATATGTTTGATTCAAAAGAACCTATTGAATTAGATGATAAAAATCTTGATGATTCTATTTTAAGATTACAAGGATTAGGACTTATAACTAGTTATTTAACTAATGATAAAGTTAATGCTGAAACATTGATTTTACAAACTTCTAATGAATCTAATTATATTAAAACTAACTTTGCTAACAAATTTTTAGATTGTATAAAAAATTAATAGAATGTAAAATGATAATATCAAATATATTAGTAATATATAGATATTAATTTATAATATAAATCTTGGTAGCAATATTCTAATATTGTTATTAATTTCCTTACTACATAGTAATTATATAGAGGTGAACTGATATGAATATATCGAGCAGTAAACAAAGAAAAGCAGGAGTCATACTCCAATATATGCAGATGAGTTTGAGTATACTTATCTCTTTTATTTATACTCCAATTATGCTTAGGATATTAGGAGATAATGAATATGGTATATATAGTGTATCAAATTCTATTATTTCCTATCTTTCTTTATTATCTTTAGGTCTTGGTGCTTCTTATATAAGATTTTATTATATGTATAAGAAAACAGGAGAAGATGAGAAGGTTAAAAGCCTAAACGGAATGTACTTGACTGTTTTTATGGTTATTGGAGCTGTGGCTTTAATTGCTGGCTTAATTCTTTCTGCTAATGTATCCATTTTTTATAATGATTCTTATACTGAAAATGAGTTACATATAGCACGTGTTTTGATGATATTCTTATCAATTAATTTAGCAATATCATTCCCTTCATCAGTATTTACATCATATATAAGTAGTCAGGAAAAGTTTATTTGGCAAAAAGTGATAAACATGGCTACTACCGTGCTAAGTCCTGCCTCAAATATTATTCTTTTATATTTAGGATATGGATCTATTGGTATGGTTATTACAACAACTACTATATCTATAATTGTAATGCTTCTTAATATATGGTTTTGCTTTAAAAAATTAGATATGAAAATTTCTTTCAAGAAATTTGATTGGAGATTATTTAAAGATATATTTGTTTTTTCTATATTTATTGCAATTAATCAAATAATAGATCAAATAAACTGGCAAACTGATAAGGTTATTTTAGGTAAAGTTGCTACTGGATCTGCAGTTGCTATATATACTATTGGTGCTAATATTAATAGTATGTTTACAAATTTTTCTGTCGCTATTTCTGGAGTCTTTTCTCCTAAAGTAAATATGATAGTTCAAGCTAATGAACCTGACATGGATGATCAATTAACAAATTTATTTATTAAAGTCGGTAGAGTTCAGTGGTTTTTACTTTCCTTGATTTTAACAGGATTTATTTTCTTCGGACAATACTTTGTTATTAGGTGGGCTGGAGATAAATATTCTGAATCTTATTATGTGGCATTACTGTTAATGTCGCCAGCTATTATTGCATTATGTCAAAATATAGGTATAGAAATTCAAAGAGCTAAGAATAAACATCAATTTAGAAGTATTGTATATTTATTTATGGCACTTATAAATGTTGGAATCAGTATTTGGTTTGCTCATTTATGGGGAGTTATTGGCGTTGCGATTGGTACTACAATTTCATTGGTAGTTGCAAATGGCTTGATAATGAATATTTATTATCAAAAGGCTATAGGAATTAATGTCATTAAGTTTTGGAAATCAATCTTATTCAGTTCACTTTCCTTTATAATTCCCATTTGTTGTGGTGTTTGTATTATGATATTCTATGATTTTAAATCCTTATGGGATTTTGGAGGATTCGTCATTGCATATACAATAGTTTATTGTATTTCCGTTTATTTCTTTGGTTTAAATAAGGAAGAAAAAGAAAAAATCATTTCTTTTAAGAATAAAATATTAAGAAGAAACTAGATAAAAGATGGTGAGAGTTTATGATTGAAGTAAAAGATAAAACCAAATGTTGTGGATGTAGAGCTTGTGGTAATATATGTCCTAAACAATGCATTGAATTTGTGAAAGATAGCGAAGGCTTTTTATATCCAAATATTGATTCATCTAAATGTATAAATTGTCATCTTTGCGAAAAAGTATGTCCATCATTAGTAGAAGAGCCTTTAAGAAAGAGGAAACCTGTTACATATGGAGCTAAGATTAAAGATAAAGAAATTTTAGATAAATCTTCATCTGGTGGTTTGTTTTCTGCTTTTGCTAATGAAATATTAGACAATAATGGTATTGTTTATGGTGTTGCTATGAGAGAAGATTTAAAATCCGCTCATCATATTCGAGTTAATAACAAAAATGATTTGTCATTACTTAAGGGATCTAAATATCTTCAATCTGACTCTGAGAATATTTATGCTCAAGTAAAAAAAGATTTGACTGAAGGTAAGAAAGTCCTATTCACTGGAGTCCCTTGCCAAATAAATGCACTCAGAATGTTTTTACGTAAAGAATATGAAAATCTATTTTGTGTTGAGGTTATATGCCATGGAACGCCATCACCTGCTTTATGGGAAAAATATGTTTTATATTTAGAAAATAGATATAAAGCAAAAATTGAAACTGTTGATTTTAGAAATAAGAAATATGGTTGGAAAAGATTTGGCTTAGTAAAAGAAGGTAAGAATATTAGTCAATATTTAGATCAAAGTACTGATCCTTATATGATAATGTTTTTAAGGGATTATTGTTTAAGACCTTCTTGTTATGAGTGCAACGCTAAGAAATTGGAATCAATGGCTGATTTAACGATTGCAGATTTTTGGGGAATAGAAAATGTATTACCTGAACTTGATGATGACAAGGGTACTAGTTTAGTATTAGTTCAAACTAAAAAAGGAAGTAAACTCTTAGATTCAGTAAAAGAAAATATCGAGATAAAAGAAGTTCCTTATGAAAAAGGAATTGCTGGTAATCCTTCGTATTACAAGTCTGTAAATAGACCCATACAAAGAAATACTTTTTTTGATGATATGAATAATTTGAATTTTGATCAACTACAAAAGAAATATTGTAGAGTATCAAAAAAACAAAAAATTAAAAGGATTATTAAGAAAAGTATAGCATATAAATTATATAGAAGAATTCATGGGGGGGGGTAAATTAAATAGATTCTCTTACGGATTAAAGATAACATTTGTTAAGAATAGAAAATAGAAATGAAATAATTTAGATATGAAATAGATTTTCATATTTGAACGCAGATTATATTAGAAACAACCTTGCTTCTCCGACAAAGTCGGGGGGGGGTATTAAAAGATATATCCATTATGGATCTTGGTTATAAATCAAGGTCCATATAATTCACATATGACCTTGTAGAAAGGTTATATATGGAAGAAATTAAAAATGATGATGAGCTTGTTGTTGAAGATCTTCAACAAAAGAAAAAACAAAGAAATAGTACATTAGGATTCTTTGAATTATTTGCAGCTATTATGATTGTATTCATTCATGCGACATTTCCTGGTGCGTTTGGTGAAGTTGTAATGAAAGGAATGGCTCGGTTTGGAGTTCCTTTGTTCTTCACAATAGCTGGCTTCTATTTGATTAAGCCTAATATGAGAAAGGAAGAACTAAGCTCAAAGTTAAAACATAGAATCATTAAAACGTTAATCTTGATTTTATTTTCTTTCTGCATTTATTTTGCCTTAGGATTGTTTGTATCTTTGTTTGCCACTAACTCAACTGGTATTGTAGAATATTTAAAAACAACTTTTAGTCTTAAGAATATTTTAAAACTTTTAATATTGAATTATCCTTTAACTAGTGTTCCTGCTTGGTTCTTAATCGCTATGCTTTATAGCTATGTGATTATTTATATCTTTGCTAATCAATTCTTAAAATATAAATGGATTACATATACTTTAGCTTTAATGCCTATATTCTGGATTATATTTAGAATGAGTGTAGGTATTGCAAATATAGAAGTGGCTGGGTATTCTTTATCTAGTAGTGTTTGGTATTTTAGTTGGTATGCAAATGGATTGTTATTCATTAGCTTAGGTATAGTCTTAAAAAGATTTGAAGATAAGATTAAAAAGTTAAATTTCAATATTGTTTTATGCTTATATTTTGTTTCATTTATATTGATGACATTAGAATCATATCTTAGCTATAGATTGTTTGGATTTACAATCAGTTATTATCTATTTAACATTGTAAATGTAATAGCTATTATTTGTATTTCAGTTCTAAAGCCTAACTTATTTTCTAAATCAAAAATAGTAAATCCTAATGGTAACTACACAATGTTTATTTATATATTCCATCCAGCTGTTATCAATATAATAAACTTTGGTATTAAGAAAATAGGATTATCTGAAAATGTTGTTATGACTTGGATATCACCACTTATAGTATTAGTAGTATCAGTAGGTCTAGCTATGACATTTAATAAGATTTTGTGTATGGTTAAAGATAGAAGATATAATAAAGCAATATAGATTAAAAATGAGAGTATAAAAACAAATTTTCCACTACTCGAAATAAGCCTAGAATCATGCCATTATAGTAGTGGAAACTCAAGAGCTCGACTTCATTAAAAATTGCTTATAAAAGACTGATAAGTAGTGTTAAACCTCACACTCAGTAGTGGAAATATCATCTCCACAACTATTTCCACGCTTTTGAGCAAAACTTACCACTTTCCACTCAGTCCTAAAAAGGCTTGTTAGTCCAAGAATAGATACTAAAAAGCCCTTGACTAAGGCAAAAATCAAGAGTACTAGTTTCATGCCTTGATGGTTTTGTGCCTAGACTTAAAGAACCCAAAATTTTTACCGCTGAATTTTGTCCTCTCTAGTCCCATAAAGCATTCATAGTCTCCTTGAAATGGAGTATTTTAAGGTGATTTTCGTGAGCGTCAATATAAACGCCGTCTAAAAAAGCATCGTAATTTGTGAGACAATTATTTGTGGTCACAAAAAACGATGCTTTTTCTTTATTTTTCGCTGATTACTTTGATTTCTTCAGGTATTTTATCTGACCACGGAAGATAATCATCATAGTTGAAGCTTTCCATTTCTTTATATGGAAGTTTCTTCAATAAGTAATTGAGATATTTTCGTGGATCTAATCCATTAGCCATTGCTGACTTGACTAATGAATACATCGCGCAGGTGACCTCAGCACCTTTTACTGTTTTAGAGAACAACCAGTTTTTACGTCCTATCACAAGGCTTTTAATTCCGAGGCCCTCTGCCTCTTATCCTGAATTCAGCATAAGAGGCATTATCCCCAACTTTTTATTATCCCCAACTTTTGCATACGTCCCCCTTTTTTGCATGAAAACTTGGGGATAATATTTTTTATAGTTACTTATGTTACTCTTTAGATGGAGGTACATAAGTAATGGATACAATTACCATCTTAAATGATGTAGTTAATCAACTTACTGACAACTTTAAAAAGTGTGAATCAGTTAACTACCTGTACAAAGAATGCAGAAAAATAGTTGAATTGAAGATTACTGAAACTAAAAAATACGATTTCAGTAGCCTACTAATTTGGCTTGATGAGATGAAGCTCAAATGCTACCAAGGAAAATATAAATGCATTAAGAGAATCATCTACAGTTTCAATGAAGCCATCAACAACAAAACAGTCAGTCAAGAAATTCGTTTTGTCTATACAAATGACAACAGCCAATTTAAGAAAGTAAGCAAGTCTTCTCAGAAAATTATATTTGATTATGTCTGCGAATCATGGCATTGCAAATTAAATTATTTGCCTTTCATAAGAAACTATATTGGCTATTATTTTCTATTTCTTGAAAGGAACAATTTGGACCACAAAGCTGTCAGCTACGACGATATCTTTAGATTTAGATGCTATATCAAATCATTTGGATTATCGGATAATTCAACCAAAAGAATATTCAATTATAGTGCCAAATTCATTTATGACAATGGTACTGATTTGAAAGCTCGAATTAGTTCTTTGATTCTACAATCATTTCACGATAATTACATCGAGAAAATATGCAATATTCAACAAGATGTTCTTGAATCTTTTGATTTATCATCCAAAGCAGCAATTAATTTCGATAGGATACCATTATTCTTCGAAGAGTTGAAAATAAGAAAATATACCATTAAAAGCCAAGCTCATTCAAAGAGAATAGCATATGAACTATTATTCTTTTCTTTTTATTACAACATTCCATTAACTTTGAGAAACACTTTGCTGTGGTCAAAATTCGTATATAAAAACATCGTGCAAGATTCAGAATATCGATCATTTGGAATTAAATTTGTAGAGTTTTTGCAGAAAGGAACTTTCTCATATTTGAATACATTTTTTGATACGAAGAAATCAACCCCTCATATCAAAAAGCATCAAATTGACGATATTCCTTTATGGTCAAAACCAATGGTTGATAAATATATTGGCTATAGAAAAAGTTTAGGATACAAAGATCATACGATTAATATGGATTGTAATGCCATCTATCGTTTCATAACTTATATATCAAGTATAGGAATAGATAATTATTCTTCAATCAAATTAGAACATGTTATTTCTTTTGCTAGTTCTGATAAGCATTCTACTATAGAAGGAAGAAATGCCTATGTGACAAGAGTCAAAGGATTTCTTACATTCTTAAAAGACAATAATGTAATTGAATTGTATATTGATTCTAGAATAATTGGAAAATTTAGAATTAAGAAGAAACTGATAAAAATCATCAACGAAGATGACATCCAGAGAATAACTTCACATGAATATACAAACGCTTTCCAAATAAGAGCATATGCTATATTTTTATTAGGTGTGAAATGTGGTCTTAGATCGATTGATATTGTCAATTTGAAATTTAAAAATATATCATTTTAAGATAGAACCCTGAATATTACCCAAGCCAAAACTCAAAAAGAAATCATATTGCCAATTCCTATCATAGCCTTAAACGCTATTTACAATTATGTCAAAAACGTTAGACCAAAATCTTCTTCTGAATATATATTCGTAAGTTTTCAAATGCCATTCGATAATATAAATCGTAAAATATGTGTAACTTCATTTAACCTCATAAAGAAAACAAATGGAATCGACCAGAATAAATACAAAGGTTTTCATATATGTAGGAAAACGTATGCTTCATCAATTATCAATAGAACAAAAGATGTTGATATCACAGCTTATTCTTTAGGTCATTCAGATAATTCAACCGTTGATGATTACATTTCTATCGATACATCAAACATGTATGAATGCCCATTGAGCTTGGACTTAATCGGTTATGGAGTTTTTGAAAATGAGTCTCTATAATTTTAAAAGTTACTACAAAAATTTTATGAATGATTATGTAAAATTGATGGTCTCTAAAGGATACAGAGAATACTCTTTTTACTATATCTCTCGTTTTGATGCATTCCTTGTACAAAACAATTATTGTCTTGATTACATTTCTAAAGAGCTTATCGATAAGTGGTCGATACAATTGGATACTGAAAAGAAAAATACGAGAAATGATCGAGTGAATAAAGTTAATGGCTTCTGTGAATACTTGAATTCTATCGGTGTTAAAGCCTATGTATCTCATTCTAGATTGTCTGGCGAAATAGTAACTCCTTATATTCTTTCCGAAGAAGAAATTATCACATTATTCAAAACCATTGATAGGGAATCACTAAAAAGAAACTCAGTAAAACATTACCCATTTATGTTACCTGTCTTTTATCGTCTTTTATACACTTGTGGCTTAAGAAACAATGAAGCGTGTTGCTTAAAAGTGGCTGATGTTGATTTTAAAAAATCAGTGTTGAGAGTTCTTGATGCGAAGAATGATAAAGATAGGCTTGTATATGTGAGTGCCGATATGTGCTACCTACTTCAATGTTATTTGAACAAGGTGAATGAATTTAGCGTATCTCAGTGGCTCTTTCCTAGTGGTAAACAAGACACTCATATTCACAAAACAACTGTTGACGGCTTTTTTAATCATTTTGTTAGAATTGCAAACATTGGAAATAAACAGTTCCATCCAGTTCCTCATTCACTACGACATACTTATGTTGTTCATAGAGTCGATTCATGGATTCAGGAAGGAAAAGATGCTAATAAGTTGTTGATCTATTTATCAAAGCAATTAGGACATTGTTCTTTAAGCGAAACTTATTACTATTACCATATGCTCGAATCAAGTTTTGATCCAATCAAAGATAAGACAAGAGACATCTATCCGGAGGTAACAGCCTATGAAGAATAAAACTTTATTTTTTGAATACATATCTCAGTATCTCAATGTCTATTGCTTAAAGCAAGCTAGTAAAAGCATTCACACAATTGAAAGCTATCGAGATAATTTGACAGTATTCAGAAAATTCATTTTGGAAGTCAAACACAAGAAAATAAAGCAGTTCTATATGGAAGATTGTTCTAAGGATTTGATATTGGAATATGTCGAATTTCTTAGAAAAGAAAATCGTTCAAATTCAACAATCAACCATCATGTCACAGCAATTAAAGGATATCTTTATTATGTTTCAGATATAAATGTTGAGTATCAAGGCTTAGCATTATCAATCAGTCATATTCCAACATTCAGACAACCTAAAGTTGAAAGAGAATGCTTAGATGATACTGCTTTAAAAATGATGTTTGAAGCTCCTAAAAAGAATAAAATCGGCATTAGAAATATCACAATCATGGTTCTTCTCTATGAAACAGCGATGAGAGTCAGCGAAATCATCAATTTGAAAATTTCAGACCTGTTTCTCAATGTAAAAGAACCCTATTGCTTAGTTCATGGAAAAGGTGATAAAGAAAGAATTGTCGGACTTTCTTCTCTAGCTATCGATCATATAAAAAATCAATTGAAGCTATATCACAAAAAAAATGAATGTGAATACTTATTCTATACAACAATCAAAGGCACCAATAATAAATTATCTACTTCTACAATTGAAACATTCTTACAAAAATATGCAGAACAAGTTAGAAAAACTTATCCTAATATACCATTGAAAGTCTATCCACATATGTTTAGAAGGTCGAGAGCAACTCATCTATATCAAGATGGAATTCCATTAGAATTGGTTTCAAGAATGCTTGGACATGCTCAAATAGATACGACCAAAATCTATGCTAAACCATCCATTGAAATGCTAAGAAAAGCCATCGAGAATGAAAATGAATCTAATATTGAACCAGAATGGGATGATGAAGATGAGGTAGCACTGATGTTTGGTTTAAGATAAAAAATATTATCCCCAAGTTTTCATGCAAAAAGGGGGACGTATTCAAATGTTGGGGATAATAAAAAGTTGGGGATAATCTAAAGTTATTGGAAGTGAATATGAGCCATACATTTTCTCTGCATTATACACTTCTAAGATGATGCTTTTGATATCTACAAATGTCGATTATATAAATTCAGTTTGGGTTAAGAATGAATGGTCAAGATTTATCGAGATGATGAAGAGTGATAAATCAAAGACCTTGATTCCATGCTATCGTGATATTGATCCATATGATTTACCAAAAGAGATAAGAAACCTTCAAGGTTTAGATATGTCTAAACTTGGTTTTGCTCAAGATTTAAAAATCGGTGTTGAGAAGATACTCGGAAGTAAAAAGCAAATTGTAGAACCGATAAGTTATGAAAATTATAAATCAAATGGGTCAAATTTTGATACGATTTTACAAAGAATTGAGATGATGATAACTCAAAATAAATTCAATGAAGCTAAAGAAAAAATTGACCATGCTTTAGATATAGATCCAACAAATGCTATCGCTTATTTTTATGCGTTTTGTTGCGATTTTGAAATCAATGTTTTTGAAGATATATATTCATATGAAATAGCAATAAAATATGATTTTAGTAGATATATAAATAATGGAAATATTAAAAATATGTTTTTGTTTAAAACACAAAAAGCAAAAGATATATTTGAAAAATATTTTTTGAATATTTATATAAATATCTTCAAAGA
>CAVJWL010000053.1:0-10706 GCA_963653505.1 uncultured Prevotellaceae bacterium
TGGTGACCTGGACGGGGTTTGAACCCGTGAATGCATCCTTGAAAGGGATGTGAGTTAACCGCTTCTCCACCAGGCCAGTGGATATGGCGCCTACTGTAGGACTCGGACCTACGACCTACCGGTTAACGGCCGGTTGCTCTACCAACTGAGCTAAGTAGGCAGCGATAAATATGATATCAACTCACATCCTTTTTTGCAAGAACTTTTTTAATTTTTTTAATTTTTTTTGTTTTCGACTAAATCATGAACATCTTTGACGGTCTTTAATTCTATCATCTCATCTTGAGTGATTTCCGGAAGAGAGAATTCTTCTTCGATGTTGATAACAAGCTCAGCAGTATCTAAGCTATCAAGTCCTAACTTGGTCAAATTTGTTTCTGGAGTAAGTTGAGAAAAATCAAAATTCTTCTTTTTAACTTGCTTTTTCATAAGTTCGATAAGTTTTGTGTAAATTTCATCCATATTTATTTACCTCTTTTATAAAAACGACGCACATATAATATAATATTTTAATTCAAATTGCTATGCTAAAAAGATATAATATATAGGTATTTGAAATTATTACTTATTATGTTTTACTTAAATATTCTCGAAAACGATTTTCTCAATCCAATCGTTTTAATCGCAACCATCGCTGTCATCATCTTATTTCTTACCTTTGTTGGTTGTTTGATTTTAGCCAACTTAAAAGAGAAGAAAAACTTTTTCATGGATTTCAACACTCGTGTTTACACTTACAATTATGAAAAAGGTCTTTTCTTTTTCTTTGACCAAAAAAATATTGCGGTTCAAAAGACCTATACAGCTCAAGAATTCTTCTCTCAATACGCATCTATCGATGCCAATCGTATGAAAGTATGGATTCAAGATGTTGTCACAAGAGATGATTATTCTCCATTCATCCAAGCTGATGTCAAGCTCAAACGCAAAGGAAAGATATACACCTCGATGGTCGAAGTTCTTTCGGTCAATAGAAAAAAGAATGTGATTCATTTCCAATCTCATTTGCTTCCATATATGGGTACTGTTTCTACTATCGCTAAGAAGAAAACAAAACGCAAGAATATTTCTAAATACATTTTAGAAAGCGAAGAAAAAGCTCAGGACTTCTTATCAAGTGGAAAAGCCGTCGAAGTCATCGGTATTTATTATCTTAAGATATACCGTTCAACTGATAGAGTCAGAGCGGATGAAAAAGCCTATTTAAAAAATACCTTTTCAAATGCTATCAATTCAATCTCTCATTTCTTCTCAAAATCAAGTAAATATTACAAAGTCAGCGATACTGAAATAATATTCATCGATAAAGAAGCCATCTCTAAAGCAATGGTTATGAATATCGGCACTTCTATCAATACTCACATTCAACAATATTTGAACTTCAACGTACCTGATGTCGATCTCTTTGTGGCTATCGGTGTCACTTCTGGTTCTAATTGTGAAAGAAAATTCGATTTAGCAGTTCAACAATCAAGACAGATGGCCAATGCTATCGCAAGCAATTATACTAATGAAAGAATCTTGCTTTACGATCCGAATTTCTTTGAAAAATATAATCTTGAACAGAAGAATATTGAAGATATTTCGATGGTCTGTAAAAATGCTACATTCAGAGTTTATTTCAATGCGACCTTCAATCTCAATACTAGAGAACAGAGTTTCTATGTTGTCAAAGCAATCCCATATGGAACAGAAGTCAGTGATTTCAAAGACGTTCTTTCTTTAGCTAATAAGACAAGTTATGGTGCTTTACCGCTTATCAAAGCTTTGAATGATAAATGTAAAAAAGCCCTTATCGGAAGAAAGAATACTGGTGTGATGATTCAAATGCATCTCAATTTGTTAAAAGCCTTCCTACTTGCAATGGAAGAAGATAAGAACCATTTGAATTGGATCATCGCAATCCCTGAAAATGATTTGATAGCTCAGATGAATCATTTAAACACCTTAAGACAAACCCTTAGAACTGTCATCGATGCCGGATATAAAATCGCTTTGATTCTCTATCATCCCAATTCACCATTACCTAGCTCATTACTTCGTCATTTCTCATATCTAGTCATCAATAGTGAGTTTTCAAAATCATTCACTGACAGTAAAACGCAAAATAATTTGAAGATGATCGAGACAAATTACGCTTCATTCCCAGGAATTTTGACATATATCGATTTGAAGAATTCCAATGAATTCCTTCTTGCTGCTCATTCAGGAGCTAAGATATTGCAATGTGAAGAAATT
The DNA here is from genome assembly GCA_963653505.1 of uncultured Prevotellaceae bacterium. Taxonomy (GTDB): domain Bacteria; phylum Bacillota_I; class Bacilli_A; order RFN20; family CAG-288; genus Enterosoma. The sequence goes on from CAVJWL010000053.1 coordinate 2,239, forward strand.
GCTCCAACCTCAAGCAAACCACTTGATATCGAACAAGAAAAGTTAAAATCTATTCTTAATAAATCGGATACTCTCATCACCAATAAAAACAAAAATGATTTTATCCGTATCGAAAAACTATTAAAACAAAGATTAAAATAAAGGAGAATAAATATGGCAAACGCAAATAAAAAAGTTACAGCAATTGCATCAAAAGAAGATGATTTAGCCCAGTGGTACACTGATGTTTGTACCAAAGCAGAACTCATGGATTACACCTCTGCCAAAGGATTTATCGTCTATAGACCAGATGGCTATGCTCTTTGGGAAGTCATCCAAAATTATTTAGATAAGAGATATAAAGAAATCGGAGTAAGAAATATCGCTCTTCCAACTTTGATTCCAATGTCACTTTTAAATAGAGAAAAAGAGCATATCAGCGGATTTGCTCCTGAATGTTTTGAAGTCACAAAAGTCGGTGGCAAAGAATTGTCCGATCCTTTTGTTGTCCGTCCAACTTCTGAAACCTTATTCTGCGATTATTTCAAAAATGTCGTCCATTCTTACAATGACTTACCGATTTTGAACAATCAATGGTGTTCTGTTTTAAGAGCTGAAAAGACAACAAGACCATTTTTAAGAGGTTCTGAATTCTTATGGCAAGAATGCCACGCTTTGCATTTGACTGAAAATGAATCTAGAAACTTTGCTCTTACAATGCTCAGAATTTATTATGAACTAGGAAGAGATGTCTTAGCCCTTCCATTCGTCATGGGTCAAAAACCATCCAGTGAAAAATTTGCTGGTGCTGTTTCTACCTATACAATCGAAGGTTTAATGCCTGATGGACAAGCCTTACAATGTGGAACTACTCATTATCTCGGAACTGATTTTTGCAAGAATTTCGGTATTAAATTTCAAGATAAGACAAATACCATCGCTTATCCTCATTATTCCTCTCATGGTGCTTCTACAAGACTTTTAGGTGCGATGATCATGTTCCACGGAGATGATAACGGACTTGTTTTACCTCCAAAGGTTGCACCGATTCAAACAGTCATCATCCCTATCAGATTTGATAAAGAACCAAATGTTTTAAAAGTCAGCAAAGAGATCGAAGAAAAACTCAAAAAAGCCGGTGTCAGAGTCTATCTTGATGATTCAACTAAGACTCCTGGTTGGAAATTCTCTCAATATGAGATGAAAGGAATCCCACTTCGTATTGAAATCGGTCCAAAAGATCTTGAAAATGGACAAGTCACCATCACAAGACGTTTTGATGGTTATAAGAAGACTCTCGGTCTTGATGAAATTGAAAAGACAGTTCTTGTTGAACTTCAAGAAGCTCAAGATGGACTTTATCAAAAGGCCTATGACTATTTGAAGAGTCATATCGTAACTTGCAAAACCAAGGAAGAAATCGAAGATACCTTGCTCAATCACAAAGGCTTTGTCCGTATGATGTGCGAAGATACCGCTGAAGAAGAAAAGTTTATGAAAGAAAAATACAATGCAACACCACGTGTTTTACCATTTGATGAAACACCATTCGATGATACTGATCCATTGACTGGAAATAAAACTGATAAAGTCATCTATTTTGATAGAGCCTATTAAAAAAACAAATTCAAAGGGGGTAATTATATGAATGAATTTGATCAAAGAATTGCAGAATTGCAATCATGGATGAGAAGAGATGGTTTAAAAGCATATTTGATTCCAGCTACCGATCCACACTTGAGTGAAGAAGCCTGTTCTAGATACACCTATCCACGCTACTATTTCTGTTCTTTCAAAGGAAATGATGGAACTTTACTCGTAACTCTTGATGATAACTACTTGTACACTGATGGTAGATACTGGACTGAAGCTGAGATGGAACTTTCAGGAACTACTTGCAAACTCATGAGAGCTGGAAAACCTGGTGTCAAATCAATTCAAGAATTTGTCAAAGAAAATGATTTATATCCGTTAGGATTAGATGCATCCTTGTATTCGATGGATGATTTAAATTCTTTCTATATCGATAATGACCATAAGATCATCTCCATCTCATATATGGATAGAATTCCAAATCTTCCATCACTTCCAAAAGATAAGATTTTCAAACTCGATCAATCATTATTATCCACTACCTTAGACCAAAGAATCGAAGCCTTATTGAATGAGGCTAAGAAACACAACGGAAAAGAACTCTTAATAACAAATTTAGATGATATCGCTTATGTTCTTGGATATCGTGGAAATGATATTGAATGCACTCCTGTATTCTATTCATATCTTTATATCGAAGGCGATGGTCTTTGCCATTTATTCATCGATAAGAATAAACTTCCAGAGAAATTCTATGAACCAAAAGTAGTTCTTCATCCATATTCACAAATCTATGAATATTTAGATACAAGAACTAGAAAGGTTGTTGTAGATTTTAAAACTGCTAATGCAAAACTTTTAAAGCATATCAAAAATCCTGTCAACGTTCCTTCTATAGCTCTGAGGATGAAAGCTATCAAAGGACCGGTTGAAATTGAAAATACAAAGAAGATTCATGAAATCGATGGTGTTGCTGTCTTAAGACTTCAAAAATATATCGAAGATAATAAAGACAAGGATTTAGATGAATACAAAGCAAGTGAATATATCAATTCAGTTCGTCTTGCAAATTCTAAATGCTTTGAGCCAAGCTTCACAACAATCGCCGCTTTAGATTCCAATGCTGCGATGATGCATTATGCACCAACCAAAGATAATTATGCAAAATTCAATTCTAACAGCCAGCTTCTTTTAGTCGATAGCGGTGGCCAATATTACGGTGGCACCACTGATATCACAAGAACTTTCTTGCTTCAAGATAAGCCGAGTGCGGAGATCATTCATGATTACACTCTCACTTTAAAATCTCAAATCGCTTTATCAAAGACTATCTTTGAAAAAGGATGTTCAGGACACAGTATCGATATCACAGCTAGAGAAGTTATGTGGAAAGAAGGCTTAGATTATAAATGCGGAACAGGTCATGGTGTCAGTTATATCGGACCAGTTCACGAAGGACCTATCGGCTTTAGATATACAAGTAGAGCAGGTGTTATCGATGATGATAAATTAGTCCCAGGACATATCATCACCATCGAACCTGGTGTCTATAAAGATCATAAACACGGCATCCGTCTTGAAAACGAATTACTTGTTGTCAACGCTTTTGAAAACGAACAAGGTATTTTCTACAAATTTGAAACCATCACTTACTGTCCATACGATAGAAAAGGTATCGATGTTACTATGCTCGACAACGAAGAATTGAAGTGGTTGAACGATTATTTGAAACTCGTCGAAGAAAAACTCACTCCATATTTACAAGATGACAAGGCCTTGCTTAAATATTTGAGAAAGCAATGCGCTCCATTTAAGAGATAAGATGAATAAGATTGTTCTATTTGAACCTGAAAAACCAGCAAATACTGGAAATATCATCCGTACTTGCAAAGCTATGGATGCAAGTTTGGCCATCATCGGACACATCTCTTTTGAACTTTCAGATAAAGCTTTCAAAAGAGCCGAGATGGATTATTGCATCGGTTTTGAAATCGAAAGATTTAACACCATCGAAGAATTCTTGAATCATTATCCGAGTTATGAAGGTTTTTATGTGACTAGATATAGCAAAAATGTCTATTCCAATATGGATTATTCAAATCCTAGCAAGAATAGATTCTTCATGTTTGGAAGAGAATCAACAGGAATTCCTAAAGATGTTTTAAAAGCCCATATGGATCATACTGTGAGAATTCCGATGACTGCAGATAGCCGTTCTTTAAATCTATCGAATTCAGTGGCTATCGTCTTATCGGAAGCCTTAAGACAACAAAACTTCTATGGTTTATCAACCAAAGAAGAAATCAAAGGTGAAGATTTTTTAGAAAATTATGATATTTAAGCCTAATTAGATTTATTTTATACTAAAATTTTTCAATATACAAGACTTCAAAATTATCTTGTAATCCATTATCATATTCTTGCCTAGATTAACGGCGTTTCCGACACTTTCGTTTTTGGGGCTTAAATTGATAAAGCGGTGTTGAAAGCTGACCAAGAAAGACTATAGTCTTCTCCTCTGATTGTCAGAATCCTAAACTTCATCTGCGGCTACCTCTCTTGATTATAAGGGAAAACATAGCTTACCTAGGTGCACCTGATAACTCAGGTGCTTTTTTATTAAAAATTGGTGTATACATGTGATAAAATATACTTCGTATTAGGAGAAATAAAATGAAAAATGATTTGCTTGCTTTAAATACGTTACGTGGTTTGTCTTTAGATATGATTACAAAAGCAAAATCTGGACACCCAGGTATTTGCTTATCTTCTGCTCCTCTTGTCTATACATTATACACTAGACATTTAATCGCTGATCCAAATCATCCAAATTGGATCAACCGTGATAGATTCATTTTATCTTGTGGTCACGCCTCGGCTTTATATTATTCCCTTCTTCACCTTTGTGGATATCATATCCCAATGGAACAACTTAAAGAATTCAGACAACTCGATTCTTTAACTCCAGGCCATCCTGAAGTCGGGCACACTCCAGGTGTTGACTGCACTTCTGGACCTCTTGGTCAAGGTATTGCTCAATCTGTCGGTTTTGCAATCGCCGAAACTCATATTCCAACTCTCTATAAAGAAGGAGATAGACTTTTAAATCACTACACCTATGTTCTCTGCGGTGATGGTTGTTTAGAAGAAGGCATCTCTCAAGAAGCTATCAATATGGCTGGCATCTTGAAGTTGAACAAATTGATTCTTCTTTATGATAGAAATGACTGCACCTTAGATGGACCTCTTTCCAACTCTTCAAATGAAGATATCGAACAGAGATTTTTATCTGCTTCTTGGAATGTCTTAAAAATCGATGATGGAAATGATATCGATGCTATCGATAAAGCTATCACTCAAGCTAAAGCAAGCAAGGATAAACCAACTCTTATCATAGCTCACACAATCATCGGTTATGCATCTCCTCTTGAAGGAACTCATGATTCTCACGGAAAAGCTTTTTCCATCCAAGAAGTCAATAAGACCAAAGAGAATTTGAATTGTTTATTCAATAGCTTTGATGTCTCTGAAGATGTTTATGAAGTCTTCAGAAATTCCTTCATCAAACGCGGAGTAGAAGCCTATAAAGAATATGAAGAGAGAGAAAGACTATACGAAATCGATCATAAAGAAGATTATCTAGCTTTCAAAGAAAGCTTGACTAATGATATTTCTACAAAAGTCTTCAAAAACGGACCTTCCTATGAAGAAGGATATAAAGAAGCTACAAGAAATGTCTCTCAAAATTATTTAAATCTCATCTCTGAAAGCATTCCTAATCTTATGGGTGGTTCTGCCGATGTCGCTGATTCTGTCAAGACACATGTCAAGGCTTTCTCCACCTATTCAAGTGAAAATAGAGCAGGAAAGAATATCAATTTCGGTATCAGAGAATTTGAAATGGCATCCATTCAAAACGGCATCTTACTTCACGGCGGACTCAGAACCTACATTGGTTCTTTCTTAGTCTTCGCTGATTATATGAAACCGGCAATTCGTATGGCTGCGATGGAAAAACTTCCCGCCATTTATTTATTCTCCCATGACTCCTTAGCTGTTGGGGAAGATGGTCCAACCCATCAACCGATTGAACAGCTCACAATGCTTAGAACCATTCCAAATGTCATCGTTTATCGTCCTGCTGATGCTATTGAAACCTCTGCCGCTTATAATATGGCGCTCAAATCAACGATAACTCCTACTTGCATCATTCTTTCAAGACAGGCTTTAAGAAATAATCCAGAGTCCTCATTTGATAAAGCATTAAAAGGTGGTTATGTCGTTTCGAAAGAAAAAGAGAGAATCGATTTGACACTCATCGCTACAGGTTCTGAAGTCAACCTCGCTTGCGATGTTCAAAAAGAACTTCTCAAAGATGGAATCGATTTAAGAATTGTCTCTGTGCCATCAATTGAAATCTTCTTAAAGCAAAGTCAAAATTATCAAGACGAAGTTTTAGCTCTTCCATATGAAAAGAGAGTTTTCTTAGAGATGGGAAAAGGTGATTGTCTTTTTCGTTTTGCAAAACATGTCATCTCTCAAGATACTTTTGGTTCTAGTGCACCTGCTAAAGATGTCCTTGATAAATTCGGTTTCAATGTTGAAACAGTTTCAAAGAAAATCAAAGAAATTTTAAAGAAATAACCAATATCAAGCTATAAATCAATCAGGTTTATAGCTTTTTTATTTCATCTTAAATCATCTTTGTGGAATTAAAAATTACAGTTTGCTATAATTAACTATAAAGGAGAACACTATGAATAAGATAATCGATTTAGATAAAGCAATTTATGAATTAGTCAGCGAATTTCCAGAAGTCAAAGAGATTATGTTTGAATTAGGATTTACTGATATTGTTAAACCAGAAGCTATTGAAGTCATGGGAAGACATATAACTCTTAAAATGGGAAGTCAAATAAAAGGTATCCCGATGGATAAAATAATCGAAGCTTTCAAAGCTGATGGTTTTGAAATCAAAGATTCAAACGATATAGAAGAAATCGTAAAAGAACCTCAAACCAAAGAAGAATTATTGAAAAGCTACATTCAAAGATTGAATGATGGTGAGGATTTAGAGACTGTAAGAAGTGAGTTTGTCAAATCTTTCAAACATGTTTCCGTTCATGATATCATCAAAGTTGAGCAAGATATCATCGATTCAGGAACTGACGTCAGCGATGTTCAAAAATTATGTGATCTTCATAGCGCCATATTTCACGGTATGACTGAAGAAGAAATCTATGCTGAAGAAGAAAATCTAAAATACGAAGAAGGATTCCCACTCAACATCTTAAAACTTGAAAACAAAGGTTTGAAAAACGAACTCGATATTTTAAATAATGCTTTAAATGTTGATGATATCGATACTATCAAATCTTCTCTTTTAAAATTAAAAGATATCAAAAAGCTCTATCAAAAAAAGGAAGAACTTTTGATGCCACTACTTTATGAATACGGAATCACTGGTCCTAGCGATGTCATGTGGGGTGTTGATGATGAAATTAAAACCACTTATTCTAAATTAGCTTCAAGTCTCAGCAATGATAATTATTCTTCTTTAAAAGATGAGATTATTAAAGTCTCAAATCGAACAACTGAGATGATTTATAAAGAAGAAAATATTCTCTTCCCTATGGCGAGTGAAAAATTTTCTCTTGAAGATTGGGTGAATGTCTATTTTGATATCGATGAAAACGGTCATGTCTATGTAAGTGACTATCCAACTTGGGAATTTGCTGAAAAGAGAAGAAAGAAAAAAGAACTCTCCCTTGATGATGGATATATAAATTTGGATTGTGGAAAGATAAAAGTCAGTCAATTGAATGCCTTATTGAAATACATACCTATCGATATCACTTTCATCGATGAAGATGATATCAATAGAGTCTTCATCAATAATGAGCATGTCTTCCCGCGTCCAAACATGGCACTTGATAGAAAAGTTTATTTATGCCATCCACCGAGAATCGTCGATATGATCAAATCCGTTTTACAGTCCTTCAAAGATGGCACTAAGGATGAGATGGTCGTCTGGACTCCTAACAAAGAAAATCCGATCAAAGTCACATATCTAGCTGTCAGAGATGAAAATAACAAATACATCGGTACAGTTGAACTTGTTCAAAATTATAAGAAAGACATCGAGAAATTGAAAGAAATTCTCAAATGAGAATCATGAGAAGGTTGATATTATGTCAATCTTCTTTTTTTGACTTTACAAATAATTCATTCATAAGCAATCATTTATAGAGGTGAACTATATGAATGACTCAAAAACAAAAAAATTTGGTTTGATTACATTAGTCAGCATTTCAACTATCGTGATTGTCGCTATTTTCTTTCTCTTTGTCTGCGGTTTGAATTTCAATCAAACAAAAAAAGAACCGCCGATAAGCGAGAAAGAAGAGGAGGAAAAGAAAAAAGAAGAAGAGGAAAAAAGAACTTTATATTATTTAGAGTTTTAAAAAAAGATACCTTTTCAGGTATCTTAATTCGTTTATTTCAAAACGACGAGAAGCAAATTAATGCTTTCTTTTTGCTTCTTCAGATTTAAGCTTTCTCTTCAAACCTTTTTTAAGGAAGAAGTCGTGCTTTCTGTAATCTGCGATAGTGTTTGCCTTGTTGACTTGGCGTTTGAATCTCTTCATTGCATCATCAAGGGTTTCATTATCTCTAACTACGGTCTTTGGCATAAACAATCACCTCTATTTCTATATAAGTTTTGCCGGAAAGTATTTTATACTAAATATCTTTTGATTTCAATCCCGTCTTTTTGAGTAAGTAGTAGAAAGTTTCATTTTTAAAGAAAATATTTTCGTTCATTTCGGCATCATTTTGATGTTTTTTTTCGTTTTTCTTAAAAATTCAATGATTTTTATTGATTTTTTAATCTCTTG
>CAVJWL010000054.1:0-10551 GCA_963653505.1 uncultured Prevotellaceae bacterium
AATATTTCAATTTCTTTGGTTTAAAAATAAATGGAAGTATGACAGTTGATGAGCTTAAAAAAGATTTGAATTTATAATGTAGTGCTAGATTTTAAATTAACTATGGTTTAATATCTCAAATTATCGTTATTTCTTGATATTGAGAACTTTAGGAAAAAGCAGGAAATCAATGATTAAAACTGTGATGACTATGTTTGGTTTAAGTTCTATTGTTTCACTTTTAAGTTCCTTTATCGTTTCAATAATATCATTAGTTATTATGAATAATGCATATTCAAATACTGTCGGTATATCGTTACAATTCTTCTCTATTCCGTATTTATTATTTGTAATTTATGTGGCATCATTTGCAGTTATTATCGGTATTTTCTATTTGCTATTAGTTAAAAAAATATTACCAATCAATATGAAAAAACAAATAGATGATTTAAAATCAAAGTGATATGAAAATAGAATCTCTAAGAAAATCATTTGACAATAGAACTTTATTTGAAAATTTATCGTTTGAAATACAATCAGGAATATTGGTTTTAAAAGGCCAATCGGGATGTGGTAAATCAACCTTTATCTCTATTATCATGGGAAAAGAAAAACAAGATATCGGAGATGTTATTTTCGGTGAAAATGAAAAAGATATTTCATATTGCGGACAGGAAAACTTAATTCCACCTTCTTATTCTTTATCTTCATTTTGCAAATTTTTAAAAGTATATAATAATCCTAGATATAAAGAATTAGTTAAAGAATTGAAATTTGAAGAAAAAGAGAATGAAGAATTATATAATTTAAGTTGTGGAGAAAGACAAAAAGCAGAAATAATAGTTTCTCTATTAAAAGAAGCTGATATTTATATATTCGATGAACCGTTATCAGCTCTTGATAAGAAATCGAAAGAGATTGTTATCAAAAAATTAGAGAATATAGGGAAAAATAAATTAGTTATTTTAGTCAATCACGATACATCAGTGTTTATTTCATATTCGTTGTTGATAGATTTTGATAATGGATTAAAAATAAGTTATGGTGACTTTAAATCATCGTGCTGTAATAATTTTATAAAACAGGTAGATAATCATAAAAATTCTCTTTTATTATTTTCTAAAACTTTTTTAAAAGAAAACAAATTGTTTAGTATTATTCAAATTTGTTTATTGCTATTTTCTATGATTTGCATGTCTTTATTTTCTTGTTTCAATAGTAACTTAAATTATAAACAATCAAATTTACTTTCTTTAAAAAATGATCCTATTTCTATTCATGATTTGACTTTAAAAATAACATCTGAAGAGGAGATTATTAAAGCATTGAGCTTTATTGATGATGGTAATTCAATCTTTAAGGTTGATGTTGGACTCAATCAATTTTATTTATGTGATTTTTTAGAAGAAGATAAATTTCAATATCTTGCTGACGATAATTTTATTCAGTTATTTGGATCTAAAATAACTTGTTCAGATGATAAAGAATTTGAGATTATAAAATTTGCTGATGATATTGATTATGAAGCAATTAAATGTGTGAACGATAATTATTCGGATGAAACATATATTTTTACATCAAAAAAATTATTAAAAGAGATGATTTTAAATGGTTTAGGCAATTATAAAATCGGAAATAAATCTCTTGAATTCTCTTCGGATTTAAATCTTAAATTAGGACTTAGTAAATATTTTAAATATGATATTTCAATTGTAGATGATAGAAAATATTTCTCTATTCCTGATTTAAACGAAGATGATAATGTTTATCTTGATAATGGTATTACGGTAAAAAATTCGTATATAGATAATTCTAATAACATAAAGATCAGTTATGATTTATTTAAAGTGCTTTTATTGTGCAACAAAAATAAGAATGATGATTTTTATAGATGCACGTTTAAAAGAGAAGAACTTATTTGTTTAATTGAAAATAATTCCTTTGTTTTTGCTTCTGGTGTTATTTCCAATTATATCAAGAGTGATACTATCTCACTTATATTTTTAGTCATTTCAATTGTTTTATTTGTTTCTTTAATTATATTTGATTTCTTATCTATGAATGGTTTAAAGGAATATAAGAAAAGGATAAAACAGATATATTTAAATAATAATCTTAAGAAATATTTTAAGAAGGATATTTTATTATTTTCTTTACTTTCGACTTTCATTATTTGTGCTGTAGTTATGTGTTTGTATCCGTTAAATCTTTATTTATGTAATTTAATGCCTGCTTTTATAGTAAGAAATACAGGTGGAACTGGTTTGTATTCAAAACTACCGATGAATTCATATTATGAAGGCATATATTCTCCAATCAAGTTCTTATCTAGTGATTTATATTTCTTGATCAATATCGGCTTTGCTTTTATCTTTTCTTGCGTTTTATTTTATTCGCTACTAAGTGAAAGAAAAGTTAAATAAACTAGATGTGGATAGAAATATAGTCTAACAAGTCTTTTATATATATGTATAATATTTCTTTATTCTATCTATTAGAAAATTTAGAATATGATATAATTTTAAATATTAAGGAGGTACTATTCAATGGAAAGAAAATTGTATAAAGAATGGGAGCATTGTGAGGTTTTGATCGATCTTCACAATCGTTTTGCAACTTGTTATCAGAATGATGATGGTTCTATTTTTTATATTGAACCTCAATTTTATACCTACCTTCAAGGATATAAAATGCTCCGTCCTGAAAGTTATCAAGCATTATTAGATAGAATGGATGAGATTATCAAAAAGAATAGAAAAGTTGTCTTTGTAGGCCAAGAAGATAATCCACTTGTCGACTGTGAAGACGCAATCTTTTTAACTGCTATGGATGTCGCCGATTCTATAGGAGTTTTAGTTGAAGATAAGGGAAATCCATTATCAGAATATAAGGATTAAAATATGAGCAAAAAAAATAAAGTATTCATTTTCTTATTAGCGATTCCTTCACTACTACTTTCATCATGTATCTTTCATATTTTTCCTAATACTTCATCATCAAATTATACTGATGAAAATGGAAATGCTGTCTACAAGTATCAATCGACAAATAGTGAATATAAAAAAGAAAATCTTACTAAAGATAATGTTGGTATCAATTTAGGATATCGTTATTTGCAGTCTACTGGTGATAGAAAGATTTTAGTTGTTCCAATTCAATTTGAAAATTCTCAGTTCACTGATGTTCAACTTGAAAGATTGAAATATACATTCTTTGGAGAATCTAATGAGACAGGTTGGGAATCTGTTTCTTCTTTTTATAAGAAGAGCAGTTATGGAAAACTCAATATCACTGGCGAAGTTTCACCTGCATTGACATTAAATCAAACAACAAGTGAGTTTTCTTCTAATTATAAAAAGAATAGCAGCAATACAAAGACATATACTGATTTCGTTCTTGATGCTGCCTTAAAAAAGCTTTCAACAACGATAGATCTATCTCAATATGATACTGATAATGATGGTTATATTGATGCGGTATGGCTTGTTTATTCTGCAAATTATGATCGTAAAGATTCATCATCACCATTCTGGGCCTATACTACTTGGGAAAGCTCACCAAAGACAATTGATGGTACTGATAATTTAAAAGGATGTTTATATTCATGGGCAAGTATTGATTTCACTATTGAAAAGAAATACCCATCAAACTTAACATATAGTGCTTTAAACACTAAAAACGGAGATGCCCATACTTATATTCATGAGACCGGTCATATGTTAGGATTAGATGATTATTATTCCTATGATTATGATTCTTCAACTAATTTTGATACACCAGTTGGTGGTATTGATATGATGGATATGAATATCGGTGATCATTGTTCGTTTTCAAAATATCTCTTAGGATGGATTGAACCACTTGTTGTAACTGAAGAATATTTAAAATCTAACAATTATGAATTGACACTATCTTCTTTAACTGACAATTCAAAATCGACTGAAAACAAAGCGTTCTTACTTCCATGTTATTCAAACGGAAGCATGAGATATAATGGTACTCCATTTGATGAATATCTTTTGATTGAATATTCAACTGCATCAAATCTCAATGAAGCAGATAGCAAAGAAAAATATTCAAATGGATTAAGAGGATATACTAAAAATGGTGTTTTAGTCTATCATATCGATGCAAGAGTTGGAAAAATGTTGCCTGATAGTAAAGGAAGTCCTGTTTGGAATGGAACAGTATATGACGGACTCCCATCTTATTCTACTGATTGGGGAAAGAAATATATGTTCTATTATTTGTATAACAATACAAGATCTTACTGTTATGATGCAAATTTAAGTGATACAAATAGCGGATTCTATCGTGGCAGACTTATATCACTTCTACCAGCAAGTGGAAAAAGAACAGGTGATTCTTCTAGAAATTATTCATCGGATAGTTCTTTATTTTTAAAAGGCAATAGTTTTATGGTTGATGCTAATAATAATGCGAAAACATATTCTGAATTCATCTTTGACGATGGGACTAAACCAAAATACGGTTTCACTGTTAAAAACTTCACGACATCAGGTGAGGTTGGACAAGCTACTTTGATATTTACAGAAATTAAATAAAGACTAAAGTATTTCTTTATAATGTCCTAAAAAGAAATAAGTCTTGCAGATATGTTGACTTTCTATCGACATAGAAATCTAGTATAAACACTTTTTTAGGCACAATCATCAAAAACAATATTATCAAAATCAAAGAACCATATTTCATTCAATATAGAAAAAAACTTTCAATCGATTATAAATGAAATTGTAAAAGCTAAATTAGATAACTTGAATGGGATTATCGTTCTACTATGTTTGTTTACAAATGGAAAAATTATCTTCATTTTATGAAAAAAAGTAAATGTAATATCTCTTTAATACAGATAATTACCAAAAAAGCCTTGGGCTAGACTCCCGAGGCTATTTTTTGCAAAAAAGAGATTGTAAAAGAACTATGAATTAAGTTAATTTATTAGTAGCGATCCTTTGTATAAAAATAGTTATTTGAATAAGCCGCTATCAATTATCCTTTGCAAGGATTTGATTGCTTCATAATAATTTACTGCTTTAGTCAATAACTTTATTGTTGTTTCATAGTAATCCTTTTTTAAAAAATTATTTGAAACTATTTTTTTGAGAAGTTCAGGAATGTTTACTCCATCCTGTGCTGATAAACAAGTTTTATTTGGCTTACGATCATTTCTTACGTTTTCAACCAACAACTTCAAACTTAGATTATAAACATCGACCTTTGTCAATAATTTATATATATCATAAATATGCCTTGAATTTCGTACTGTATTTTCATTTAAATAATAATCACAAATAGCAAAAACCTTATCCACTAGTGTTCTTTCTAAAGATTGGACTTGAACAGAAAATGTATCTAATTCATACTGGGTGATTACTTGACTATTCCCGTTTTTTGCAAAAAAACTCACCTATATAAGAGTTTGCCTTTTTCAGTTCATGTGGATAGCATTTTTGAATATATGTCATTTCGACTTTTAACTCGTTTTTTATATCTTCTGAAGGAAAAATGATGGGATAACGTATATCGTAGCAGTTAAAGTTTCCATGCGTGTGCTTTTCTATCGCTTCTTTATTTATCAACTCAAGCCCTACTTCATTGCATACGTAGATTAATTCTTTTATAGAATTTCGTTTTTTACTTTGGGTAAAATGTTCATCATCAAGCGTAAGATCTATATCTTCCGAAAATCTATCTATTAAACTAAAACATTTCGATAAAGACGTCCCACCTTTAAAAACAAGTCCTGGAATTCTTTCTACAGCTTTTCTCAAAAATAAAGTAACGAAATAATCTTTTTCTACTAATGCAGGATCAATGTCGAACATTGTACTTGTTGCTTTTATTGCTTCAACAAAACGCTCTTTGTCATTATGCAATTTCATTGATGATCCCGCTTCCTATCAATTTTTTAGTCGTACGTGCTGGAAACTGCATTGATAAATCAAGCAATTGTTTTTGTGTTACTTTACGATTCTTGATATAGTCAATTAATCTTCTTCGAGATGATTCGTCTAATTTGTCCTGTTTAGTAAAATCGTTAAATAACTGCAAAATCGTATATGTTGCATAATTATCATTATTGATTTCACAACGCTATTTCCTCAAAATAAATTTTCTACTATTTATCTCTATTTCTCTACAACGTGTGGTTTCCTTATTTGTAACTACCTCAATTACTGATGCCATTTGGGTAGTAACAGAAAAGTTATTCAACAATTTAATTCCACCGAAAATGCCATAAGTTTGATTTGTGTTTCTAATATATTTTTTCTTGATCACGGAATCTACTGTTATTGTTGATAAATCACCCCAAAACGTTAGATTCGGAATATAGTAAACGCCCTTAGTAAACTGTACTATTTCCTTGTTCTCTTTTGCTTTGTCAATATACCTAAAAACTTGCGAACGAGAATATTCAGGAAATAAATCGAGTATTTCTTCTGTAAAGATAGGTTCGTTGACATTGAATTGTTCAGATATTTTTTCGATAAACATATCTGTACCTCAGGGTATATCATATTATTATTTTATTAATGTGATACTACTTTTTACAGTATTTGTAAAAATTAGTTGCTTATAGATCGAATTTTTAATCACAAAAAAGACTGCCAAACTTCTATGTAGATAGAAATATCTGACAGTCTATTTTAGATAAATTATTTCTTCGAATATTTGTTAATTTGTTTAGCTATTTTTAAAATGTCTTCAGCTTCAAGTTGTCTTGCTCTAAGCGATAATAAATCCGGATTTTCTTCGTTCAATTTTGAAACTATCTCTCTATATTGAGGATATTGTTTTAAACAATTGGACATTGTTTTATTTGGATCTTTGAATAATGCTTTGAAAATCGGATATAACTTGAAGTCTTGTTTTTTCTTTTGATCAATTCTTATGAAGGCAGAGTCTACTTTTGGAGATGGATCAAAGCAAGAACGATCGACATTGGTTACAAGTGTTAAATCACCAGTAACTTTGATAAATGCACCCAGTGGTGAATTATCTTTTTTACCTTTGACATAGGTGAGTTTATCTGCGACTTCTTTTTGAACCATGGCACCACAGGTTTTAAAGCCTTTGACCAAGAAATATTCAAATAATTCAGAAGTGATATTATAAGGAAGATTTCCGATGAATGCTCTTGTTTCCATTTTAGAAATTGTTGATGGATTAAATTTTAAAAAGTCGGATTGAACAAGGGTTAAATTATCTTGTTCTGGAAAGATATAATTGAGAACATTTATCATCTCTCTATCGGCATCAACTGCGACCAATTTCTTCGCTCTTTTTGAAAGTGGTATAGTTAAAGCACCAAGTCCTGGACCTATTTCAATAACAGTTTCAAATTCTTCTGGTTTTAAATCATTAACAATTCTATTGATGATTCCCGAATCTATTAAAAAGTTTTGACCAAACGATTTTTTTGCTGTGTAACCGAATTCTTTTAATAGATTATGAACTCTTTCTTTTTCATTCATCTTGATTCAATACCTCCATGATTTCTTCTTTAGAAATATTCAACATCAAAAGGCAATCTTCAACTCTTTTATTGCTAGTATATGGAATATGATATTTGTTGACTAATTTCATTCTTTTCTTTTTATCATTTATGATTCCAAAATCATAATAATCATCTTCATCAAAGGAAAAGATATCATCGACTTTGATGTCATGTGAGATGCAAGGCCATAATAATGTTTTTAAGTCTTCCATCTCCATTTGTGCTATGCCTACTTTTCCCTTCTTTTCATCCTTTGCAAGTTTTGTCTTTGCGTTTAAATTTAAACAAGGGCCTACATAGCTCTCGATTCTTTCTCTGATTCCTTTTCCAGGACCATCGGGATCGGTGATGATGACTATTTCTCTCACTTTATGAACTTCTTTTAGAAATGTGCTAATTTCAGGTCTTATATATTTTCCCCCTGTTGGAATCACATAAAAGCATCCTAATTTTTTTAGCTTGTCTTCATCTGTTTGACCTTCACATACATAGAGATATCTTTTATTATTGTAATCGTTACTAGATTCCATAGAATTCTTTTCCGTTTCTATAAAGTATTTTACTCACTTCTTCTTCGTTCATATTTTTTAATTCTGCGATAGCTTTGATTATCAAAGGAATATAAGAGGAATCATTTCTTTGACCGCGATATGGAGTAGGTGCTAAATAGGGAGCATCTGTCTCTGTTAAAAATGATTTTATCTCACCTTTTTGGACTACTTCTTTCAATACTTTTGCATTTTTAAAAGTGACAACCCCTCCAATCCCAATATGGAATGATATCGGTAATTTCATATATTCTTCATATAATTCATAGCTAGAGCTATAACAGTGTAAATCGACAACACTCGGTTTTTCATCTTTGATAATATCGAATGTATCTCTTGCAGCATCACGGGAATGAACCACTATTGGTAGATTATATTTTTTAGCGAATCTGATCCATTCGATAAATATTTGCTTTTGTCTTTTTTTAGTTATCTCATCAGCAGAATAATGATAGTCAAGACCTATTTCTCCGATAGCTTTGATCTCTTTGATATGTTCTAAAACATAATCAAAACATTTCTTTTGATAATCATCATCTTTGACTGCAAACTCCGGATGGATTCCAAGAACTGAAAAACAAAAATCAGGAAATTCATTTTGAAGAGATATTATTTTAGTTAATGATTCATAAGAATCACCATTATTGAATATTGCTGTACAACCTTTTTCTTTTGCTTTTTCGATGACTTCTTTTCTATCTACAAAAAGCATGCCATCATTCATATGACAATGAGTATCTATAAAGTTCATATCACTTTCCTAAACAGAAATTAGAGAATAATGTCTGATAGATATCTTCCATGGTTTGAGTGACATTATTTCCCATCAAATCATTGATTGATGCTATTGCAAGTCTGATGTTATCAGACACTATATCTATTTGATGAGTTTCATCAATGGCAACAGTAGCGACTTTTAATTGGCTAGAAATTAAGATCAAGAAATCTTCTTCTCTTTGACCTAAGAAGGCACTATCTTCTTTGTGGTTGATATCTAATTTATCTTTCATCATTTCATAAAGAGGAGTTAAATCATCGTTGAAAGAGCAAATTGAAATATCAGATCCTTCAGTGCATTTATTTATATCTTTCTTTGTTGCGATTTTGATAAGTGGTTTATTCTTGATGATCTCTAATAATTCATCATTGGTTTTAATTTCTTCAAAGCCAGTATCACTAGCAAGTAAGATGATATCGGCTTTTTTCATCATCTCATATGATTTTTCAATTCCGAGATTTTCAACTAAATCATCGCTTTTTCTAAGACCAGCAGTATCTTTGAATTTGAATAAGATACCATCGATTTCTTTCTCGCCTTCAACAACATCACGAGTGGTTCCTGCAATCGGAGAGACAATCGCTTTATCTTCTTTTAAAATAGCGTTTAAAAGAGATGATTTGCCAGCATTTGGTTCTCCTGCAATTACGACATTGATACCTTGATATTGACGATTGCTTCTTTTGGTCTTTTCAATAGTGATATCTAAAGCAGAAATATCATTTAAAAGCTGTTCTTTGACATTTTCTAATTCATCATCATAATCATCTTTTTCATCGCTGTATTGATCTTCAACAAAATATTCAAGTTGAGATATGTAATCTAAAAGTTTATTCTTTAGATTTGTCATATCTTCAGTGTTTTTACCCGAGAGAGTTTTAGATGCTATTTCTTTAGCTCTTTTTGAGTTAGCATTAATTAAATCATTGATGCCTTGTGACTTCAATAAATCCATCTTGCCATTATAAAAAGCTTGAGCAGAGAATTCACCTCTATCCGCTCTTCTAGCTCCGTTTTTGACAAGAGCATCCAAAAGTTCATTGACAATTATCATATTGCCATGAATTGAAAATTCGACTGTATCAAACCCTGTATAACTTTTAGGACCTTTATAAAAAGTCAGCATCGCTTCATCGATGAAAGAAGAATTATCTTTCTTATCGGCGTATAGATGAACAAAATAACTGTGATTTGGAATCAAAGTCTTTGCATTCATCTTGATCATATTAGAGATGACTGAGATAGATTTAGGTCCAGAAAGTCTTATAAGGGCTAATGCGGATTTATACGGTGGTGTCGCTAATGCGCAAATAGTATCAAAAATTAACATATTAAAAATTATATCATAATATTATTAAAATGATATTCGAAAAGAAAATAAGAAAGCGGTCTATTTTGTTCAATGAACCAACATAAAGCATATTATGTAAGTTGCTATTTTCTATTAATAATATTTTTAAATGCTTTAATTGTAAATAATGTGTAGATTATAATCGAAATTAAATTGAAAACTATAATCGTAGCTAGAACAAATAAAGAAGGAATTATTATGTCTTGTAATATCGGAATTATTGGTTTGATCATGAAAAATGATGCTAAAGCAATATTCATTTGATTTTTAACTATTACAGATACTAATAATGCAATAATAAATGAAGAGATAGATTTCTATCCTAAACTTTTCATAAAATTACTACCATCAAAATTTGACCAAGCTCTTATTCGAT
>CAVJWL010000055.1:0-1145 GCA_963653505.1 uncultured Prevotellaceae bacterium
TTTTTTATCCATTCATTCCGGAATGAATGGATAAATATCTTTTACACATAATTTATTCTACTTCCAATCTTCAACATTATCTTTTGGTCCTTATTGTTTGATTAAAAAAATAATTGATAATAACAAACTGTTTGATTGCTTATCTAATTCTTTTGCCTTAGATAATGAAATCACCAATGATGATTATGAATATGCGAATCTTGTTCTTGATTTAGCTTCATATATGATTTTAGAAGAATCATGTGATATTCAACACTATCCTTCTTATTGTTTTAAAAATGGTTTGAATTATTTAAAGATTCATAGTGATACGACAATATGTAAGATATTTGAAGAAACTATTAATCAGGATGTAAAAGATAAATTTTTAAAATTATGGGCCGACAATCAAAAAGCTTTAAACAAAGATGAAACTGTTTATATTTGTTATGATTCCACCAATTTCAATTCAACATCCATTGGTGTTACTTTTGCAGAAAAAGGATATGCAAAAGATTTAAAAGAAGAACCACAATTCAATTTAGAATGTGTGGTTAGATCTAAAGATGGAATGCCACTTTTATATGAAGTTTTTCCAGGTTCAATTGTTGATATCAAAGAATGTAAAACTATGATAAACACAATTAAATTGATGGGATATGAGAAAATAGTCATAGTTTGTGATAGAGGATATATATCGGAAGAAAATGTTAGAGAAATAAAAAAAGAAGGTTATGACTTTATATTAATGGTCAAAGACAATCTAATATGTAAGAAAAACATTGTTTCTAAATATGGAGCACAAATAAAAAATATCATGGATAAATACATTCCATCATGTGATTTATATGGTGATACATTTGAAGATACAATTTATGGTGATATAAATGTTTATCATCATGTGTTCTACTCTCATAATCCAACCAAAGCGGATAGAAATAATCTATACGCTCATATTTCAGAATTAGAAGAAGAATTAAGTGAATTTTTAATAAGTCAAAATCAAATAAATACAACTAAAGAAAATTTCTTAAATCATTATGGAAAATATTTTGATATTGAATTCTATGAAGAGCAAGGAAAGAAATTAGTTTTAAAATCATTTGTAAAGAATCAAATCAAAATAAAAGATGAGTATGAAAAAATTGGATTTTGGACAATTGTTT
>CAVJWL010000055.1:1155-10394 GCA_963653505.1 uncultured Prevotellaceae bacterium
GTGAGGAAGTGCTCCACCAATATAAATTAAGAGATAGGAGCGAAAAACTATTTATGTATATAAAAACAAACTTCAGAATGAAGAAGTTGAGTACTCAAAGTAATGAAACAACAGATTCTAAAATTTTCGTTGCCTTTATCGCAACTATTATTCGTTCTGTGTTAGTAGATGAAACAAGAACACTACGAGAGAAATATAAAGATTCAAAATCCTATACAGTAAAAGCTTGCTTAGATGAATTATCGAAAATAGAAGGACATAAATCTATAGGTTCAAATAAGTATTTGATGTGTTATCAACTGACGAATAAACAAACTAAAATATTGAATGAATTCAGTTTAAAATTTGAAGAAATCAAATCTCAAATCGAATCCTATAAATCGATATAAAACTAGATAGTGCTATAAATTTTGGAAAAGATAATGATATATAATTACGACCTTCTAACCCATAAGAATAATATAAACCTTTTTAAATAATTGTTTTCTTATATATCAAGATAAACGAGTGTGATAAAATTTAAATAGTGACTCAATTAAATTAAAATTTTGAAAGGAAAATTTTATGATAAAGAAAATTGATTTTGAAAATATCCAAGAGTATAAAAACAAGAATTTTTCACCTATCTTATTTGAATATAAAAAGCAAGATTTTAGCGTTATTTCAAAAAAATCACAGATAGATATTGCTTGGGAATTATTATTTAAAATTTTCTTTAATCAGTTTTATAATGATCACAAAGATTTCTTAGAACCTCTATTTGACAAGAGAATATTTGCTTCTAAAGGAAATATTGGTTTTTTAATCTTTTCACATAGCAATGATGGTTTGAATAATAAAAACAAAATAGTAAAGTTTGAAACTGATGCATATGTGAAATTATTTGAAACAAAATATAATAATTTGCTATTGCTTAAAAGAATTATAAAAGCTAGTGATTTAAACAATTTTAAATTATATGTTTCTTTAGATGATGATATTGGTACACCCGAATTTAATAAAGAATATAAGAAATACGATAAGAAATACAATTTAAAGTATTCAATATTTGTCGCTAGTCATATCAACAGTAAAATCTTAACTAATTTTGAAAAACTTGTTAATTATGTTAACAATGAATTTAAAAGAAGAAAATTGATTGGTGATATTGTTTTAAGTGAAAATCAAGAAGAGACTTTAAACAAATATTTCAAATATCAATTGATATGTTTTAATTCCAAGCCAGATGAATTTATACCCGAATATCCAAGACTCTTTGCCTTAGCTCTAGTGAGATATGCAATGCATAATTACAATAAAACTCACAAAGGTGAATTCTGGCCATATTTTAAAACTGATTATAACGTAAATATTGATGCCACTAAGCAAAAATACATCCATGCCTTATTCGAGAAAATCTTAAAAGAAAATAACATGTCTTATTTAGATAATATCCCAAATAAGATTGATAACATTACAATGCATACATTTGTTTCAGATAATGCATCATCTCAATTATTTGATTATCTATTCGATTTTTGGCGTTTAGATTTAGTAAGAAATGTGGACAATTTAAATAGTGATGATAATTCTATTGATGTATTTTCTGAATTGATTAAAGCGATGGAAATAGGATCACAAGATGTTAGAAGTCATACTTCTTTGCTTTTAAAATTTCCAAAGTTAAGAACAATATTTAAAAATAGAATCAAAAGAATATTCAGATTGATCAATGATGCTTTTTGGAATAATACTGAAATAAATGAAACTGGAAATAGAATAAATCACTTATTGAATCTATGGATACAAAATAAAAGAAGTTCATTTCAAAAGGAAAAGGAATACATAGAAAAGCATACAATAACTGAAAGAGGCGAAGTTCTATATCATTCACCAGTTATTAAATTTGATGTTGAAGAAAATAAGATATACATCATCTTACCATCACAAAGATTGATTGAATGCGATGAAGATAGCAATCCTCTTTGGATGATTGAATCAGATAATACTGCATTTGATAAAATGTGTATTCAACCAAAATTTAAGAAAGATAAAATCAGTTATTATATCGATAAATCTAATGTTGAAATTCCATTGAATACTTTGTTATCTAATTTTAAAATAAATTTAACAAGCAATGATATTATCTTAAAGAAATATGAAATTAAAAGTTCAAAAATAAGATTGTTTGATTCTAACGGAAAAAATATTGATTATAAAAATTCTATCGTTCCAAAAGGGATCATCAATTCATATTCTGATAGTAAAGATTACCCTAATGTTTTAGGTAAAGAGAATCGCAGCGTCAATTCTTGTGGATTATATTTCAAAAATTTTGATTTAAATGAAGGTCAAATTCTTATATTAGATGACAATAAAGGTATTCAAATCGGTCAAAAATTAAAAGAAGGATATTGTGAAAGTTATCCACTTAAAGGAGTAACATTAAAATATAGCGATAAAGATTACGATGTGTATTCACATTTACCAAAGCTATTATTTAAAGCAAATCCAAAAGAATTAGAGGGAATCAGTTTATCAATAAATGGATTGAATAATAGAATCATCGATTTCAATCTTAAAGAATTTAAATATGAAGATGATATTGATTCAAGTTATTATTTGATAGACCTTAACAAATTCATCAATAAAGAAGGTCTTTATACTATATTTTTAGATTATCCTAAATATAAAAAACAACAATTTTATTTAGCTTTTGCTTATATTAAGAATTTTAATTATTCCTTTAGAAATAGCCCATACATATTCAAAGAAGTAGCTGTAATTGAAGTGAATAGCAATCTTAATTTCATTGAATTAAACGATGAAAAATATAAATATTATGTAACTATAAGAGATGATCTAAGCAGATTCCTCTTTAATTTTGCTGAAAAAGATCCTAGTAAAAATGCATATTGTGAATTAGTTGAAGATGATCATCTAAGACTTTCAACAATCATAGATAATAAAGAAGTTAAATTATATTTTTATATCCCAGCATTGTATTGGAAATATAACCTCGATGATGAATGGAATGTCAAAAGACCAAAAGATATTTTGTTAAAAGAATTGAAGAAAGAAAAGAAAAACTTATATTTAAATGGTCCTTTCACATTTAGTAAAGCAACCATAGCACCATATGACAATATCGATGTACCTGATGAAGAAGCTGAAATCAAATGTCATGATTTAAAGACCCATTGTTATAACATATCAAAAATTTATAATTGGTTTGCTTCCGATAGAAGTGAAGCATATAGATATATCGCCTTTAAAGATTGTTTGACAGAAGAAATATTTACTACAGTTATATGTAGAAGTGTTGTAAAAGATGTCAATTTGCTTGCTAATT
Organism: uncultured Prevotellaceae bacterium; assembly: GCA_963653505.1. Lineage (GTDB taxonomy): Bacteria > Bacillota_I > Bacilli_A > RFN20 > CAG-288 > Enterosoma. The sequence continues at coordinate 4,487 of CAVJWL010000055.1, forward strand.
TTGATGATAACATTTTAATCGGTGATGTAGATATCTTTGGTAATGGTTCCTATACCGTATCAATATATCAAGGCGAAAATATGATCTGTGAAGACACACAAATCATCGATGGAAAATTTGAAGTGAAATGTGATTTAAAACCAGGTGATTATTCAATTTACATTTATGAAATTGATGAAGACGATAATGATGATGGTTTTGATGTTGACACAACATCAATTTGTTTGACAAAAGAACCCTTTGTAAGAACAATTGTGAATGTTAAAGATCTCAGTTCAGGTGTCATTTTACTGTATGGTTATCAAGATAAGAAAAAGAAATATTACAACTTTACTTTCGATACTTATTATTATATTACAGATATTGAATCATGCACTTTAAATAGTTTAATAAAAGATAACACCTTTATTGATGGAAAAAATGGAGAAATCGAAAATTTATATGGCATTTGGAATGAAGACATTTCTATTGATAGAAATTCGTTAAGCAAATATGCTTGGTATAAAGCAAATATTAGAGTTAAAACACACGATAATACTTTTATCATTATTACGAAAGCTCTATTGATGTTTCCAAATACTTTTGATTTAAAATCAATGTACATATTTGTAAAAGATGAAGCGGATGATTATGCTGGTTTAAATATAAATTATGAAGATAAAAACATAGTTACAGGGTATCAATACAAATATAAATTATCAAAAGAGAGTAGACGAAATTGTGAAATGTTTGATGATAATTTAAATTATTTCTTATTCTTATATAAGGAGATTAAATAATGGCATTCAATGTTACAAAATCCTCAAAAATCATTTCAACAAAATATAAATGTTATTTAAAAACTATGTTCGATATTAAAGATCCTGAATATAAGGAAATCTTTACTAGACGCCTAGAAGAAAACAAATCATTTGAAAAAGGTCCCTATCTAGATGTAACTAACTCTTTTTCAAAAGGAAAGAGTTTAGAAGAACTAATTCAAGAAGGACTAATATCACCGGAATTTAGAAAATTAGATAAATTATATAACATTCCCAATTTGCATTTACATCAAGAAGAAGCTTTAAGAAAAGCCATAAACGGAAATAATTTAATCATTTCAACAGGTACTGGTTCTGGTAAAACAGAATGTTTTTTACTCCCTATAATCAATGAATTATTAAGAGAAAAAGAAAGTGGAAACTTAAATGATGGAGTTAGAGCTTTGATCATTTATCCGATGAACGCTCTTGCAAATGACCAAATCGATAGGTTGAGAAAAATATTTATTGAATATCCAAATATCACCTTTGGTTGTTATACAGGTCAAACAAAACAGCATGATGAAACAGATAAACACAGCAAAGGTGCTATTGATAGTTATATAGAATTAAATGGGAAGAGAATTGATGACATTAGACTTCAAAAACCATTACCTAATGAGAGATTATCTAGAGATTCAATGAAATTAAATCCTCCCCATATTTTAATCACTAACTATGCAATGTTGGAGTATTTGATGCTGCGTCCTAAAGACAATGTTTTCTTTGATGGTCCATCTTCAAATAATTGGAAATATATCGTTCTAGATGAAGCCCATACTTACACAAGTTCAACTGGTATGGATGTTTCAATGTTGTTAAGAAGATTAAAGGCAAAATTGAATAATCAAAATTTACAGTTCATATTAACCAGTGCAACATTGGGAGATGAGAAATCAAATGAAGAAGTCATCGGTTTTGCAAATAAGTTGTGTTCTGTCAATTTTAATGTTGAAAATATAATCAGAGCCAAAAGAATTCAATTAAAAGAGGAAAATGTAAAATACAATTTGACATATGAGTTCTATTCTTATGTTGCTAATTTAATGGATAATGGCTATGACGATTCATATATAGTCGAACAAATTGAAACTAAATATAAATTTAAAACTAATACTAATAATTTAGAGAACTATCTTTATGATTTATTACTTTTAGATAGCACTTTTTGGAAAATCAAACATTATCTATCTATACCAAAAAGTATAGAAGATATAAGTAAATATATCGGTTGGAATGAAGATGAGATATCAACATTTGTTGAAGTAGCTTCTAAAGCTAATAAAAATCAATCAAAGCTCTTTGATTCTAGATATCATATGTTTTTAAGAGCGACAGAAGGCGTTTTTATAACCTTAGCTCCTCATAAAGATTTATTTCTAAATAGAAAAGATAAAATTACAGTCAATAATCAAGAATACAAAGTATTTGAAGCAGTGACTTGCACACAATGTCATTCTTTATATTTGATTGGTTATATCGAAGATGACCATCTAGTTCAAAAATCAAATGCAGAAAGCAATGAAATCAAAGAAGCCTACTATATAGGCGATACTATTAGCGATACTGATGAAGATGATACGCTTGATAATTCAAACTTAGTCATCGAAAAATATGAATTATGTCCACATTGTGGATTTATAAGAAGTGCTTATGATGTTCACAAAAAATGCTGTGATCATGATGAAAATGATTATATAAATTTATATAAAGTGAAAACTACTGATGAACAAAATGGTAGAGTGACTAAATGTGTATGCTGCGAAAATGTAAATAGATTAGGTATCTTAAGAGGATTTTTCTCAGGACAAGAAGCTTCTACATCCGTTATTGGAACTTCATTATTTGAAGAATTACCAAGTCATGAAAAAAGAGTGATTATACATAAATCAGATGACAATGATGATTTTGAAGTTGATGATACAACATCCTCAACTGAAATTGTATCTAAAGCAAAACAATTCATTGCATTCTCAGATTCAAGACAAGCAGCTGCTTATTTTGCAAGTTATTTTTCTATATCATACGATACATTATTATACGGAAGAATGATAAAAGACCAAATCGATAAAGTATCAAGTGACTATATTGAAATTCCATCACTTATTAATAATCTTGCTGGCAGCATGGAAGAAAATAAAATAATTCCATTTGATGAGTATTTATCAGCATTAAAAAATCAAATTAACAATTCTTATGATTATGAAAAAGTGGCTTGGCAAGCATTGCTTAAAGAACTCGTAAATTCAAATTCAAGAAATTCGATATTCGGACTAGGAATAATCGGTTTAGATTTCAATGATAATTTAAAAATATTTGGTCCACATAAAAAATACAATTTGAACATTGATGAAGTAAAAGATATATGTATGGTATTTGTGATGTCCATGCTATCAGATCCAGCCATTTACTATCCTAAAAGCATGACTTTAGCTGATAAAGAATTCTTCACTCATAATGGAGTTGAACTCAGTTATTTAAGAGATAGTGGTTCTGATTATGTAAGATCATTTATTCCTAAAAATGATTCCTTTTCAAATAAGAGACTAGATTATTTAACAAGAGTTCTAAATAAGATAGTTCCTGATGTTACAAGAGAACAAGTAAAAGATTTATTAGGTAAATTTTGGGATTATTTCTTTGCACCTAATAAAGAAAATAAACCTCAGATAATGTTCAGAAATAAAGAAGGATATTATAAAGTCAATATCTCTAATTTTGTCTTAACTAAAAATAGAAAAGCTTTTAGATGTAAGAAATGTAATAAAATCACATATTTCAATGTTAAAGGAGCATGTCCATCATACCACTGCGATGGTGAACTAGAAGAAGTAGATATTGATGAATTAGAAAAAAACAATCATTATTATCAAATATATCATAACTTAGAAATAAAGCCATTAAGAGTAGTCGAACACACTGCCCAACTTGATAGAGAAGAAGCCTATACATATCAAAATTTATTTATCAATCAAAAAATTGATGTACTAAGTTGTTCAACAACATTTGAAATGGGTGTTGATGTCGGCGAATTAGAAACAGTATTTATGAGAAACATGCCACCATCAGCTTCCAATTATGCACAAAGAGCAGGCCGTGCAGGACGTAGTTCAAAGTCTGCGGCTTTTGCACTGACATTCTGTAACAAATCAAATCATGATTTCAATTATTTTGAACATCCAATAGAAATGATTAAAGGTGTGATTGAACCACCGCATTTTAAAACAGACAATGAAAAAATATGTATCAGACATCTATACGCTTCAGCTTTTTCTTTCTTTTTTAAATCTTATCCTGATTTCTTTAAAGATGCAAAAACATTTATGATTCAAGAAGATGATTCATCAATCAGTGGTTATGATACATTTAAAGAATTCTTAACACAACCATCACCTGAAAAAGACAAGTTAAAACAATATTTGCATGATTCAATTCCTAAGTCATTATATGAAAAGTTTCAAATTGAAACATTCGGTTGGACTGATTGGTTATTCTCACCACAAACAAGTGATTATCCAAGTTTATTCGATGTAAAAGAACGCTACTTAAGTGAAACAAAAATATTATATGAAGCTTATGAGAAAGCTAAAGAAAAAGGAGATACACTGCAATATTCTTTAAGTAAACGTATAAAAACTTATGAAAGAGAAAGAATCATAAGTTTCTTATCTAGAAGTAATATTCTTCCTAGATATGGATTCCCTGTTGATACTGTTGATTTAGAAATCAATGCACATACCAAAGGGGATGATTTAAGCGGATTAGAATTATCTAGAGATTTATCAATGGCAATATCTGAATATGCACCTGGATGCCAAGTAGTAGCAAATAATAAATTAATCACTTCAAAATATATAAAAATAAATCCTGGTCTTGATTGGCGAAAATACGATTATATAAGATGTGATGTATGTAAAACCTTAAATGTGGTTCCAAATGTATCAGCAACAGATGAAGAAAATAACGATCACTTATGCAAATGTAAACAATGTGGCAATGAACTAGATTCAAATAAAATCAAAACTTTTTTAATTCCTGAATTCGGATTTGTAGCCAGTGAAAAAGTAGATAAACCAACATTGATAAAACCTGAAAAAACATATAGAACAGAAGCAACATTCTTCACTTATAAAGATTCAGTTACTCCATCTAAATATAAAATAAATGAAACTGAAATTGAAGTATCATATGTAGGTGATAATGGAGAAATGATCATGCTTAATACAACAGATTTCTTTGTTTGTCCACGATGTGGATATGCAATTGAAAAACCAGCTGGTATCGGTCCATTTATTAAATCAATAAAGATAAAAATTCCACATAAAGATTCAAAAGGCTATAACTGTAAAAATAACAACAAGCTTGAAAGATATTCATTGGGATATAAATTTAAAACAGATATTTTAAAAATTAAAATAAAAGCACCACTAAATATGATTAAAAAAGAATATGAAGAAGCTTATTCAATTTTACAAGCCTTGATATTATCAGCATGTAGAATTCTTAATATCGAAAACACCGAAATATCTGGGTGTCTTCAATATTACAAAGATGAAGATAACAATGCCAATTATAGTTATATTCTCTATGATACAACACCCGGAGGAGCTGGAAATATCAAAAGATTAAACAGTGAGGGAATGTTAAATAACCTTCTCAACAAAGCTTATACAATATCTAAATCATGTCATAATTGTTCAGAAGAGTCATCATGCTATAGTTGTTTAAGAACTTATCAGAATCAAAAAAATCATGATATCATCAAAAGAAGTTATGTCATCAATTATTTAGGGAAAATTCTTAAAAGTTAATTTTAAATGAAATTATTAAGTTGTTAATTCAATCATTAAAAGGAAAAATTATGAAAATCATTAATGTTAGAGTCAAAGCAGAACCTAGCGGACCAGCACCAGTAGATTTCGCATATTATGTAGAACAAGAAGGCTTATTAGAAGATGGTAGCAAAATATATATTCAAGCAATAACTGATCAAATGGGAAACCTAATTTATGGAATCAGTAAAGATTCAATTTTTGATAAAAATTCTAAGATGCCTTATCTTGTAACTGATTTATAGCTACATAATTTAAAATCGTTTGATTTCATAA
>CAVJWL010000056.1:0-9546 GCA_963653505.1 uncultured Prevotellaceae bacterium
GATAGCCTCATAGCTCATAACCTACATCGATGTAGGTTATGAAGAAGATGAAGATGTGATTAAGAAATAAAGTTATTAACATTATCAAAAAGATTACACATAATTATTGACAAGTCTCAAAATAAACTTTGTTATCTCGAATTATGGAAATTCTAAAACAAAACTGTTATTGAATGAATATGAAATATTACGATGTGATACTTATGTATTGTCTCTTTGTGATTTTCCAAGTTCAAAAGATTTTCCTTCACATCCATCATGGATGAATGTTATTGATTTGACAAGAAAGAATATCGATGAAATCAAGAATGATTTCATTGATCAAATCTTACAATTGGAATTCTTAGAAGATATCTCTTTGTTATGGATGATTTCATTTTTGAGAGAAATTGATGATATTGGTAAATCACAAAAAGAATCTCTTATCTCTTCCTATGAAGAATTTGAGGATTCAGTTCTATCAAAATACATTGATGATAAGAACTATTTCTATAGAGGTGTTACGAATAAGAATTATGATTTGGTTCCTTATCTCTATCGAAAATTAGAAGTAGAAAAGTTGATTGTTGACTTTGATGAGTTAGAGAAACATTTTCGTTCTACAAAAGAAAAATATGATTATGTCTTTGAATACAAGAATGAACAAAAAATCAGAATGAGTGATGATTCCTGTATAGCATCACGGAATCATGATTTTGTAAAAGAAAGATATTTCAATTTTCTTGCCTATTTATAGCATTCGATGTCTCCAACCCCATTTCTTCATGTTTCAGAATCAATCTTGATTGCTTCTACTTTCTCTACTCGTAGGATATCAAAAAATCCTGCTATCTATATTTTCAATCCTGATAAGAGTCAAATCATCAAAAAGGATGATATTGATTGTTCGTTTTATACCAACTACAGAATTGATTATCGAAAAGGAAAAATCAAACTAGTTTCTACAATCTTCAAAAAGCCATTATGGAAGATCAAAAAATCAGATTTGACGATGAAATTCAAATTATTCAATCCTTTCGATGATACATTCTGTATGAATGATCGAATGAAGTATCAACATGGATGCTTTCTTATTCCAATTCATGGTGTTATTGCTAGCAATAAGATCTTGATTGATTTTGAAGAAAATAAAATCACGAAGATCATTTTAAATAGAAATAAAGCTATGGCTGTAAAGAAAAAAGATAGAGAAGGACTATCCCTATTATCAGTATAAATTCTTGATGGATCCTTATCTCTATTTTAAAGAAGAAAAGAAATGTTTTCTTCATAGGTTTTTCAAGAAATAAATTCATTTTGTTTCTTATAGAAGAATCATTAATTTTGTTAATCCAATCCCGGTTTTTATAAACTTTCTTTATTCATAGGACCTAGGCTATTCGTTAAGAGTATCAATAGGACTCTTCTTGTCTAGGGGAAGGCTAAAGCAAAATTGGGAAATTCGTTGTTGTAATAAGCTTTGCCTTCCAACCTTGAGATGAGCTCTCTCTTCATTGAGGGAGCTTTTAATATTGAAACTATCGCTTTGAATGGACTATTCCATATTTTCACATTCTGTTTTTTGATGAATCTCATTGCTGGAATATTTCAAATATGTCTTGAAAAAGTACGATGCAGTCCTTAGAATATTACTAAGCCTTGCTTCTCCTGAGCATAGAAGAACGAATCTTAGTGATACTCGGGGGGGGTAATTTATATTATACCTATTATGGGTCTTGGTTTATTAGCCAAGGCCTTTTTTCTTTCTAGGGCCTTGAGAAAGGAAATTTATATGAGAAAAAGATGGATGTGTCTGATGGCTTCTTTTGTCACACTGTTTTCATTGACTGGATGCAATCAGGCAAAGTCGACTGTCTCTAAAGGTTATGATAAGTGGAAAGAATCATTGATTTAACTTTTTGAAGTTTTAAATATTTTAGATAAATTTATTTTGAAATTGGAGAAAACTATGTTATTTAAAAGGAATAAAGCAAGAAATCTATTGTTGTCTTTGGCATTTCTTTGTCCTTCGTGTTCAAGTGTAAACGTAAATAACGAAGATTTAGAAATATTTGAAAAATATTTTAATAAGATTTATCCATCAGATGTTGATGCTACACAACTAAAACAAACACTTATAGATGGGAGTTCAGGAACAGGTTCGGCTCTTTCAGTAGGTATTGATTTTTCGTCTTCTTATGAACTCAGTACAACATATGATATTACTCGTACAATCAGTACTGATGACTTTACAGTGATTAACAGTGATTGGTCATATAGATTGAAATCTTCTATATTGAAAAGAGATGAAGATTCAACAGGTAAAATTAATATCACGAATTCATGTAAAAAATGGTCGGAAAGCAACGATGAGCCAATTGTGTTTTCGAAAAATTATTCGATTACATACCATTTTAAACCATATATAAATTATTTGAATCAATTGTTCCAAATTAAAGCAAATCCAAATAATATTGCAGGCGGAATTTGGGATTCGGGCGATGAAAAGTTCGACAAAACATATGAACCTTTCGGTAAAAAATTCGAATTCAATGGTTTGCCTTATTGTGAACGGAAGTATCAACATAAAGTTAATAATACTAAAAAAGGAAATTATTACTATTGGTTCTTTGATATTGATAAAAAAATGTTTGCTCATGTGAATCTTCCATGGGCAGTGTATCTTGGAAAACAAACATATTCTGAAATGAAAGTCAAAAAATACTATTTCGATGATAATCCAAGAATTGAAGGGCTTAGTTTTGGAACTCTTTATCTGAAGACTTCGAACAGTTTCAAATCGACATATAATGAAGATACTCTTTTTTATGATTATTGTGTGAAACTTAATTCTATTTTTCAAGATTATGGTGATACTCAATATGTAACCTCTGTATATGATGGTGGAGCGTATTGGATTTATCCAGGGAGTAAATAATGGAAAAATATGATGTATTCATATCTCATTGTTCAAGAGATAAATTGAAGTATGTTGATGATTTAGTGCTGGAAATAAAAGCGTTAGGCATAAAAGTTTTTTATGATAGCGAATCTATTACATGGGGAGATAATATAAAAGACAAAATTGATGAAGCCTTGAAGAATAGTTCTCTCGCTGTCGTTGTCATTTCGAAATCTTTTCTTGATAGAGAATGGACTAATTATGAGTTGGAAGAACTGCTAAATAGACAGGAATCAAATGGTGAAAAGTTGATTTTGCCATTGCTCTATAGAATTTCAAAGAAGCAAATGGAAGAAAAGTATAAATTCTTGTCAAACATTCATTTTTTGTATGCCAAGAAATATTCAAAAAAAGAAATAGCTAAAAAATTGAAAATTGAATTAAATAAAAAATTAATCAAAAACGATGATAATAATGAGAGGTAGATTATGGTAGCATTATTGATTGTTCTAATTGGTGGCGCAGTTATATTTATTATTTTCGCTATTTATTACTTTATTAAAATGTATCTTGCGGATAAAGAAATTCAGAAAAAAAATGAAATCGCAAGAATTGATGCGTTAGAAATGGAAAAAATAGCGAAAGAAGAAGGAATTACAGTATTGAATTTGCACTATGAAGTTGGTCATTACAAGACTGTCACTTCGATTTCCTCAATAACATCGAACATAGGATATGAAAATAACCCTTATTATATAACTACTGTTTCTTCATTTGATTATCCGAATTGGGTACCTGGACTTGGCTTAGATCTCTTGGCAAGTATAAAAATTTCACTTTTCTTAACCGAACCTAATATTTCACTCATTGAAGTTTGGTTTGGTGCAAAACTTTGCCGTTCTAATGATACGGGATGTTTTTCTGAAAGAAAGGCTATGATACACCCTAAAAATTCTACATTTGGCCGGGGATATGTCAAAGGTTTAATCAAAGAAATGGATTTTGATGCGGCTCGCGATTATGATGTCATTGTCACAGCAATTACTTTACACTATAATGATAGTACTCAACCAAAACATTTTGATAGAAGTCAATGTGCAAAAATGGGGTATAAATACAATTTTGCAACTGGAGAATATAAATATTATTTGCCATCATATGTTGAAAAAGGCAATGATAAAGCTGGTCAATAAAAGATTTAAAGGCAAATGATGATGGTAGGATTTGTAATTGAAAAACGATGGTATAATAATACATCATTTTTCTTGATGATGAATCAAGGTGCTGTGAGCTAATGGTTTATGCAAAGGCAAACGGAGTAGGGTCAAATTATGATTCAAGATATAACGGAAATGGTATGGTTTATTGGACATGGTCTCCGTATAGTTCTGTAGCCTGGGAGGTGGCACTATCTTTTTACTTCGATGTCAGCACAAATTCTTGCTGTGACGTTGACCATTCGGGCGGTGGTGTCCGTCCCGCTATCGCAATTAAATAAACATTTCCCAATCTCAATATACTATACAGCTTAAATTTCTAGCTTTTTTAAAAGTTCTTTTTCTTTCAAATTCAGTGTACATAACTTCCACTCTTTTTCATCGGTGGAAGTTTTTATTATGTCAGACAATCTATCAAGAATATTATTGAATGAATCATTTTTAAAATAGCCTAATTCATTCAATTTGTTCTTCATTCTACAGGTGATAATTACTGATAAGAAATTTATGAATTCAGTACCAATAACTGAAGGATTATCATGAACTCTTGTTGTGTTCATAGATAGTATTCCTTTATACATTTTAAAGACCAATTCTATCTCCCAACGAAGTGCGTAATAATCATATATTTGTTTCAATGATAGATCTAAATTTGATTTGAAAGTTACAGTTCCAAAACTATCTTTTTTCTTCTCGTATTTTTTGGGATCTAATTTCTTTTTCTTACCACCTACATAATCATGTTCTTCTTTAGCTTTTCTATCCAAATCACAGAATGAATAATAGAAGATTTCACCTTCTTTTTTCTTCTTTCCAAGAACATGCTTTTCACAACCTTCAACATATTCTAAATTCTTACCTAGTTCAAGCTTTGATATGATTTTAGAACTTCTTTTAATCGGACATAGATATGCTATCTTTGAATCTTTGCACTTATTTTTCCATTTAGTTAAATCAAATCCTTTATCAGAAATAGCAAGACCATTTGGAAGCTTAAATTCATCGAAGAAATCGACACTATTTACAAAATCAGGTAAGTTTCCTTTATATACTTTGATACATATCGGTTCTTTCTTTTCTGCATCAATAGCACAAATGATAGAGATATCAGTTGTCCCTTTGATTCTTCCTTTGTATGAGAAACCAACAAAAGAATTAACTTTGGATTTATCATTTTTTAACATGCCATCAATGAGGATTTTTGTTGATTCACCGACCATCTCATTGACTCTATTTTCCATGAATTTATGAACGCCTTCAAAGTCATTTCCGATAAGTTCTAAAAGTTTAGAAATACTGTTTTTAGATACAGCCCTATTAGGATAGAGAACACTTGCAAAACTCTTATGATATTTTTCTTCTATTTGATAATCTTTTATATCAGTAAAAGCCGTTCTCATCAAAGCTAAATTGTAAATGTTTAAAGCATCATTTGAATCATAAACACTATCAAGTGATTTAATAAGATCATTACCCATTTTGTTTGCAAATGCAACATTTCCATAACGCAATAGAGAAATAGATCTATTTGTCAATTTTGTATTTGAAGATTCTTTTTCTACGTATTTACCATCAATGATATGACCTATAACTTTTCCATTCTGTGGTATTCTTTTTCCATTGACATATTTACAACCAATACGTTCAATAACCATGTAAACATTTGACTTGCTAGTAGCCTTTAAAATAGTGTTAGTTGGACGCCATATTTTTCTTATTTTTTCCTCAATCATAACCACCTCGATGTATAGTATAATTATATCATAATTGCACTATACTTTAAAGAAAAATAATGAAATTTTAACAGCGATTTATAACAGATATAAGACATAAAACAAGTATACAGTTAAAATAAAAGATACAAATAACAAATATCTGTATCTAATGTATAGTTGATTATATTGTGAAAGGTTTAATTAAGATATGAGAAATTCAGCTGCAGTCAGAATCGAGGTAATATCTATGGCTGTGGTTAAAGAAGATACTTCCTTGATTTTAGCCTTCACGATTTTGCTATTGGCAGGATTGTGGAGGCGTTTGTTTTATCGTTTTTTTGATTGGATTCCTATAGAGGGATAGTATCTGATTACTATTCATCAGATTGGAATGATTGATCTTTCTTTTATGCGATAGTTTGATTTGATGAATGAAATTTAAGGATTTCTATCTAATTTTGGCATTATTTCATTGAAAAAATTAAGTTTTGTGATATATATATATATATAGATTTTATCAATTTAATTTTTTAAATTATTTCTCATAAACTTCTATATGTATTGTGCATCCTATGTTTGATTTATTTTCCTATTCTATATAGATAGGTATTTTATTGTTTACAATAAAAATAATTATCTATATAAATCAATTACTGTTTGCATTGATGATATTTGATCGTATTTACTATATAATATGTTTGTCTTTTATATATGTATTCTATTTCTAGTTATCTTATATATCTAATAAAAGGGAGTCTGATGTGAGCTTATCTATATCTTATGATGATTGTATTCCTATATATTCATTCTTTATATATAAGAATGAATACATAAATACATTCATTCTAAAAATGAAATATGTTATAGAACTTGTTTCTTATATTAGAAATGAAGTTATGGTTTTTTTATACTTATTCTATTCGTCAGTAAAGAATACATATGAATTCCTTACTTCAGGTTAGTTCTATATTTTTTATTTATTTTATTTTTATATAGATAATATATGATAAGTAGTTGAATACATTATATACATTTATGATTTCTAATCATATAGATGAATATATTTGTTTATAAGACATAGAGAGTAGGATTTGTTCCTAAGGGATGAGTAGTATATATAGATTGATATATATGTTGGTATATAGAATGCGAATGTATTTTATAGTTTTAATTAAAGTAATTTATATGATTTGTTTATCTTTTATTTTAATTTATTTTGAGAGGGAGAAATAATATGGATTATGATTCATTGAAAGCACATTATATTAAGCATTATGGTGAAAGTAATGACATATTATTTTCATATTGCCCTTATAGAATTTGTCCCTTAGGTGCTCATGTTGATCATCAACATGGGTTAGTGACTGGTTTTGCAATCAACTATGGTATTGGTATTTCCTATACCATCAGTGATGATGATTTATGTCAGATTGTTTCTCATAATTTTGAAAAGAGAAAAAGATTTAGAGTTACTGATGTTTTAGAAAAGCAAAATGATTGGTGTGATTATATTAGAGGTGGAGTGAAAGCTTTACAAAAGAATGGATATACTTTAAAGAATGGTATCAATGCATATGTCTATGGAGAATTACCTGTTGGTGGATTATCTTCTAGTGCTGCAAATATCATTTCATTTTTAATTGCAATTGCATTTGCAAATAATATTAAATTAACCAATCAACAATTGATTGAATATGCCTATCAAGCAGAAACTGAATTCGTCGGTATGTCTATCGGTAAACTTGATCAGTCTTGTGAGGTCTTATCTAAGAGAGATGAACTTCTTGTTCTTGATACAAATGATTCTAAATATAAGACAGTGAAGCTTGGTAAGTGCAATACAAAATTTGAATTTTTGATTGTTCATTGTGGTGCTGAAAGATTGCTTGCGGGTTCTTATTACAATATTCGTGTTGATGAATGTAAGGCGGCTGCTTTCATTGCAAATTCTTATTTAGGTATCTATAAGAAATTTAAAGACACTTACTTAAGAGATTTGGATTATAAAGACTTTATGACATATAAAGAATTCATGCCCAAGAACTTCCAAAAGAGAGCACTTCATTATTATTCTGAAAATGATAGAGTCTTAAAAGGCGAAGCTGCTTGGAAGAATGGTGATATCAAAGAGTTCGGTAAACTTGTTTCTGAATCTGGTAAGTCATCGATTGAACTCTATGAAGCAGGTTCTCCATTACTAATTGACTTATATAATATTTTGGTCGGTATTGATGGTGTCTTTGGTACTCGCTTTATGGGTGGAGGTTTCAATGGTGCTTGTTTAGCAATCATTGATCCTCTAAAAGAAAAAGAAGTCATCAATACGATTAAAGATATGTATTCGAAATCACATCCTGAATATGCAGATAAAATCAAATTATTCGTATGTGAATCAAGAGATGGAGTGGGAGATTAACTATGGGTAAAATGAAAAAAGTCATTGAGCATGCTAAAAAGGTGATTTAGTAACTGTTGTTCGAAGAGAACTTTATATCAAGAAGAATATAAAGAATGCCAATGAGAATAAACGAAAGTATCTAGAAGGATTAGATAAGATTTGTTTGGGCTATAAAATGGATTTAAATAATCCAAAGACTTTCAATGAGAAATTGAATTGGTATAAGCTTTATTATTATGATCCTTTGATGAGTAAGATTGTCGATAAGATTGATGCTAAAGATTATGTTAAGTCTAAAGGATTAGAAAATATATTGATTCCAACGATTAAAACATATAGCAGTGTTAGCGATATCAATTGGGATGAATTACCAAATGAATTTGTTATTAAGAACACCGAGGACTCGGGGGGGTATTTATATGCCATGATAAAGCCTCTCATAACCTAGATGAAGTCAAGGAGAAGTTAACTCGTGTTGATAAGACATTTATAATGGTGTTCATTTTGCATTAGAGACAGCCTATACCAAAGGAAATAACAAGATTATTGTTGAAGAAGTGATTCATACGGAATCCGGAAGATCTCCCTGGGATTATAAATTCTTCTGTTTCAACGGAGAACCGAAGTTCTTATTTGTTGGTAGTGATAGAGATACAAATGTATGTTTTGATTTCTATGATATGAATTTTAAACATATAGATGTTAAAAATGCTCATTGGAATTCAACAAGAAATATAATAAAACCAGAGAATTTCGATAAGATGATTGAGATTTGTAAAATCTTATCTTCTGATTTTCCTGAAGTCAGAGTTGATCTATATAGTGAAAATGGAAAGGTTTATTTTGGAGAATTGACTTTCTATCATAATGCAGCTTTATCTAGATTTGAACCTGAAGAATTCGATTTAGAGTTTGGTAATCTATGGGATATTGAACCTATCAAGAAATTAAAATATTACAAGAAATAAGGGAGGAATTGCACGAGTCGCAATATGTCTACTTTTTGAGGACTAGAGCACAATGTCGTTATTATAAGAAAGTAAAAATGACTATATTTGTTTCTTATTTAAGATAGAAGGGTATACTTATGAAGGAAATTATTGGAAGAGTTTGGACGAGACTTGGAATGATGAAGTTGCTTAATTTCGTTTCTAATAAAACTTATTTGAAAGTTGCGTATTATCTAAGAAACCATAAGAAACTTGATTTAGATAATCCAAAGACATTTTCAGATAAGATTAATTGGTTGAAACTGAATTATAGAGATGATGAATATACTAAAATAGTTGATAAAGCCGAGTTTAAAAACTATGTCGACAAAAAAGTCGGGGGGGG
>CAVJWL010000057.1:0-9191 GCA_963653505.1 uncultured Prevotellaceae bacterium
CTTTAAATTTTGAATTCTAATAAATGCCATAATACCCTCTAAATATATAGTGCTACCTAGCACTATATATTTTAACTCAAATAAAAATAGAAAAGCGATATTTTTTCAAAAAAAAGAAATATTATCGACTTTTCTATTAATTTTTTATTTATAGTGCTAGATTTTAAATTAACTATGGTTAAATAATACAATTTCAAGAAGAGAAATGTGGGATATTAATCATCGTGAATTTAATTCGCCAACCGTTAATACAATAACGTGTAATATGGATAGAAGCAACACGGCTGCGATGTTCAAATATACAGGCCCCAAAGGTGATACTTTTCGTCTCCTTACGATTAGAGAGGCATTTCTTTTAATGGGATTCACCGAAGATGAATATGAAAGAACATTGCGACTCGATCTCAGCTATAGAAAAATGAATAAGCTAATTGGAAACTCAATTGTCGTCAATGTTCTACAGGCTATTTTTGAGCTTCTTTTCAAAGACAAATACGGAAGAAGGGAATAAACATGCACAAGATACTTCTTCCTATTGACACAAAATCATTATATTGGAATATCCAAAATGATAATTTAAAAGGTCATACTTGCACTGTTGCCACCCCTATTAAACAGGGAAATTCTTTAAATGTGCGATTAAATGAAATATATAAAATTCCTCTTCAAGTGGATTTCCAACAATATCCTGAATTAATAGATTCACTATTGAAGAATTCTAAAAGCTCTAACAAGATAAATAACGTTTTTGTATTCAACAATATTAAAGTAAATGGTGTCTCGCTAGGCGCTAGTTCGGCGTTTAGTATGTTTATTAAAGAAGAAATCGATCCTACAAAAGCTCAATTCGGAAGAATCAAGCTCCATTATCCTATTACATTGAAATTTGAACCATTAAACATCAATAACAAAGCGGTTATCTCACAAATATCTGAATTTGTGTTTGGATACGCTTTTATAGTTGATGCTTTTGAATATGATTTCGATGACAATTCTTTGAATTTTTTAATCACCATTGTAGGGTACGGGGACATTCCATATTCTAAAGTGTTTCGAAATACGAAGGGCGTTGGCGCTAAGTATACTAAAGTTTTTAGAAGGACAGAAGATTGTTATGATTCGGAAATTGTTACTTTGAAAAAAATATATGGTGACGATGTGAATCCGGATAACTTCCAAAATTACATCGATAAAGCTAACTTTCACGCTATTGACTTAGTAAAAGAATTTTTGCTTTCGAAAGGCGCGGAAAACATTGTGGTATTGTGTGATGCATATCCATATTCCCTTTTTGATATTAAATACGTTCTCAATGGAATGGTTGAATACGCAATTGTAAAATGTTCGTATACGAAATCCATTTATATCGACCTAAGTGGTGAAGAAAGACGAGCATTGGCTTTATTTGATCAATCATCGATTATTTACATAAGCGAGATATTTGGAAGCGAAAAAATCCATCTTTATAAAAATAAAGATTTAGATGAATTTACTAGTTTAATAACCTCAATAAGGTTACAAGCTTAAGGAGGTTAAAAATGGCTATAGAACAAAGCAAAATACCGCCAGCGAAATCATTGATTCAAGGCCTTAGATGTATCGGATATAATTTTTCAACTGCTCTTGCCGACATTATAGACAATAGCATTTCAGCTGATGCCAAACATATTCAAGTCCTGTCCAATCCGGACGATGAAGAGCCTTATGTTGTCATTTTTGATGATGGCCATGGAATGGGAAGAAAAGAATTAGATAATGCCATGACGTTGGGTTCCGATAGAGATAATAAAGAGGAATCCGAATATGAGTTAGGTCGTTTTGGATTAGGCTTGAAATCAGCTTCTTTTTCACAATGCTTGAAATTGACGGTCGCCAGCAAGAATTGCAATCGCATAAATGCAATGCGCTATGATTTGAGAAAAATTCAAGAAAAAAACGAATGGATATTGGATATTCTCGATTCTGATGAAATTGATTCTTTGCCAGAAATAGAATTATTAAGAAACGTAGATTCTGGCACAATCGTAATTTGGCAGTCCTTTGACAAAATGCTAGAAGAGTCCGAGTCTTTCAAAACAAGCTTTATAAACACAATTGGGCAAGCGAAGGCACATATCGAACTTGTTTTCCATCGTTTTTGGGATGAAGTCGAGATTTCCTTTAATGGGCACAGGATTGAAAAGAGAGATCCATTCCTAACTAATTCTACGAATCATCAAGAAGGTAGAACTATGTCCATCTATGTTGATGACCAGGAAATATTGGTGACTCCTTTTGTGCTACCTTATGCAAATTCTATGACTGAAGAAAATAAAAAGATGCTCGGAAATCCGAAAAGCATTTACGATGATCAGGGCTTTTATATATATAGAAATAAAAGACTCATTATTTGGGGAAGCTGGCTAAGAATGAAAATACGTTCTGAGTTCAATAAATTGGCTAGAGTCCGTGTTGATATTCCTTCCTCGTTGGATTCTTTGTGGATGCTGGATGTTAAGAAATCTTCAGCCAAAATACCAGATAAAATAAAAGATCAATTACAAATTTCTATAAAAGATTCCATCGTTCGCAGCAAAAGAGAAGTTAGATATCCAGGAAAAAAAGAGGCAGAGGCCGAATATCCATTATGGCACAGGGTAGATTTACATGGCGGCAAAGTGAAATATGAAATCAACCGCGAAGATAACCCTCTTTATTCCGAGTTATCTAATCTTTTAGATAATAAACAGCTTGCCTTATTAGATTTGTATCTCGATAAAGTAGAACAATTCATCCCAAAGGGACTTATCGTTTCCGATAATGCGGATTCTTTACAAATTATGAACTCAGATGAAAGTTCTGACGAAGACGAATTGGTCGAAAATTTACTTTTCTTCTGTGAATCTTCCAATGATCCAATATTAGCTGCCAATAAATTACTAGATAGCCAAGCTTTTTCAAGAATCGCACACAGAAAAGCCGAAATTATTAGGAGACTTAAACAATGAAAGACACTTACCTCCAAATATTAGATTCTATTCTAAACGGCGAAACAATGAGCCACGAGGAACTAATTATCAAAATCAAAAAAACTTTTTGCAAACTTTATAGTCTCTCCGATGCTGAAGTCGAAGAACTTGCTTTTGAATACGAAAGAAAGTATGGTGGTAAAACATTTATTCCTGGGACTACCTTAATTGGGAAAGAAGCAAGCGACACTTGGTTTTATAAGAAGAAAAGTGAATTAGATTCGACGAAAGGCCATGCTTTTCAAGAAAGATATGAAAGATATCTCGGGTATTCCCATTTTGGCAAAGGCGCGATTGATTCCATTATTCGCGAATCTAAAAAAATACTTTCTTACGCCGCTGACCCTGAGTTTCATGAAAGAAAGAAGGGCTTGGTCATGGGTGACGTACAATCCGGTAAAACGTCAAATTATCTGGCCTTAGCATCGCTCGCATGTGATTATGGTTATAAACTCATTCTCATCCTCGCAGGCATGACGGATTCATTGCGAATCCAAACGCAAGAAAGAGTCGATGAAGGATTTATTGGCGCTATAAGTTCATCAATCGGCGAAGATCATATAATCTACGTAGGCGTTTGGAGATACGGTGAGCAGGAAGAATACTTTGCCTCACCTTTAACCACTGACGAAAAAGATTTCACTTCAATACCTGCCACTTCAGGCGATTTTAGTAAGCCATTGATTTTGGTGGTTAAAAAGAACAAATCTGTTCTAACCTCAGTAAAGAAATGGTTGAAGCCTGGACAATATGGCGTATCAAGCAAAAATATCATGATTATAGATGACGAGTGTGACAATGCTAGTGTTAATACAAAATCTGATGATAATCCATCAACAATCAACGCCTTAATTAGAGATATTTATAATAATTTCAATTGTTCTACTTATGTCGGTTATAGCGCCACGCCATTCGCTAATATTTTTATCAATCCAGAAGATGAACAACTTGGATATAACGATTTATTTCCTAGCGACTTTATACATCGCTTACACGCTTCGCCAGAATCTTATTTTGGTGCCGATAAAGTTTTTGACACTACACAATCAAATCATTTAGTTGTTTTAGATGAAAATGAACCTTTATTTCTTCCTGCAAAGCACAAAAAGGATTATGAATATCAAGGGCTCACGCAATCGTTAAGAGAAGCTATATGCAATTTTTTGATTTGCAATTGTATTAGAACTGCACGTGGTGATGATAAAAAGCATAGATCTATGATGGTTAATATTTCGGCCTACAACATCATTCACGAAGATATTAAAAACTGCATTGAAACTTATATAGAAATTCTAAGAAACACTATCTCTCAATATGACAAATACCCTCTTGAAAGGTTTTTGAAAAATGCGGAGATGAGAAGAATTTATGATATTTATACAAAAGATAAGTTTTACACAGATAAAAGTTCTAATTTTCCCTATAAGTCACTAAATGAGGAAGTCCCTTTCGATAAAATAAAAGAGCTCTTATTTGATGAAGTTTCAAAATTTACAGTCACAATAATTAACAATAAATATAAGGGCGACCAACGTTTTAAATATAAGGAATACAAAGAAACGGGTGCAAGAGTCATTGCTATAGGAGGCTTCGTTTTATCGCGCGGTTTAACTTTGGAAGGCTTGATGACAAGCTATTATAGTCGTAATTCTGCAGCTTATGATACCTTGTTGCAAATGTGCAGATGGTTTGGCTATAGACCAAATTATGAAGATCTATGTCGCATTTATATGAGCCAAATAAACGTTGATTCTTTTGGTGCTGTTATGGAGGCCGTTGAAAACCTTGATGAACAATTAAATGTTATGAAGGTAGAAGGAAAAACACCAAGTGATTTCGGACTAATGGTCAAGGAGTGTCCAGATACTTTCGAAACAAAGTTGCTAGTTACATCAAGGAACAAGATGAAAAATACGACAGTGGTCACGCGTGGCATAAACTATTCCGGAGTTGCTATCGATACGTCTAAATTATTCAGAGATGTTGAAAATAATAGGAAAAACACAATTGAATTCAGGAAATTTTACAATTCCGTCATCGCTTCTGGTGTGTCTCTAACCACAATTGGAAACAGAAAAGTTCTCCAGGATGTCAAACCAGAATTAATCGCTGATTTTATCAAGAGACTTTCAATTCCTTTGGAAAATAAAAAATTTGATAAAGAAAATCTTGCCGACTTTATAGCTTCGAAGAAATTTTATGATAAATGGGATGTGACTTTTGCAACGGGCGATGAATCATCAAATAATCAAGAATTTGAAATTGAGAAAGAAAACGAAAAAAACAAAATCAAAGCTATTCTTCGTAAATTTGAATATAGAGACGAAGAGAATTTTTTAAGAATTTCTGATCATAACAATAGATTGGTAGAACCGGGAATCTTTAATGCTGGATTAACAGCTTCACAACTTGAGGAAGCAAAACAGCTAATGAAATATCGTATTGCCCATAGCAATAATCCAAACGCTAAAGAAAACCTCATAGCAAAGGATTATTTAGGTGTCACCAACAGAAAGCCGCTTCTTGTTATCTTACCGATTTATTTAAATTGCGAAGAAGATAAGGAGCAAAATTTAGAAAAACTAAAATTAAAAAAACAAATACGTAATTCGTTTAGTGACGAATGCTTATTAGGCTTCGCTATAGGTTTTGCGGGGAAAACAGATGAGAAGAAATTGATGAATTTCAGAATGAATAAGGTTAAAGCGGAAGAGTATTTGAAAGGATATGCAGATGATGAGGAGGAAATCATAGATGATTAATTTGTATGAAAAATTTAATTCAACTAATCGTTCAATTAGGGACTCACAATATCCGATAACTACTAAAGGCGCAATAAAGGCCTATTATGGCGTTTCTAAAGATGGGTTTTATCGAATTTCATTTTTATCGTCATCTTCCGTAGGAATCAAGGGTATGACTAAGGCAATTGAGATTGTCCAAGGATCATCAACGGAAAATAATTATTGGACTTGCTTTGATTTAAAAAACGACGATTTACTCTCTGTATTTTGTTCATTCGGTGAAGACGTGATTTCATGTGTTGAATTAGAGCAAAGCGAACCTGCTGCCGCTTCTAAGTTGCGCTTTAGATATAACACGTGGCTAGCCTTATTTAGAAAAACAAGAAACCCTTTATCAGAAGAAAAAGCTCAAGGCCTTTTTGGAGAACTATATTTCTTGAAGAACAATTTGATTCCCGAATATGGTTATGAAAAGGCAATAACTGGGTGGAGCGGCCCGGAACAATATAGTAAGGATTTCGCCATCGATGATACATGGTATGAGATCAAAACAATCTCAGTTCATTCAGCCGTTGCGAAAATTTCTTCGCTTCAACAATTGTCATCTGATGTGAACGGTCATCTTATCGTCGTTAGAGTTGAAGAAATGGCTGAAACATTTAAGTCAGCTGATTCTTCTATTAACGCCTTATTGCAAAGCATCTTAACTTCTTTAAACGATAATGAACTGAGGGATCAATTTCTAGATAAAATAAGCAAGTATGGATACGATTTCTCTGATGATATTGGAAACAAGAAATATTCAACGAAACAATTGGAAAAATACCTTGTTAATGATTCATTCCCAGTCTTGAGAGAAAGTGATATCAAGTCTGATGCAGTAAATAATGTTAGTTATGAATTGGTTTTAAAACTTGTTAAAGAATGGGTGGAGGAATGAATATGGAAGATTACTCTTTAGAAGATTTTAGAGAAGATTTTATAAACGAGATTAAAGCTGAATCTATTACCGAATCCGAATATCCAGTGGAAGTTTTTGTAGATGAATGCAAAGACATTCTTGTCAACGATTTTGGCCTGCTTAGTGACTTAAACCATACATACATTGATTGGAAAACGAACAGCAATAAATTTAGAAATATGAGGTTAGACGCTTCCTATTTAGAAAAGTCCATAAATACAATCCATTTATTGTATGCTGACTTTAACGATGGGGATATTCAATCCATAAATACCGAGTTTATAAAAGATAAAGCCCAACTTTTGGAAAACTTCTTTACCAATGTTCTATCCGGATATTTTATTAACGCTTCAGAATCTGATCCGACGACCGAAACCGCTAAAACTATAAGAAAAGAATTGGATTCCATCAAAAAAATACATGTTATTATCGTTTCCACAAACCTGAAAAGTTCACGTCTAAAAACAACGATTTCCTTAAAACCATTAGAGTGGGGTGCGAAATCCTTCGATGTTGATTTAACTCTTCTTGATATTGAAGGAATTTATCATACAAAGATGGCCGGGGCTCAAAAAGATGACATCCTAATTGAGACTAAGGATTTTGGTATGGATGGAATACCATGCATTAAGGCCCAAATTGATTCTACAGACTATGAATCATACCTTGCAGTTGTGCCTGGAAAATTTCTTAGCGACATTTATTTAAAATATAATGCTCGATTGCTTGAGAGTAACGTTCGTTCGTTTTTGAATACCAGGGGCGAAATCAACAAAGGAATCTTGAATACAATTCTCAATGATAAGGGAAAATTCTTTGCATATAACAATGGTATTGCTACTACTGCGGATTCAATTGAAATTCAAAATACAACTAATGGACCTGTTATAACTTCTTTTAAGAACCTACAAATAATTAATGGTGGCCAAACAACGGCATCGTTGGCTTCCGCCGTTCTAAAAAATAACGCAGATTTAACTGGCATCTATGTTCAAATGAAGTTGTCGATTATAAATGAAGGAGCCGATAAGGCAGAGCTTGTAAGGCTCATCTCGAAATATGCCAACAAGCAAAACAAGGTTACAAATGCTGATTTGAACTCTAACCATCCTTTCTATACTCGAATCGAAGACTTCTCAAGAAGAATCAAAGCCCCATTGGCACCGAATTCGACCGTACAATCCATTTGGTTCTTTGAACGTGCTCGCGGGCAATACGATCAAGCAAAGATGAAGCTTAAGACGAAAAAAGATAGGGAAGTTTACGAACTACAGAATCCAAAAGCTCAGAAATTTACAAAAACCGATTTGGCTAAATACATAAATTCTGATGCAATGAAACCTTTCGAAGTTTCTTGGGGTGCTGAAGTGAACATGACCAAATTCCAAGAACGTTTAGAAAAGGATTGGGATAAAAACAAAGACCAATACAATGAGGTTTACTATAAAGACTTGATTTCTAAAGCCATTGTTTTCAAAAAAATAGAGCAACTTATCAGCAATGAAGAATGGTATATTAACAACAAGGGCTATCGTGCCCAGTTGGTACCATATACTTTTTCAAAGTTCATCTATGAGATAAACAAAACAGGTAAATTATTTAACTATAAAAAAGTATGGGAACAACAAAGCCTTCCAGAAGATTATTACGACGATTTACGCTCAATAGCAAAATTGTGCTATGACGTTTTCAACGATCCGAACAGGCCGTTTTTAAACATTGGCGAATACGCAAAAAGACCTATTTGCTGGGAAACAATAAAGAACAAATCATACGAACTAAGCAATGAGGTAAAGATATTGTTGATCGACAAAGAAGATAAAGTCGTGGAAGAAAGACTCGCAACGAAAGAACAAAAATTTATAAGTGGAATTTCATCCGAAATCGAGATTTTTAATTTAGGTATCGATTACTGGGAAAAAGTAAAAGCAATCGGAATTCAGCTCAAAGAACTCAATCCTTACGAACGCGAGCTTTGTGATATTGCTATCAAATACATAAAACAAATTTATAGGACATTATCAAAGAAACAAATTAAGGATCTTTCCGCCATCATTCAAAAGATGGATAAATACGTCAATGATTAAGGAAACTATATAGTGGAAGACGAGAAAAGAATCACAACCGCTCAGAGAAGATACTATGCAGGCACCAACAATCGTTTAGGCAAATATGGCTACATCGTCGTTTCTCCTCTCACAGAAGAACAGGATGCTGTTGTCAGAAAGATAACGCCGATACAGAGAAAGTGCATCATCCTTTACTATGTGAAAACCCATAATTTCGAGCATATCAACGTCGCTTTCTTCGCCAAGAAACTAGGCTGTGAAGTCAGAACCATCCAATATGATCTAAGATACCTTCAGAAGCGTGAATACCTTATGAGGATTCCATCTGGCAATGAAGACAATGATGGAAGAGCAGAAAACATATTCATGTTCAAGAAAGACTTGGAAGTTCCCTTCTACAGATGCAAGC
>CAVJWL010000058.1:0-6623 GCA_963653505.1 uncultured Prevotellaceae bacterium
TTTTAATGAAGTCGACCTCTCAACTTCCACTACTATTTTACCATTTTTAGAAGGCTCTTTCGAGTAGTGGAAACTAATAAATTTTCCACTACTACCATTTTAGATACTTACATAGGGAAGACTACAAAGATCAAATAAAGAATCCTCTAATATTTATATAGGGACTCTTAACTAATTTTAAATTATAGCTAGATTAAGCAAATTCTTAAGTCATGCTTATTGATTTATTTTAAATTTAAGATATAATCGAAGCTGATATAAGATAATTTAATCCCGTTTAATAATATATTATCTATATCAAACATTTTTTTATTCATTTAGGAAGGTTCTATTGTCTTTTTCATTAGGATCTTCCGATTTTTTATTTTGTCCTACAAAAAATAATTGTTACATTATTGACAAAATTGTTACTTTATTATAAACTTTAATTACAAAACATTATATATTTTATTATTTTGGCAAAACTAGAGAAATCTAGTGACGCAAAACTATAGGGCCTTAATGAAAAATGGTAGCCAGTTGCATTTCTTTTTATTTAGATATGCAACTTTTTTTTATTTCTAAGCTCTAGTTTTCAATTTTTTTAATGTTTTGATTTTTTACGGGAGGAAAAATATATGAAGAAAAATACTTTAAGAAAATTAACTTTGAGTGCTGTAACTTTAGGTGTAGCAGCTTTATCTCTAACTTCTACTACTTATGCATGGTTCACAACTAATGGAAAAGCTGACGCTACAGGTATTTCAGGTACTGTATCATCACCGGAACTATTAATGCTAATTAAGAGCCCTACTGGTTGGAAAAATACCGATGGAACAACAAAGCCTGTTTATGATGGAAAAGTGACTTGGGATGATGCTGATACCTCTGCTAGCACATTCAGTTCTACAGAGTCAGGTACAGCAGCTACTTTCCAAACTAGCACAAAATTAGTAAATGAAAATGGTAATGGTGGTAACAGAGACAAGCTTAGCCCTGTAAGTATTGCTAGTAGTAAATTAACTAACTCAACAAAAAATATTGAAACAGTAAGTTTTAAGAAACTAGATGGTCAAAATCACAGTGAAGGCACTAATGCAGCAAGTGCAGAGAACTACTTACACTATCAAGTTGTTATTTCAGTCAGTGGTTTAGAAGCAGGCAAAACTTATGATGTTAATATGGTATTACCTAAAATTAATGATACTGCAATTGAACAATATTTATTAGTTGATGCAGGTGACGGTGTTAAAGCAGGTAGTACTATTAAGGTTAGTCTTGCGGACGCATTAAGTCTTGGTATTAAGAATACTATTATTAGTGGTACTGGTTCCGATATAAATACCATATGTGGTGTTACTACTGGAGGTACTTGTACACAAATTACTAAAGACTATGGTGGATTCTATCATGCTGTTGAAGAAAAACAACAAGTAATTATTAAAGGCACACTTGATTCAACAGGAACTGGTGATGCTATCACATATTATAAGAATGTATATGGATTAATTGAAAGTTTTGTAAAGCCTACTGAATGTAGTACTGGTGATACTAACAATAAAGGTTATGAAGACCTATATACAAAAGTTTCTACTGATGACACTGATGGTTATAAATCTTATTTTAGCAAATGGGATTCAGATCATGCTAAAACAATTTACAGTGTGACAGGAACCAAAGATGGCTCATTTGTATGTGTAACTGATCTATACTTCTTTATCGATGGTTGGGATTATCAATGTTTCAATGCTATCGGTGGACAAAGCGTATTTAGTGAAAATGGTGACAAATCAATTACATTTACTTGCAAGGAGCACACAAATTAATAATTGATATTTTAATTAAGGCATTCAATGAGATTTTTCTCAAAGAGTGCCTTTTTTTCTTTGCTCTAAAATTTAATATCAGTCAATATTTATAAGGCTAAAAAGATTAAGTGACAGATAGTAGTCTACCCTAAAACATTTAAATTCTCATGTAGAAAATTTATTCACTACTAATTTCTATTCACAGTATTGAAATTTGATAACAAACACATATTGCTTAGCATACTGAGGAACTCTTTATAATCATCACGCGCTTGATTTTATGTATTTCAAATATTTTCACGAGTTGATCATTGAAGTTCCTAATTAATTCTTCGAAATCGTTTAACTCATCAACAAATTCATCTATATTTTCTAATGTCAATTGGTTTTCAATAAGTTTTTCTTTAAAGCAATTGTGAACTAGGTAGTTCCTATATTTGACTATTTCTTCTAAGGCTTCTAAATCTATATTAGCTAAATACCTTGAGCTCTTTATTTCTTTCCATAACCTGCCAAAAAATATTTTCGTAAGCTGTTGATATTTGCTATCTATATCTTTTTTTACTTGTTTAATATCTTCTTCAGATATAAGTTTACCGTTAATTTTCTCATATTCCTCGACAGATAAAATATTTGCGATATTGTATTCAATCATCTGAAAAATGTGTAAGATGCATCCAATTCTTGAATACATCTCACGATATACTATCTCTTCTTCAAATCTAGGATCATCAACATTAAGCCAATACAAATATTTATTCTTGTCTATCACAGCGCTCCCCTTTCGAATCTATAAGAAATCAATCTAACATTTTAAAATCTACTTGCATTCTTTCAATTCTTTTAACGGTTACATTCTTACAAATATTAGATTCACTATTAGAAACAAGAATAAACTTTCTATTTCCATCATCTTCTCTATTTAATTCGACTACTGCTTGTCCTACAGTTCCGCTACCAGCAAAATAATCCATAACAATAGAATCTTTACTTGTTGTTGCTCTAATCAATTCTTTCATCAATTTAACTGGTTTAGGTGTAGAGAAATAATCTCTTCTTCCAAAGATTTCATTTATCTCGTCTTTAGCAGATGAAGTCGTACCAAAACAATCAAAAGTTTCAGGAATGGAAGCTTCTTTTTCTTTCAAGACTCCTTCTTCAATATATGGCTGATGGATTTCATTAAATTTAGATTCTTCACTTTTTCTAGCGATTATGATGAATTCATAATCCGTTTGTTTCTTATTTGGATTTAGCACAACTCTATTCACATCAAAGAATTCATGTTTCTTCTTCCATCTATGCAATGAGACCAATTCATCACCGAATATTGATTTGCAGATTTCAAATAGATTGTTCGCTTCCCCTTCATCAATGTTTATAGCAAGGAAGCCTTTATTTGAGAGTAAATCCTTTGATAAAACAATTCTCTCTTTCATGAAGAAATGATATCCCTCATCATAGTCAGAATCCTTATAGCCTATGTAATCAATATGAGAATTGTATGGAGGATCAATTAAAATGGAATCGATCATTCCTTTGTATGCCTTTTGCATGCTCTTCAAGGTATATAGATTTTCTGATTCAATAACATAATTTGAGTGTTTATCTCTAATCACTAATTTTGATGGGCAGTTTGAAAAAGCATTGTTATCTACAATTGTGCCTTTTAGGACAGATACACTTTCTAAATTCGAACAATAAGCAAAAGCCCATTCTCCGATATATGTTATCAAATCACTGCAATATACATTCTTTAATGAAGAACAATTCGTGAAGCATGACTTATTGATGATATTAACGTTATAAAGATTGATGGAAGTCATTTCTGAGCAGCCAGAAAATGCTCCTCTTTCAAGAGTGATTACTGATTCAGGCAGTTTTACATCACCGATGGCTTTCCAAGCAGGATAGCAAACGATTTTCGTTTTATCCTTGTTGTATAGAACACCATCAATAACATTATAATAAGGACTATTCGATACAAAATGAATGTTACTACAACCAACAAATGGATTGTAACCAATATCTTCTAAGGACTTAGGGAAAACAATTTGTTTTATTCCTTTACAGTTCCAAAATGAATTTCTATTGATTGTCTTGATTCCATCTAATAGAACAAGATTATCGCTTTTGATTTTGTTTAACGTGCCTACAACAGCTGTTTTGAATCCGTTATAGATTACATCGTCTTTTACAAAATAGGCATCAGAGCGATTCACTAGTTCCAGCTTAGAACATCCTGAGAATGGATTGTTCTCCATCTTCTCTAAGGACTTAGGCAAAGTTATCTTCTTAAATCTATCGCATAAAAAGAATGTATGTTTACAAATAACTTTTACTCCTTCTGGAACAATAAATTCTTCCTCATCTCCAATGATTGAACAATAGATCATCGTCTTTTTATCAGCAGTATAAAGAGCACCATTTTCCAATGCAAAATATGGAGATTCGTTTGTTACTACAATATTAGGACAACCTGCAAAAGGATTATTTCCCATCAGCGAAACATTCTTAGGAATATTGATCTTTCTAAGATTTTTACAATTATAGAAAGTATCTCCACCCATATTGACTAAAGATTCAGGGAGTACAACTTCTTCGATAGATTGATTATCCCAAAATGAAGATGATTCAAGTTCCTCTATTCCCTCAGGAACAACGACTTTCTTCGAATGGCCGATATATCTCATCACCCTATTTTCTTCGATTTCAAAATCAGGATCTTTATAGTCATGGCTAATTTTCTTTCTTAGTTTAGGTTGATCGATTTTCTCTTCAAACAAACCATACTCATAAACTTCGACGTTCTTTATCTTGCACTTATATTCAAGTACACCACTGACAAGTCTTGATTTATATTTAACTTCCATATTAGACAAATCAGTAACATCCAATTCATCATCCCAAACATAGAATGTGATATTGTAGTTTTTGAAAGTAGCTCCGTTTTCTTGAAGCGAAAAATCATTAAGAGAATATCCTAAGGAAAGAAGCCTATTTACGAATTCTAATTTTACAAATGATTCATGAGTAGAGAGTTCAAACGCAAATGAATCATCGATATAAACAGACTGATTGTCTGAATTGATAACAATTTTGACTCCGTTATCATATTGTTTATCAAATATATTTGGCTCGTGTTCAAAAAAGCGCATAGCTACATATAGAGCCGTGTACTTCATGTTTTTACTTAATCTTAAATCGCTTAGTTTAGGCATTCTTATTCAACTCCTCAACAATCTTGTCTACTACCTCTTCAGGCTTTAAATTTGAGGTATCTATGACTACGAAAGGCATTTTTTTAGTTTCACAAAATTCAATCATTCTTTTGTATATGAATTCTGACTTTTGGGCTTTCTTGATATCACTATCGTTCTTATTTCTAGAAATCAATCTTTTAACAATTGTTTCAGAAGGAGAATACAAAATAACCGTTAATTTTGGAGTTCCTAATTTCTTGATAAGAAGGTCATAGACTTCACCATTATCATCCGATCCGCTCCATGCATAATTCGAAGCTAAATGTCTATCAGTAACGATGTTTTGATCTTTAAACATCTCATACATGTATATACTACCAAGACCATAAAACCAGGAAGTGAATACTCTATTTGGATTTTTATTTACTTGATCACGGATTCGAATATATTCATCAAAATCATCCTCTGATTTATCGAACAAATAATGAAGAGGCTTCTCAACAAATTTGTATCCGAGTCTCTTAGCTAGTAATTCGCATGTCGTAGATTTTCCTACGCCATCCATTCCCTCAATTGATATATGGTTCATCTTTATTCTTCTCCTTCAACTTTATCATCTCATCCAATGTAACTGGTTCAAAGTTTGTCACATCAACACCTGCATTGAACGCCAATTTATCTTTGAAATATTCTTTCATCTGTTTATAGGCGATATCGTTCTTTTCGGTCTTATTGTGAATGTGACCATAAACAAGATATCCACCTCTAGAAAATTCCATCCAATCCATGACTGGATAATGGCAGATGCATACTTTTCTACCATTATCCTCAATCAAGTCCATAAATTTTATAGATTCAAATACGCCTGATTTTGTTATTTCATCAAGCCTTTTTAAATCATGATTCCCTACGATTAGATTCTTATGTCCTTTCAGATTTCTAAAGACTTCGATGGCTTTTGTATAATCATCCTCGGCAATATCTCCTAAAACATAGACGATATCATCTTCTTTTACCTTCGAGTTCCAATTGTGAATAACTGTTCTTTCAAGTTCATCTAAATCCTTGAATGGTCTTGAACATTTATTGAATACCCTTTGATCTCCAAGATGAATGTCCGAAATATAATAAATTTTCACTATCAGTTTGCCTTTCTATTTTTGCTTTCGTTCATTTTTCCTTTTGTGAAATAGTCTTGAACCTCTAAGTAGCCACTTACCCTTCTAATTCTTGTAATATGAGTACTACGGCATTTAGGACATTTATCGAATGTTCCAGCAGTACCGCATTCCTTGCACACGTCTTTAGGGAAATTGAAGCCTAAATAATGAACTCCTGATTTTGTGGCAATTTCAACTAATTCATCTAATCCTTCTGCATTTCCAAAAGGGGCCTCAGATAGTTCGACATAGGATATAGATCCTCCGTTAGCTAGTTTATGAAAAGGTCCTTCTATCTCTAGTTTTCGATAAGCTGGCATCTTACTATCCACATCGACATGGAATGAATTCGTGTAGTAATCCTTTTTTAGTACAGGATGCGTGAATGACTTTAGGTCTAAATCAACAAATCGACCGCTTATCAATTCTCCACTTGTTGCAAGCAATGAGAAATTAAGATTGTATTGTTTCTT
>CAVJWL010000058.1:7056-8783 GCA_963653505.1 uncultured Prevotellaceae bacterium
ACCCTAGTCCTACAACCCATAATGGATAATTTATATGGATCTATTTCCTTATCTTCTTCGCAATCACAAAGTAAATAAGTAGGTATCATTTTCTTTGCTGTACATAGCAAGGATTCTTGAAGCAAATCGAAATTAGGATCATTTGGAAATCTATTTATTCCTTCATGAACTTTGAATACAATATTTGGTTTATAAACAAGCTCTCCAGCATTATAGAAAGCATCAATAAGCGTATGGGTTAAAAATCTTTCAAAATCATTCGTTCCTAAGCCAAGGTTAAAGGTTACATAGTAGCTTGTTTGACCCATTCTAGTGTGAATGTTGTTGCACCAAAGAACAAGTGATCTAATTGCAGACTTGAAAATAGCTTCGTTTCTTTTATGTGAAACATTCATCTTTGTGAATATCTTTGCAAAATCGATATCAAAGTCTGCAAAGGCCATGCCTCCACTTTGTTCATTGCCCATTTTGCAAAGCAGTTCTTTTATAAAATCGAATGTTGAAATAATAATTGAAGTATCATCAAGTCCTTCAAATTGAGTGTATGGAAAGGCGTTCAATATATCGAAAGTCAAGCAGTTATAGGTTAGACCATATGCATCTAAATCATGGATATGAATATAGCCTTCTTCATGCAATTTAGCCCATTCAGGTTTCAATGATTTCAAAACCTGTTCCTTTTGGCGCTTTTCACCAATGTTATATATTTTCCCAACATAGCTCTTTCTATTGGCTGCATTATCATTCTTATTTTGATTTTTCATTATGCTTCACCTCCATAAACACTTGGTTTTTAGAACCCACAAAAGGCTTAAGCGTTGTCTTTTGTTCTTGAATAAATCTTCCAACTTTAATGTATTTTAAAAATTGAAGAATTTCTTCTGGCACTTCAGGCAATTCGTGTCCTGTGTATAAACAAAGATCAAAATCTTTTAATTCTTTTAATAAATCTAGCAACGCATCCTTTTGAAGCAATGGCTCTCCACCACTGATCGTTAGTTTTTTGTTAAAGCATTTTTCTCTCAAAATAGTAGCTAATTCTTTAACATCGATTACTGTTCCTTTGTTAATATCCCATGTGCTATGGTTTTGGCATCCTGGGCATCTTAAATCGCAACCTTGAAGGAATAAAACAGTTCTATAGCCATATCCGTCACAAAGTGAAGGATTGTTCATTATTGAATTAATACGAATAACACTCATCGTTAATAAACTCCTCCTCATATACATGTTCTTGCCATCTAACAGCTTCAAAACATTTCTGTTTTCTCAATTTATATTTAGCCCTAAGTCTATTTGTTTTCTCTTCAAATAGTTTCTTACTAATATATTTAGGCTCATCTTCTAATCTTAAATAGAAGTCTTCAATCATCTCTTGTTCTTGTTTGTTAGAACATTTCAAGTAAGGATCATTATCATTTATTTCTTTTAGTTCTAAGAACTCTTCGTAAGTGATTTCCTTACAGTCTAATATAGCATCTTTGTGTTCATGTTTTACACGAGGTAGATATCTCGCTATTTTTGCAGCATCCTTACCACTTGCAGAGATTATAGGAAACGAGATTCTTATAAAATGACTGACACCAACATGACCACATTTACAAGTCACCTTAAAATATTTATTTGCCATATGGACTTTCGATGAAAGTCTCTAAATTATTAAAGATATCAATCAGTTTCTGTGGCTCAACAATATCATTTGTGACCATCGGCTTGTTTCTATCTTT
>CAVJWL010000059.1:0-8726 GCA_963653505.1 uncultured Prevotellaceae bacterium
AGAAATTTGTGTTTTGATTTATAAGAAATCACAATTCAATACCTACACACTAAAAGTTTAGGTTTAATATGTATAGTGATGTTTTTTTCTTTATTTTTTGTTTGTCAACCTCACCTTCGAGATAATCGAATAAGATAGGGGCTTTTTGTATTTCATCGATGATCAAAGGAATAGGATGCAATGAAAGAAAGGCTTGAAGATCTTCTAAGGCTGATTCTCTCATCATAAGATTTGTTAATAAAGCATACGAAAATCCTAATTCTTTTTGAATTTTCTCAATGCATATTGTTGTTTTTCTAACTTGCCTCGCCCCAGTTATTATGACAAGTTTTTCATAGAACTAAAAAAAGAAGATAGCTGTTGACTATCTTCTTAGGAAATTACTTTATTGTCAGTCCGATTTGATAAATTTTATTCTTCTTGATTCCGGTATCTGCTTGTAAGTCTTTTGCGATACTTGAAAGTGATTTGCCTTCTTTGAGCTGAACTTTTATGAGTTTTTTGAGTTCGTCATCGCTTAGTTCTTTGTTTGCTAATGTAGAACCTTTGACGATGATCACACATTCACCTTTGACTTCTTCTTGAATATTTGTTACTAATTCTTTAAGCGTTCCATGGATGACTTCTTCGTGAATCTTAGTGAGTTCTCTTATCAAAGAGACTTCTCTATCACCGCCGAAGACTTCTGACATTATCTTCAAAGTTGAGGCAACTCTTTTTGGTGATTCATAATAGATTAAGGATTCTTTTTTATCTTTTGCTTCCTCTAATAGTTGAGTGATAGCTCCTTTTTTAGTTGGAAGAAATCCGTAGAATGTGAAATCTGCTGAATCAATTCCAGAGATTACAAGAGCGGATAATGAAGCAGTCGGTCCGGGTATAATTGTCACCGGAACATTTTCTTCATAGCTAGCTTGAACAAGAATGGCGCCAGGATCTGAAATACCTGGCATTCCGGCATCTGAACAATATGCGAGTTTTAAATTTTTCTTTTTGACTTCTAAAACAAGTTCTTTAGCGCCTTTGATTTCGGTTTGAGCATATAATGAGACTAATTTTTTGGGTTTAATTCCGTAATGAGAGAGTAGAAGTCCGGTGTTTCTAGTATCCTCACAAGCGATGATATCTGCTTCTTTTAGATATTCAACGGCTCTGTATGTGATATCTTTTAAATTGCCAATTGGAGTTGTAACAAGAGCTACAAGTCCGGTTTTATTCTCTTTTGAATAAGGATTATTTCTTATCATTTTTTTTCACCGGTTTTATGTCTAAGATCGACTTATCAGCGATTGAGGAAACTGGGATGAAACCACTTGAAGAAGCTGGTTTCTTATTGTTTTGATGGTTGTTATTATTTCCGTGTCTATTCTGATTGTTTTTATTTTTATCAAAGTGTTGATTTTGATTCTTATTTTGTTTTTGATTTTTATTCTGCTTTTGATTGTTTTGATTAGAATTTTTATTCTTATCATTCTTTCTTTTCTCTTCAGAATTTTTGATTTGAGCGATTCTATTCTTAGTGTCTTGGATTCCGTGACCTGAAAGATCAATTCCTGAATTGATATCTAAATTGATGAGTGGTGTTTCTTTCTTTCCTAATCCTTTTTTGACTCTTTCAAAATCTTCTTTGGAGAAGGTTTCATAAGTTTCTCCGTTATAAGCTGTGATTGTGTCGTTTAAAAGGTTGAGACCAGTGATTTCAAAGGTTGAATTTTTATACTCAAATTTTTCACCGATCTTTGGATATTGTGGTCGTATTTCAGCATAGGCTTCATCTTCAAACTTTAAACAGCACATCAACTTACCACATTGTCCAGATAGTTTAGGGATGTTTATCGATAGAAGTTGGTTTTTTGCCATTGCAATGGAGATTCCATCGAATGATTTTAAGAAGGTGGAACAGCAAAGCGGTAATCCGCAAGGACCGAGTCCTCCGATGATTCTTGCTTGATCTCTAGGTCCGATTTGTCTGAGTTCAATTCTAAGGTGGAAGAATCCGTTTAAGATTTTGAGTAACTCTCTAAAATCGACTCTTTGTTCAGCTGTAAAAGTTATCAAGACCTTAGAGTCATCGACATCTAAATGAGCTTCTAAAACCTTCATATTGAGTTTTAAAAGATTTGATTGTTCTTGAGTGGTTTTAGTTATCTTCTTCTGTTTTTCAAAACTATCTTTATAGAAAGCTTTGTCTTGGAAAGTGGCGACTCTTACAATCGGAGGGAAGAGTGTTTCAAAATCTGGTTTTGTAATTTCTTCATCAGTTGCTTGTCTTATTGTCTTAACTTCTCCAACAAAGGTTCCGTGTTCTGTTTGACAGACAACTAATTCTCCGACATTCACATCTTTTGATGTTTGAAAATAAGTCAAACCGATAAAATCAAATGGTACGCCTAATAAAGTTATCATAATGTTATTCTCCGTTCTTCAACCTATCGATGATTCTTACGATGGTAAGAGTCGAGTTGAGATTTGCTTGCTTACGAGAGATGGCTTCAACTAAAACATTTCTTGTAGCAATGAGGTTTTTTGAGTTTTTCTTCAATCCAGTTATCAAACTGGAAAGAGGATTTTCATCATCGATTCTATTCAACAATACTTCATCGATGATGACTTCTAAAATTTGAAATATCCACTGATAACATTTAGCATCTTTTATCGTATTTGTAAAGTGTAAAAGTGAATAAGTTCCACTATCTAAAGAAACTGATAAGTCATTTAAGAATACTTCGATAGTATCACAAGCTTCTATGAATGAATTATCAACAAGAAGTATTTCTTCTGCTTCTTTTCTTGAAGAAGCAAATTTTGTCAAAATATACGCTTGATATGGGTTAAGACAAATATTTTTCTTACCAACTGAGATAGGATTTTCTTGTAAATCATTATATAAAACGACTAAGTCTAGAGGTTCTACTCTGACTGTCAAACTTCTTGATACAATCGTTTTTAATACTCGATCTAGATTGTAAGTGGTGAGGAAGGCTACTTGTCCTTCTTTTGGTTCTTCTAAGAATTTTAACAAAGCATTAGCGGCTTTTTCAGTTATGTTATCGATTCTATGAATGACATAGGTCAGATGATGATTTTTCTCTAGGGCTGAAAGGGCGAATTTTTCTTCCAAAGCTGAGATATCTTCTTTTTTGATGGCTTCATATTCACCATCGATGAAGACAAAATCAGGTCTGATGCCTTCTTCAAATCGATGACAGCTTGGACAATTTTTACATGCTATGATGTTTTTTTCGCAAGCTAAAGACTCTGCAAGAAGCATAGCTACATCTTTCAGTGGGGCGTTTTTATCTCCGTATAGAAGATAGGCGTTGCTGAGTCTATTCTTTTTTCTGCTATTTGTGAATAGCTGATAAAGACGAGGCTCATACTTCTTCAAAGTCTCTTCATCCATTTTATTTACCTAATTTCTTCAAAATGAAATCAGCGATTTCTTCAGCGATAGCATCTCTTGTTTGACTTGCATCGATGACTATGATTCTATCTTTGAACATTTCGTTGACGATTTTATAACCTTCATAAACTTTTTGATGGAATGTGATCTTTTCTTGGTCGAGTCTATCGCTTTCTCTAGTTCTAGAACTGATTCTTTTCATTCCTTCTTCCGGACTTAAATCTAAAAAGAAAGTCAAATCTGGCATAGTGTTTTCAATGGCGAAAGCATTGATTGACATAACATTATCAATTCCGATACCACGAGCATAGCCTTGATATGCAAGGGATGAATCTAAATAGCGATCACAGATAACAAGTTTTCCTTCGTTTAAAGAAGGAAGAACTTTTTCAACTAAGTGTTGTCTTCTGCTTGCAGCATATAAAAGGGCTTCAGTACGACAATCTTCTTCGACATTTTTCTTATCAAGAATGATATTTCTTATCTCCTCGGCGATTCTGCTTCCGCCTGGTTCTCTTGTTAAGATGTGTTCGATATTGTTATCGCTTAATATTCTATCTACGTTTGTTATCGCGGTAGTTTTCCCACATCCATCACATCCTTCGAATGTTATAAATAAACCTTTATTCATGTTTTTCCTACTTTCTTTATTTTAAATTGACACGTCCTTTTAACGATTGAGAGATTGTCAAATCATCGAGATATTCAAGATTTGTACCCACGGGTAATCCGTATGCTAAACGAGATACTTTGACAGGGTTATCTTTTAACATATTAGTTATATATAATGAGGTTGTCTCACCTTCTAAATCAGTTGGAAGTGCGAGAATTATCTCTTCAATATTATCTTTTAAAATTCTATCTTTCAATTTGTTTAATCCGATGGATTCTGCAGTTCTATTATGAAGAGCGGAAAGAGTTCCATTTATAGTGAAATACAATCCGTTATATTCTTTTGTTCTTTCAATAGAATAGATATCTTTTGAATTTGAGATTATCAATAGAATTTTTTTATTCCTAGTTTCATCTTTGCATATCGGACATTTGTCTTCATAAAAAATACCGCAATCATCACATCTTTTGACATTTTGATTGACATTTAGAAATGCATTTAAAAACTTATCTCTATCTTCTGTAGATAATTCTAAAGTCGCA
This sequence comes from uncultured Prevotellaceae bacterium, assembly GCA_963653505.1. GTDB lineage: Bacteria > Bacillota_I > Bacilli_A > RFN20 > CAG-288 > Enterosoma. The sequence goes on from CAVJWL010000059.1 coordinate 4,559, forward strand.
TATGCTAAACGTTCAGCTGTTTTATTTCCGATTCCTGGCAATTTTTTATAGCATTCGATGAGCTCTTTTATAGCTTGAATCTGTTCCATTAATTTTTATTCAATACGCTTGATTGGAAACGCATCATCTCTTGTTGTAATTGTTCGGATAATTCTCTTGCTTCACTTTCAATGGCTTCTTTGATGTTTGAAAAGCAAACAAGAATTGCAGTTTCTAATTGTGATTTAGAACATGTTTCATAAAAAGCTTGATTTATTTCAACTTTTTGCATGCAACAAGCACCATTTAAAGTCATTTTGATTCCTTGATATTTTCCAGAATATTCTTTTGCTTGAAGATCTTTAAGCTTTTCTTGATATTCTTTGATTCTATCTTGCATGACAGCGGCTTCAGCGCTATTTCTAGCTCTTTCTAAATTTTTATCTTCCATAGGTTACCTCCTAATCTTCATCACTCATCAGTGATGAGAAAAAATCAGTCGAATTTTGTTTTCTTGGTTTGATACCAAAATCAATCGAAGTTTCTCTTTTTACTAGTGATTCACGTTTTGCTTTGAATTCTATGATGGCTTGTTTGAATTCTTTAGTAGAGATACATAATATTTTATATTCTTTATCAAAGATAGACTTTGTGATATTAGCTATCTTTTCTTGATTTGATTTCTTATTTATTTTAGAGATTTCTGAACTCATATCGTTGGTGACTAAGATGATGTCTTCATCATCTAAACAACGAGGTGTCGAACTTTGTAAAGCTCGAGCTATAAATCCGTTATCTGTTGCAAATAAGTCTTCTAATTTTGACCAATTATTTCCAATTTCTTTTCTTTTTGCAACACAATCAGCAGAAGTAGAGCGAACCATGATATTAAGTAAATCATCCATCTTATAGACGATTGAACTATCATCAATTGTTTCTTCAACTTTTGGTTTGAATTCATTGCTTTCTTTACTCGCCTTGATTTCTCTCGGCTTAGAAGCATAGGTATTGACTGGTTCTTCTTGTTTAACTACTTGAACATTTTTAGCGAACATCAAAGATGGTTTTAAAACAACATCAAGTAATGATAATTCAAAGTGATTTAAATCATTATCTGCATTTCTATATTCTCGTTTTGATTTTATTAACATTTGAATATTTTGTTCTAATGTTTGAAGATTATCTTCAGAGAATTTATAGCAGTCATCTTCTGTTAACACTGATAAGAGTTTTGGATTGTTTGTGGTTTTGAATAAGATTTGATCTTTATACAAATTTATCAAATCACTATGCAATCTTTTGATATCCATTCCCTTTTGATATTTATCTCTGACCATCGTGATGAGTTCATCAGTTTTCTTATCATGAATGAGAGATAATATTTTGAGTTCATCTTCTTTAGAGAGGAGTCCAAAGAGAGAATTAACATCATCAAGAGTTATTTCTTCTCCACTATAGGATACTAGTTGATCGAGTAAAGATAGTGAATCTCTGACACCACCATCGGATAATGATGCGACTGCCTCTAAGGCTTTTACATCGTATTTGATATTTTCTTTTTTGAGAATATTTTCCATATTTTTCACCAAGTCTTGATTGGTGACTTTTGAAAAATCAAAGCGTTGAACACGGCTAAGAATTGTTGGAATAATTTTATCAGGGTCAGTAGTGGCAAGAATGAATACACAGAATAAGGGTGGTTCTTCTAATGTTTTTAAAAGAGCGTTGAAGGCACTTTCTGACATATTGTGAACTTCGTCGATGATATAGACCTTATATGGTGACATAATAGGTTGATAACTGACATTGCCTATCAAATCTCTGACGCTATCTACAGTTGAATTTGAAGCAGCATCGATTTCAATGACATCGGGATGATCACCTCTTGTTATCGATTTACAAGAATCACAATTATTGCATTGGCATCCTAAACCTTCTTTGCAGTTCAAGGCTTTGGCCATAAGACGAGCCATAGTTGTCTTTCCTGTACCTCTTGGGCCACAGAAAAGATATGCATGAGCGATTTTTTGTTCTTTCAATGCGTTTTTTAAAGTTTCAACGATAGGTTTTTGACCGACTACTTCATCGAAGGATTGCGGTCTATATTTGTTATAAAAAGCTAGATAAGCCACGCTATTTTCCCTCTTTCAAATACCATAATATTATACACTAGAATTTGTCATTTTATTGAAAGGTAAACCAAGAATATCAAAAATATTTATATTTTTTTAGAAAGTGTATTACTTTGTTAAAAAACTAAGTATAATTCATGTTATGAAAAAGAAAAAATATAAATGGCTCTATCTACTTTTAAGAATGGATAATTTCAATAGACTCACTGTTTTCATTTTCTTAGTGGTATGTCTTATTGAGCCTTCAATCATTCTCTATAGCATGACAGAATCCAATTATTCATTGAGCCTTTCTATTTCATGCCTTTGTGTTTTAGGTATCGATATTGGTATTGGATTATTTACACTCTATAAACCTATTCGAACTACTTGGTTTTATTTTCTTTCTTGTCTCTTTGGATTATTGAGCAATGCAAATTCATTTTTGCATCCTTCAAACATTCCTTATCTAGAAGAACATAATTTAGCTGGTATCTTTTATACCGAAATTGTCTTAGCGAGCATTTGTTTGATTATCAATCTGATATTTTTTGTCAAATCATTTTACAAATATCAAAAAAGTAAAACTATGACTAGTGAGAAAACAAATATGGATTCTCCATATGATTTCTTAAATGGTGGTGATATCAATAAAGATATCGAAATAAAGATAAGACAAATGGATGAGAGCAATTCGATGGTCAGTCGAATCAAAGCTGTTAAATTATCAAGAACTGCAAGAATCTTTTCATTTATCGCTTTGACTCTGGTAATGATATATTTTTATTTAAACAGTGGAGATATCAAGAATTTGCCGATGTCAGAATTGCTGCTTGTCATCTCTTTTTTAGCTCCTATATCCTTTATATCATCTCTATTTTTCCCAGGAGACTTCAAATATATATACTACTATGTAGTTATATTATTCACAGTTATGATGATTTTAGGATCTCACGGAAATGTCTATATGAGATTATTGATCATCATCTTAATCTTCCATGGATTATCGATGTTATTAACATTGATCACTGAAGGAAGAACTTGGACAGGTGGTCCTATCGATTAGTTATTTCAAAAGTAATTTGATTTAAAAGTTTAGCAAGGCCATTATCATCAGTGTGTGATGCGATGATATTGGCTTTTTCTTTTAAAGAACTTGAAGCATTTTCCATCGCTACTTTATATCCAGCTACTTCTAGCATGCTCTCATCTAATTTGGTATCACCAGCGCACATGATATCGTTTAAATCATAGTTGAATTCCTTGCAGATTTCCTTGACACCAACACCTTTAAAAGCATTGTTTGAGAATATTTCAATCATCTGGGGTTTTTCGTGGAATAAATTCAATTTATTTCCGTATTTATTTTTCCAATCTAAATAGAGACGGTCACATATTTCTTTTGTAGAAAAAAGAAGAAATTTTGATATCTTTAACGAAGATGCAAATCTCAAATCGAGATTTGTATAGTCAGGATAGGTCTTCACTACTCTATATTCCATTTCGAAGAATTGATTGGCTGTTGAATTGCAATACCAATTCTTAGAATCATAGATATGCAAACCAATTTTATCTTTAAATTCGTTGAATAATTGTTCTAATATTTCTTTAAGTATTTCTTCATCGATTGGAAATTCTTTGATGATATTTCCGTTTTGATTGATGATCAAACCACCATTTGCTGATACAAGTGGTGTCTTGATATTCAATTTCTCAGCTATTGGTAACATCATTTTGTAATATCTACCACTAGCTAAATAAAATGGTATTGGAAGATTTTTAACAGCTTGAATTGTCTCTTCTGTCAAGGTTGCTTTTGTATTGACTAATGTTCCATCGATATCGGAAAATATTGCTTTAATCTCACTTAATTTTTTATTGTTGTTCATGTTATCACCTTAAATACTTATTTCTAGACAATATATTGTACAATCATATCACTATTTTTAAATTATCTTTATCTTGATAGCGTTATCTTAGTCATTACTCATAGAAATAGGTGTTTTTTTAAATTTTGACCTTTATTTTTTATTTTTTTGCTTAGTTGTATTATAAATATGATATAATACATATATGAA
>CAVJWL010000060.1:0-8441 GCA_963653505.1 uncultured Prevotellaceae bacterium
ATCAAAAAAACATTCAAACGGGTAAAACGGGCTTATATTCTTGCGATTGCCATATTATAGAAGTGTTATATAATATTATCAGTGAGGTAAGATATAAATTGGCCTAAAATTATCAAATCAATCAGAGATAAATTATTCATCACGCAAGCAGAACTTGCTGAGAAAATAGATGTTTCTTTCGCTTCAGTCAATCGTTGGGAACAAGGACATCATGAACCAACAATGAAAGCAAAAAGAAAATTAGCAGAAATCTGCCGTGAACTAAATATAGATATGGAGAACTTATAGAATGCATCCTTTTGTCAAATGGGCTGGAGGTAAGACTCAGCTGCTAAACAAAATATATGAACTAATGCCAAGTGAATATAACCATTATTATGAGCCATTTATCGGTGGCGGTGCTTTACTATTCAGTGTCGCTCCCAAAGAATTCACAATCAATGATTTCAATTCTGAATTGATTCAAGCCTATGAATGTTTTACCAATCAAGAGAACTTTGAAAAGCTCAAAGAAAGATTGAATTACCATCAAGAGAATCATTCCGAAGAACATTTTTATGAAGTGAGAGCGATGGATAAGAATCCTGATTTCTTATCTTTGCCTATCTATGAAAGAGCAGCAAGAATGATTTATCTCAATAAGTCTTGCTTCAATGGTTTATACCGTGTGAACAGTAAAGGCTTTTTCAATGTTCCATCAGGAAAAAAGAAGAAAGTTAGTTGTTATGAAGAAGAAAATCTTAGTGAAGTCACTAAATTCTTTCAAAACTCTAATTTCACAATATTGAATGGTGATTTTGAAGCTGCGGTCAAAGATGTTCAAAAAGGTGATTTTGTCTATTTTGATCCACCATATGATACATGGGAAAATAAAAACTCCTTTACTTCTTATGCAAAGAATCCTTTTGGCAAAGAAGAACAAAAAAGACTTGCTGATGTCTTTAAACGTTTATCCGATAAAGGTGCATATGTCATGCTGAGCAACCACAACACCGAGTATATTAGAGAACTCTATAAAGATTTTAATATTCATGTTGTCGAAGCGAAAAGAATGATAAATTCAAAACCTGATGGCAGAGGAAATGTTGAAGAGGTGATTATCACAAATTATGAAAAATAATTTGTACTATGATGAAGAAGACTTTTCTTTATATCTTGGTGATTGCATCAAGATTTTGAAGAAAATTCCAGAAAAATCCATCGATGTCATCTTTGCAGACCCACCTTATTTTCTATCGTCAGGTGGAATCTCATGTCATTCAGGCAAACAGGTATCCGTTAATAAAGGTGCCTGGGATAATTCTTTATCACCAAAAGAAAAACTTGATTTTAATCGTAAGTGGTTAAAAGAATGCAGAAGAGTTTTAAAAGATGATGGAACCATTTGGATAAGTGGCACTTTCCATAACATCTACTCAATCGGTGTTGCTTTAGAATTAGAAGGATATTCCATCATAAATAACATCACATGGCAAAAGCCTAATCCAGCCCCTAATCTTGCTTGTCGATGCTTCACAAATTCAACTGAGACCATTTTATGGGCTAGAAAAATCAATGAAAAAGGCAAAAAAGGAAAACATTATTTCAACTATGAAATGATGAAAGAAATCAATGGCGGAAAGCAAATGAAGGATGTATGGGTCTTAAATCTTCCTAAAAAGAACGAAAAGAAGCATGGAAAGCATCCAACCCAAAAACCTTTATCAGTATTAGAGAGAATACTCTTAGCATCTACCAAGGAAGGTGCTGTTGTTCTTGACCCATTTAATGGAAGCGGAACAACTGGCATCATGTGTTCGATGTTAAAAAGAAAATACATCGGCATTGATAAAGAAAAAGAATATTTAGATCTGACAATCAAAAGATTTGAAGATATAAAAAAGAACTAAAAATAGGAGGAAAAATAGATGAAAAGAAATTTTGAAGCTTGGCTATTGACGATGAAGGACAGCATCGCCACCTGGACGTATTACACAGACTTCCCAAAGGTTTATGAAAATGTGAAGAAAATCAATATTGAACTCAACATTCTCAATTCTTTAATCGGTTCAAAAGATATCGAAAACGATTTCAAAGACCTACTTAAAAGATATCCTGAAGTCATTAAGGCAATTCCGATTCTTCTTGCCAAAAGAGAAAAGGAAATCAAGGTTATTGATCCAAATCAAACTTATATTTTCAATTTCATAAAGATGAACTATTCAATCGACCAATATGCTCTCTTTATGAAAAATTCCGGTCTTTTCGATTTACTGCAAAAGCATATCATCAATAATTTAGTTGATTATGTTTTAGGAGTCGAAGTTGGTATGGACACTAACGGAAGAAAAAATAGAACTGGTGATGCGATGGAGGACTTAGTGGAATCCTATCTCATTAAAGCTGGCCTTGTTAAAGGGAAAACTTACTTTAAAGAACTCAATAAATCCGAGGTTGAAAAATTATACGGAATCGATTTATCTGGAATCAGCAATCAAAACAAGACAGAAAAAAGATTTGATTTCGTCTTCACCGATCCTTCAGGTCATGTTTATGCTTGCGAATGCAATTTCTATAGCGGTGGCGGTTCCAAATTAAATGAAACTGCAAGAAGCTATAAGACATTAGCGCTAGAATCCAAAAATATAAAAGGCTTCTCTTTTGTGTGGTTCACAGATGGCATTGGCTGGCATAGTGCGAGAAGAAATCTTGAAGAAACATTCGATGTTCTTGATACACTCTATAACATCAAGGATATGGAAGATGGCATCATCGAGAAAATTGTCAGTGTTGAAGAGATGATCAAGGATTTCTCTATGTCAAATTAGAAAGTGTGCTAAATGATTAGAACAGTTCTATATTTAAGATTTTCATCTGACAATCAAAGAGAAGAATCCATCGAAGGTCAAAGGAGAGAATGCCTTGCCTATGCAAAGCGCAGTGGACTAGATGTTGTTGGCGAATATATCGATAGGGCTTTTTCAGCAAAGACAGATGAAAGACCCGATTTCCAAAGAATGATTCGAGATTCTTATTCTCATAAATTCGATGCCATTCTTGTTTGGAAACTAGATAGATTCGCACGTTCAAAATTCGATTCCGTCAAATACAAGACAATTCTCAAACACAATAACGTAAAAGTTATTTCTGCCACCGAAGCTTTAGGTGATGGAAAAGAATCCATCATCTTGACTTCCGTTATTGAAGCGATGGATGAATATTACGTTTTAGACTTGAAAGAAAAAGTCACAAGAGGAATGACAGAGAATGCTTTGGAAGGCAAGTTTAATGGTGGAATAATTCCTTTTGGCTTTAAAAAGAACGAAGATTCAACGCTAGCTATAAATGAAGATGAAGCGAGTCTAGTTCGTTTGATCTTTAATCTCTATTTGAATGAGACTCAGTCCATACCAAAGCTTCTTGCATATCTAAATGAAAAAGGAATGTATCGTCGAGGTCAAAAATGGAAGGATGCAACCTTAAGACGTTTTTTGAAGAATCCTATCTATATCGGTGAAATCCATTTCAAAGATATCGTGACCACAGATAAACTTCCTTCCATTATTGATAAAGAGACATTCAACAAGGTACAAGCCAAAATCGAAACAAACAAAAGAAAAGGTGCAAGCTTCAAAGCTGAAGATAAATATCTATTATCTTACAAACTTTTCTGTGGAAAATGTGGCGCCATGATGGTAGGTGAAAGCGTCAATAAAAAGAATGGCAAAACATATCGTTACTACAAATGCCACAACACCAAAACTGGTCATACATGTGATGTTCATTCCGTTCCCAAAGAATATCTAGAAGACGCTGTGTTAAGTGACATCGAAGATATTGTCAATGATACCGACTTGATGGAACAAATCATCATGGAAGCTTATAAATCACAAGATAAAGAGACGCCTCTCATGAAATCCTTGAATGTCGATTTAAAAGAGACTCAAAAGAAGCTCAATAATATCATCAGTGCCTTCGAAAATGGCTTTGGCAATGAAGAATTGAACACTCGATTGAATGAACTGACAGCTCGAAAAGATGAGCTGATTAAGGCTATAAACGATGAAACCATCAATAATCCATACTTGGAATATGATGAGGTCGTTGCATTATTTCAAAGGTTCCTATCGCTTGATATCGAAAAACTGATGGATAGGCAAACCCTAATCGATGCCTTTATCGATAAGATAGTTTATTACGATGACGATACATTCGATGTCTACTTCACAACGAAAGGCGTAAAGAGACGACATAAGAAAAAAGATAACGACTCAGGGTCAAATAACAACCAAGGCGGTTCAACCAACGGTTCGAATACAACGCCGAATGGTTCACCAATTTTTAAACAAGAAAGGAATAGATCAGATGGAAAATCAAAACAGTGAAAAAAAGAAATTCAGAATGTTCAACGACAACGAACTCAACGATTCCCTAGCTTTTTGGAAAAATATCATTCTCTTCATTTGGGGAAGTGGTTGTTATATCGGACTCAATCATTTGTTGAACGCCATTTGTGGTAGATTCTATGATTCGATGGGCGATAATAACTACAACATCATGATGATGAACTTATGTTACGGACTTCTCTTACTAGGTTTCATAATCTTCTTCATCGTCGATAGAAAATCAGGAAAAGCACTTTTAAAAAGTCTCAAAGGATATAAACCATATCTCTTCGGATTGATAATCTTTGTCATCAGCTTTGTCCTTGAAATCGCCATAAACATGATAATTCATTACGCATACAAATCTAATATTCAAGTCAATTCTAATGAATCCGGACTTCGTCAGATGATAAGCGCATCTCCTTGGGCAATCTTCCTTCCTATTGTAGTATTCGGTCCTTTATGCGAAGAATTGACATATCGTGTTGGATTATACGGACTTATCGCAAAGAAAAATAAATGGATTGGAATTGTTGTCTCAGCCATTGTCTTCGGACTTCTTCATTTCTCCTTCAGCTCTGTCTATGCCGCAATCAATTATGATAACTTACTTGCAAGTCAATCAAGTATTCTTAAACATCTAGATTCAGCCGGTAATGTTCTATACTATACAAAAGATCAGGTCATCCAGAATTTGATCAACGAACTTCTCAATCTTCCATCCTATATTCTCTCTGGACTTCTCTTTGGCTTTGCCTATGCCCACACAGGAAAGATCAGTGCTTCTATGACTGCTCATATCTTAAATAACCTCATCTCAACAGTTATGAGTATGGCAAGAAGCGGAAATACAGATACATCAAATTCAGCTCAACTTATCTTTAGAATCTTTGTAAGATAAACCTAAAAAAGAAGGTGAACAGTAACGCAATACTGAACGCCTTCTTTTTTTTACTTATTTTTTAATTTTTCTCTTACAAAATTACAATCGATATCTTGGAATGTGATAGTATCCACAAAAGGAAGTGAAGAATTTACAATCTCTTCTTTATCGACAGTCCAGATATTGATGATATGATTCTTATAATATCTTTGAACTTTCTTATCCTCTAAGAAGGTGTACTGCAAGTCGACACCTTCAAAGAAATTTCTGAACATATAGACAAATTCATGTTTGCCGTCTTTAGCGACAAGAAGTTGTCTTACAATACCAAAATTCTTAAAAGGAAGCAAAGCTCGAGGATCGAAAGATATCAACATATATTTGCTTTTATCCTTGATATCTTTCAATTCTTCTTTTAATCTATCTGCTAATTTCTTATAGTTTTTATTATAGACCTTAAGTTCGATGACTAAAGGAACTTTCTCATCTATCAAATCTAAGACTTCTTTAAAAGTTGGAATTTTCTCACCATCATTCAAGGTGTAGTTATTCTTAAGTTCGTCACCAGTTAAATCTTCGACAATACCTTCTTTGGATGTCACTCTTTTAAGAGTGGAATCATGGATGACAACAAGTTTATTATCGGAAGTGAGATGAACATCTAATTCGATTGCCATATCATTATCAATGGCATTACTGAATGCTCTAATTCCATTTTCAATATCATCGCTATTATGATATCCACGATGACAAATACCTAAGAAAAATCTCGGATCTAAGCTTTTTTTAATTTCTTCTTTATTCATTTTTAATCCTCTTGGTCGAAGGCTTCTAATCCTTTAGAAATTTTGACCTTATCAATTTTAACATTTTTAACAAAGAGGAAGACAATAAGTGAACAAGTAAGACAAGCAAAGGCATAAATCGGTAAGAAACCAAAATCAAGACCATCGATTAACATCAAAGAACCTAAGGCAATAGGAGTGATAGTTTGACTTGCCATACTAGAAGCGTAGTAATAACCGGTGAAAGCACCGATCTTTTTTGAAGAACAAAGCTCGACAACCATCGGGAATGAATTGACATGAACTAATGACATACCAAAACCTTTGAATAACCAAATGAAATAAATAGCCATTGGGAATTTACCGCTTCCAGCAGCTCCTTGTAAGAAAGTATAAGAAGCTATGATCCAGAACAAATAACTGAGTAAGGTAAGTGCTAATCCAGAGAAGACAGTCCATTTACGGCCGATTTTCTCAGCGATAATTCCACCGAGAGCAAATCCGACAACAGAACCTAAACCACCGACAATAGTATTGATCATATTGGCACTAGAACTAGCTTTTAAATAATAAATGGTGTAATTACCCATGAAAGTACCGATACCATTATCTGCCATGAACCAGAAGAATTCAGCGATGAGAATGAGGAATAACATTGTCTTATTTGCTTTACTCATCGGCTTATCATCTTCGATCTTATTTTCAACAGCAGCGAGTTCTTCTCCACGATCTAATTCATCTTTCATCTCAGCTTCTATCTTATTCTCATTGATACTGAAGAATAAGACAAGAGCGGAGATGACCATCAAAAGAGATGCTAATAAGAACGGAATTTCAATCGCCCAAATGTTGTTGGTCTGCCAAGTATTTTTACCATTAGTACCAAGATATTGACTCAAGACAAAGAAAATACCGACAATAGTAGCACAAGCGCCACCTAAATATCCCATGATATTGATGATACCATTGGCTTTTGATCTCAAAGGTTTTGGAGTCATATCAGGCATCAAAGAGACAGCAGGATTACGATACATCATCATGAAATTGACAACGATAGCCATCATGGCAAGATATCCAGCTAAATTGTTGTAATGGAAGAAGACAGGAATAAATGGGAAGGCGATAGCACAAACGAAAGTCCCCACTAAAATATAAGGCATTCTCTTACCTATTTTTGTATAAGTTCTATCAGATAACTTACCAAAAATTGGAAGAAGAATCAAAGCAGCTAAATTATCGACAGCCATCATAATACCGACAAGATATTGAACTTCTTTCTCGGTAGATCCTGGAATTGCCTTTTTGAATAGTTCAGTCAAGAAAGTCGGACACCAAGAATCATAGACCTGCCATAATAAAAGAATGCCAAAGAACGCAAAGCCTATGATACACGTTCTTTTGACATTCAGTTTCAACACTTTACTTTGGTTTTGATTTTCCATAAAATTTATCTCCTATTATTAATTCAATTAAATATAATTAATGTTTTTGTTTGAATCTATACTCTTTTTAAATATTTACAACTTCTTTACAATTTAATTGCTACTAAACAACTTATCTGCTAGTTTTGGAAGTTCTAAAAGATTATCGATCTTATATTCATCATCTTCAATGACACCAAATCCATAATTAGCGTGGATGAATTTTACTGATGCCTTTTGACTTTCAATCTTATCTTTCAAGGTATCCCCGACATAAATGACATCATCAATGCTTTCTTTTTCTTTCAAATAAATGATATTTTGCCATTTAGCAAGTTTAGTATCTCCAGCGCAGATATGCCCTTTGAAATATTGTTCCATATGACAGGAAGAAAGATAATTCTCAACATATCCGACATCAGAATTAGAGACAACATAAAGAGGATACTCAGATGAAAGAATAGCTAAGACCTCTTCTTCATTCGGATATAAGATTCCTGGTTTCTTATTCAAGAATTTTATCTCATCTTTAACACATTCTTGGAATAACTTCATCGCCTCATCTTCATTTACACCTGGGAAGGTGATAGGAAGTGTTTCAAGGGGAGTTAATCCCATCGTCGATTTAATCTTATCCAAAGAGAAGTTGAAAGGTAGCTTCATCCTTTCCATCGTCGCATTCCAACTATCCCTTATTTGATCAATCGCATCCCATAATGTACCATCTAAATCAAAAAAAATGCTTTTTTTCATAATGATCTAATTGTAGTACTTTTTTTCTTTGTTTTCATTAAAAAAATGAATAAACTCAACATTTTTATTAAATCACTTAAAAAATTCAAAGATAATACTCTTATTTTAGAAGATCAACTAGTGAAAATTCGCTTTTCTTAATATCAGAAACACGTTTATATTCTTCAATAGCGAAAATAAATTTAGGTACCTTATTTGCATGGTGTTGGTGAACTTTAATCGTTTTTATTCGTTT
>CAVJWL010000061.1:0-8148 GCA_963653505.1 uncultured Prevotellaceae bacterium
CAATTCATAAATCAGACTTCGATAATATCTCAATAATCCCAGCTAACTTAACTTTAGCAATGGTAGAAAGTCAACTTCAAAAAGAAGGAAAATCATCAGTTTCAGTCTTAAAAGAGAAACTCCAAGACAAACACAAGAATCTCTATGATTTCATCATCATCGATTGTCCTCCTTCATTAGGATTTCTTTCTTTAAATGCCCTTACAGCCGCTGATTATATTATCGTTCCAGTTCAATGTGAATACTTCGCACTTGATGCTCTCGCTCAACTATTATCTACTGTCTATCAAGTTCAAAATACCAGCAATCCAAATTTAGAAATCATGGGAATCTTGCTTACGATGTTTGATTCTAGAACAAAACTCTGTGTTGAAATCGCACAAGAGATAAGAAATCAATTCAAAGATAAGACCTTCGTAACATCAATTCCAAGAAATGTATCTATACCTGAAGCGATTGCTAAAGGAGTTCCTGTAAATGCATATAAACCAAAAAGTGCAGGATCTTTGACTTATGCTAGTCTTTCACGTGAGGTGATGGAAATTGTCGAACGAAAAGAAAAAGAAAACATCCAATAACGATCTTGTCTCGTTGATTCAAAGGTACAAAGGCACTTCTGTTGTCAACGAAATCGAAAAGAATCTTTCAAATACAAAAAGAAGTGAATACGAACTATCATCTTTGTATTTGTCAGAGTTTTATGATGAAAAAAATTATTATCTAGAATCCTATCCCTCTTTAAAAGAAAGTATCATCAAAGATGGATTCCTCATTCCTCTTATTATAATAAAAGGAAAAGAAAATAAATATGAAATCATCAACGGAGCTAAAAGATATCTCTTCGCTAAAGAATTGAAGATGAAAACCGTTCCTTGTATCCTCACAGAATTAGATTCTGAAAGAAAGATAGCCTATATCATCGAAAACATCATGGAAGAAGATGCAACACCACTGACTAAAACCCACTGTTTTAAATTGTTAAAAGAACAGGGATTCACAATCCAAGATATTGCCGAAGTATCTTCTCTATCAGAAAGCCAAGTTAGAAATCTCATCAGATTAGATAATCTCTCAGAATTATTAAAAACCGCACTGATTCAAAATAAGATATCCTATGGAACTGCAAGAGCCTTATTGAATCTTCCAGAGAAAACACAAAACAATCTCTATGAAGAAATCATGGAAGAAGACCTCTCAGTCAGAGAAATAGAAGCAAGAAAAAGAAGCTTTTTAGGAAAGAAAAAGAAAAGAACTATCTCTCTCAAAGGAAAGACAGTTCTTATAAAATTTGAAACCGAAGAAGAAGCGATGTATCAGTATTTAAAATTTAGAAAAGAGATTGAAGGCTAGTTAAAAACTAGCTTTTTTTCTTTTTCAAAATGACAAATACAACAATACCAATAAGTAAACAAACTCCACAAATAGAACCGATAACTATATAAATGAGATTGTAATTATTAGAAGTTTTACTATTATCCTTATATTTATTATTGTAGTAATCAACAGCTTCTAAATATTTAGAATAAGAATCAGAAACAGAATCTTTATCAGTAATATATTGATAATAACTATTAGCATCATCAATCTTAGACTTCAAAACTTCTTTATCATCATTGACAAAGTCAAAGGAATTGACAGTATCAACAAAGCATTGTTTAGCATTTAGTTTAGAAATAGATTTAATCTCTTCATCACCACAAGTCGAACAGATTCTATGTTCAGATCCTTCTTCAGTACAAGTAGCTTCCTTAGTTACTTTCCAATCACCATAACTATGACCAGTAGTAGTAATAGTTTTCTTAATTCTAGAAATCTCATTATGACAATCTAAACAATACACTACTTCATCGTAACTACCATCAGTTGTACAAGTAGCTTCTACTTTATTTTCAACAACAGCACTAGATGGTTTATGTTCAAGTTTAGAAATAATAGTCACATCAGTTTTCTCATCACAATCTTTACAGTGATGAGATTTACTGCCTTCTTTTGTACATGTTGGCTTTACATCTACAGTCCATTCACTATCGAAGTTATGTCCTTTAGCAGCAATAACTCTTGTTTCTTCATCACCACAAGTCGAACAGATTCTATGTTCAGATCCTTCTTCAGTACAAGTAGCTTCCTTAGTTACTTTCCAATCACCATAACTATGACCAGTAGTAGTAATAGTTTTCTTAATTCTAGAAATCTCATTATGACAATCTAAACAATACACTACTTCATCGTAACTACCATCAGTTGTACAAGTAGCTTCTACTTTATTTTCAACAACAGCACTAGATGGTTTATGTTCAAGTTTAGAAATAATAGTCACATCAGTTTTCTCATCACAATCTTTACAGTGATGAGATTTACTGCCTTCTTTTGTACATGTTGGCTTTACATCTACAGTCCATTCACTATCGAAGTTATGTCCTTTAGCAGCAATAACTCTTGTTTCTTCTTTTCCACATACTGTACAAACTCGATGTTCAACTCCATCTTTTGTGCAGGTAGCTTCTTCTTTAATTGTCCATTCTCCATAGGTACATTTTCCACTTACAACTTGATTACAATCGATAAAATTCATCTTGATATCAATTGTAAGTGAATCAGTTAAACCTGTTCCTGTTATTTCAAATGGAAATGATGTTTCATCATGTGGATTTGTAACATTAAAGCTGACTAAAATCACATCATTTGCATCTATGATATCCGTCATAGATAGAATTGAAAATTTCAACTTTCCATCAGTTGTTTCTTTTTCATTTACATTGAAATATGTCGGTGAAAATTCCTTTGTATAACTCACATATTCAAAATATGTTTTATCCCATGTTATAACGAAATCTCCAGCGCCTAATTTTGAATTAGCACTCAATTTGACAAGGATATCTAATTTATTTTGAGTTGTATCAAATGCAGAACTCAATGACATCTTTGGTAGTGATTTATCGTATTCACTATCATAAGATAAGCTTACTGTTGTTGCATATCCATCACACAATACTGGATTCAAATCTCTATCATAAAATTCTTTGATAGTTAATTTGATCTTTGATGTCGTATCTTGATTTACAATGGTTTTAAATTTTAGCGTGAATAAATTAGAATTATATGAAGTTGTAGTTCCTATAAATGAAATCGACACAGTTCCTTTGATTGATGAATTATAATCAACTAGTTTATCGTTTAAGAAATCACCATTGGTTAAAGAAATAAATTCAAATAATTCTTGATTATAGGTTATTTCAAGATTTCCAGATGCTATTTCATAATTATATAGATAATACGAAATATCAAATTCTTGTTCTTTTTTAGATAAAATAGAACTAGTTCCGTATATGTATATTCTTTGAGACTGTTTACTTTCTTTGATTGTTATTGTTTTTCTACTTCCAGAAATTTCAACAACATTCAAACTAGAATCATAAGCTTCATCAACTACAATATCAAAATATGTATTTCCTAATGTAGCATCACTTATGATTGAATAATAAAAGTAAAATAAACTAGTTTTTGTATTTGTAGTATCACTACCAAAAATATAAGAATACGAAATGTTATCTTCATTTATTGAACTATCATATAAAGAACAATATACATAATTATATGAACTATTTATATTTATTGATGTGGAATCAAAATAAATAGTTATTTTTAATGAGGAAATATTTTCTAAAGAATCAATATATACTATCGAATAATATGAATTACCTTGATATACAGTATCATTTGTACTCATTGTCACTGTATTATCTGCACTAGTAGATGCAAATCTACTAGGTGCAAATGACATACAAGCAAGAGATATAACTAAGGAAAAACAAAACGAAAAGATATAAGATAAGAATTTCCTTTTTCTCATAAAGGAATCTCCTTACATAGCTAAAGTAGATACTTTGCCATTGATATATTGAAGAATACGAAGAGCTTCAGAAGTTGATAAGACACCATCAGTATTCAAATCAGCTCTCTTGAATTGATCATCAGTCAAAAGTAAATCACCATTGATAGATTTCAATATCATCAAAGCATCTTTAGTGGTGATAAGTCCATCACCATCAACATCACCTAATTTAGAAATGCTGGATGCATCTTTGATAACCACAGAATATGGATCATCTTCACTACCTTTAGAAATTGTATTAACCCCGTCGCTTGCAACGATATAGTATTCAAGACCATCAAGAGATAATTCACTACCAAAGATAGTTGCACTATATCTATCATTTTGTTTGGCCATCGCTAATTTCTTCCAAGAAGTTTCACCTTTAGTACGATAATTTAAGGTAACGCTAGAAACTGCAACATTATCACTAGCAGTACAAGCTATGACTAAATTATTATTCAAATATCCTTGATTGATAGGTGTGTGATAGATAGATGGAGCAATCGTATCTAAACAAGTACATGATATCTTACCTGCAGGAGAAGATTCAGTCATATCACTGAAAACAACAGTAAATGTATACCAATAAGTTTTTCCAGGTTCGGCATTATCATCTAAGAAAGTATTCTCATTACTAGGAATAACCGAAGTATTAAGTTTTGTATAATTACCATCTTTTTCTTCAGAACGATAGACATTGTAACCCATCAAGGTATCATAATCATCTTGCATCCAAGCAAGGTTGACACCCTCTTCACTAGAAGTAGCTTGTAAATTCATAGATAAAGCTGCAGTAGTATCAATATCAAAGTGGAAACTAGAAGCATGATCAACTAATTCTTTTAAATATCCATCTTCATCTTTAGCATAAGCATTAGTAATTCTAAGTGATTGAGTTCCATTTTCAATAAAGGCTTTAACAATATATTTACCTTCCCAAACAGTATTAGAAATATAATCACCAGTTATTTGATAATCAGCAAATGGAGTTCTAGAACCAAAATAGACATTTGGTTTATAAGAAGTATCCATCGGACGAGAGAAAGTGATCTTCATAGAAAACTCTTCAATACCAACTTTTGAAATTTCTTGATCATCTTTATCTAATAATTGAACATCTTTAATAAATGGATAAAGCAATGAATAATCCGAACATTTACCATTTAAATCAACAATAGGATTACCAGTGCTATCTATATAATTTTCAATAACATAAGAACCATACGACTTATATGAATTTACAAATTCATTATTTTCAACTTCAGATTTATTAGAAAATTTTATAAAATAACAATCTTTTATATTGTTATCATATAATGTAATAAACAAATTATTTTGGGCAGATTTTAACGAAATGGTGTTATTTCCAGAAGTTGACCAGTGTTTTAATTCTCTATAACTAGTATAAAAAACATTACTACTTGCATCATTAAAAAACATCATACAGCCTTGTGTTTTAGAAAAGACAAGGCTACGTTGTAAAAAATCACAATAAATTTGATTACTAACAGAATTGAAATTAACTTTGGAATCAATAATTTTTGAGAAATAAAAAGTTGGTGGTAATGTATCTTTTCCTATTTCAAATATGTGAAACGATTCTCCATCATCCATATTATTTTGTTTTAACTCACTGCTAAAAAATTGAACTCCATATTTACACTGATTATTGAACACATAGCCTTGCAAATCATTAATTAAAGGTATCAAATTAATACAATTAACATTATTTAATAAAGTATTACCCCAATTATCCTTACTAGCTTCTCTATTGCAAATATAATAACCATAAGTTGAGTATCTTTCAGAAGGATACATTTCAATCTTATTATCTTGTGTACCATTGAAATTTAAGGTTCCGTACACATCTATTTTAGGAGAATTATATGGACCAGTAGAACCATAATATGATTCACTAGCTGCATAGAATTGAATCTTACAACCAGCTTCAAAGTTAACTGTTACACCCTCAGGAATTGTGACACTATTAGGAATTATATAAAGTTTATCAGCTGTATATGTTGTATCTACTGAGATATTAGAAGGCAAAATATAACCGTTGCTTACGCTCAATGTTGCCGTTCCACTACCTGTATATAAAGTAGTATCATTTTTATCTAATCCATTTCTATAGGTGAAATGAATATTAAAATCAGTTAAATAATCATTGGGACAATTATTAGAAACTTGGATTTCAAAATATAATGACGTTCCGACTAAGACTCCATCTTTATATAATTTTTCACAGTCTCTAACTGAATATGTACCGATATCAGAAAGTTTTATTGAATCATTAACAATTGTGAAATATGGATCGTTTATTGAACTATCTCCATGTCTAATGGTATCTACTGTTACATTGACATCAGTTGCAACACCACCAAGGTTTATCAATTCAACTGCTAATCTAATAGTTTCACCTGCTTCAATAACTCCATCTTCGTTATTGTTATTTGAGAATTCTTTGTTATCAAATATGTAATAGTCATATAAATAGACATTCGGTTCTGGAATATTATCTAATGCATTAGTTGCATCTACAAGTGTATGATATAAATCATTTGACTGAATTATCGGATTATAAGGTGTCACTTTTCCTGTATTTACAATTTGAGATTGAATGTATTTATTGCTATACACATCTCTATCTGTATATTTGCTTCTAAGTAAGGCAGCAATACCAGCTACAACTGGCGATGCCATTGATGTACCAGATAGTTTTGCTATTTTATTATTTGGCCAAGTAGATGGTATTTGCTCACCACAAGCAAACACTTCATATTCAACACTGTTATATGGTGTATCATCATAATTCGAGAAAGAAGACATCATTGTTCCTGAAGAGTTTGTTGACATAACACCAATGACATATGGAAGGGCACCTGGATAAGAAACACCTACTGAATGTATTAGTTTATGATTTAGGTTATTACATAATCCACTATTGCCAGCTGCTGCTACTAACACACATTGGTTATAGGCATTTTCTAAAGCATCTTCAACTGCTAAAGAAATATTAGAACCACCAAATGACATATTGATAACACTAGCACCATTCATATAAGCGTATTGAATAGCCTCAGCGATATCAGAGTTATTGAAGTATCCAGATGAATTACCAGCTTTGATACACATAATTTTTGAATTATATGCAACACCGACTGTTCCTACATCATTATTTTCAGCGGCGATGATACCTGCTACATGAGTTCCATGTCCGTTATCATCCATCGGATCATTATTATCGCCGACACAGTTCCATCCATAATAATCATCGACATACCCGTTTCCATCATCATCGATGCCGTTATTTGGTATTTCACCAGTATTGACCCAAATATTATCTCTTAAGTCGATATGGTTGTAATCTACACCAGTATCAATTACTGCGACGATGACATCAGAACTTCCACCCGGATTCAACCCTTGATTTTTTTCACTGTTCCAAGCTTCTTTGATTCCCTGCATTTCTAAATATGTTTGATCAACACTATATGGATTTGATGAAACATCAACCACTTCTCCATCTGAGTCCATGATGTAATCAAGAGAGACTTTATCAAAAGTTCTAAGATTAGAAAGATAGGTTAAAGCATCATGGCTTTTTGTATCACTTGATAACTGGATCTTATACCACTCACTATTTTTATATAATGGTGAATAATCAGTATAGGATAGTGATCCTAATTTTGATTTATCAAATGATTTTGTTTTGACTAATACAACTCCTTCATTGAATTGTCCATCTTCTACTTCTGTTTTTTTATCATCAACATCAAATATTTCATCATAATTTGAATCAGTTGCACTTGGTTTTACAATATCGCTACCTAAATCACAACTTGCTAAAATTGTAGAAGCAAAGCTAACTACTAATAAATAAGATAAGATTTTTTTGATTTTTTTCATTTTTAATTCCTCTTTTTTAAATCCTAAACCAATTAATATTAAAGTTTTCAATTCAATTTTTGTTTTTATTTACCGAAATTTTAAAAAGTTAACAAACGATATTTTTGATACAAATAATATCGTTTATAAGTTTTATCAGTAAAGAAAAACTCACAAATCATCCTTTCCGATCAAGCAAAAGAATTTCTTTGTGAGCGTGGTAGATTTAAATAATCCTTTTTCAAAATCTTAAAAACCTTAGGTAATTAAAGCTAAGATATCTATAATTTAGCATTTATTACCATTGCTTTCAATTATTATCGCATTTTTATAGCAATTACGCATAGATATTTTTAACAATATTATCGAATTAGGTCGATTTTTTG
>CAVJWL010000062.1:0-7744 GCA_963653505.1 uncultured Prevotellaceae bacterium
AACGCGCTAGAACGTGTAGTTGGCTTTGCCTCTTTGCGACCTTCTTTTACAACTTGCAGGTCTCTAAAGTTGTATCACCTGGCTTAGTAGTCAGCTAAGACTGCGATAAATTTCAATGTATCAAGAAAATTGTTTTATTATTTCTAATATTTCGTCTTTTTCACTTTCTGATGGAACAAAATTCAAAGAGTTGGATTCAATAACAGCTTTCATTCTTTCTTCTTTTGTTTTAAGTCTTTCATAAATATATTCATCAACAGCACCACGCTGATTATTATTAGAAGTAATTGCAAAATAGTATTTTGTAATATCGTTTTGGTTTAAACCGACTCTATGAATTCTATCTTTAGATTGTAATAAGTAAGTAAGATTAAACCCAAACTCAAGATAAATAGCATTATGGCATACTTTATGCAAAGAAACAGATTCTGCTAGAGTATTTGGGTTAGTAATCAGGACCTCAATATTTCCATTTTTAAATAAATCAATTTTCTCTTCTCTAATATTCGGCTTATCTCTGCCCGTAATTGTAATAACATTAATTCCTTTTCTCTCTAATGTCGATGCTAAGGAATCGATTGTATCAATGAATAAACACCATACTAGAACTTTTTGTTGTTGCTTTACTAATGATTCAATTTGGCTAATTGTCGATTTTGTTTTTGAAGAAACACCAATCCTATCAACCAACTCGGAAACATCATCTTTATTAATATCTTGGCCATTATTAACTTCTTTGAAAACATTTACATCATCTTGGTCATATAATTCATCGATTTCTTCAGTATTAACTTTACTTAAAAGAAGTCTAGGATTAGATGAAGCTTGAATTAAACGTATAAATTTTAATAATGGATTTGAACATTTTTTCCAAATCATATCAAATAGTTCTTGTTCATCTTGTGTAGGTATAACGCATAAAGTAGATTTATCATCTGGTAAAGGCATAGGAATTTTTAAATTTAATTTTGTAGTTCTCACAAAAAATGGTTGTAAAGTCTCACTTATTTCTTTTGCAATTAATGGATTTGAATCTCCTTGTTTTAATCGATTGTCTGACAACTTAACTAAAACTCCTTGTAAATCTTCAGGATATAAAATTTTTAAATAATTTGAAATATCTAAAAATGAATTTGGTATCGGGGTACCGGTTAATGCTAATTTGTAAATTGGTTTAGACTGACAAGATTCAAACATTTTCAAAAACAAGTTTGCTCTTACGCCATTCGTATTCTTAAGTTTATGTATTTCATCGAATATAACTAAAGTTTTAGAGTTCAATAAATATTTCGATATTAATTCAACCTTATTGTCATTATTAACAAAATCATAATTAATTAAATATATATGGTATACATTCTTTTTAATTTCGTTTTCAAACGAGTCATGAAATTTAGTAATATCGAAAATTTTAAAAGAATTGCCAGCACCATAAATATTAATACATTCATCTTTCCAAGCTTTAAAACAATTTAATGGGCCGAAAACTACCATTCGATTACATTCTTGATTCTTGTCTTCGTTTGAATGTAAATAAGTAAACAGTCCATAAGATATATATGTTTTACCAGTACCTGGAACAGAAAAATCTGAAGATGATTTCATCATATAATGATAAAAAGCACTAATCATCTGTTTTTCTTTTAATCTAGCTACCATACCAGAGTTCACAATGTATTTGAATTTTTCATAACATTTAGACCATAGTTCAGGATTTTCGGAGTTTTTAATCGATAAACCTAGTTTTTTTCTTGTTTCAAGTTCTAAATCATTTTCTTTTAGAAAATAAATAGTAGCTGGCGATAAAATATACTTAATTTTAAATTTATCAAGCCTTTTAGAAATAACTTCCTTTATGTAATACACACTTAGAGCATCTATCAAATAGATGTTTTTTTCTAAATAAGACCATTTATTTTGAAATTGATTTCGCAATATATAAGACTGTTTCAAAGACTGCTTTTCGGTATAATCTGATAACAATATTTTTTTGTTTACTGTATCAACATCCACAAAAACACAGTTGTTATAACCCATAAATTCTTCATTAGTATTGAAAACTTTTTCTTTATTATAGGATATTAATTTATCAAATAATTTGCCAGTAGGAAATTCAGCCCTTATAGTCGATGGTGAATATGTATTATTCCAAATTTTATCAAATCTATCTAATCCGTTTGTGACATAGTCGTTTTCTGAATTGAAATCATTAAATACCATAAAAGTTTCGGCATTCTTTAAAACACCATACTTTGTTTCGTTACCTGATCCCTCAAAAAATATATGTTTCTTGTTAATATCTTCAAATGAACCAGATTTTATATGCATAATAGCGGAACTGTCTTTTATCATGAATGCTATTTTTACTTCTACGTAATTGTGAGCAATTAAATATGATAGGTTAGCTACTTCATAAGTTTGTAAACTAGGATCTTCTAATTCCTCAGCCATTAAATCCATTTTTTGTTTATAGCCATTAGAAATATTAGACATCTCAATTGGATCAATTTGGCAAGAAAAAATAAATCTAGCATGACCTCCATTATTAAAAAATGCAATTAATCCTTTACTAAACATCTGCAAAACAGCAGATGAAAAATATGCAGAAATTCTATCGTATTTAATAGATGCAGACAAACAAGGGACATAAAAATCTTGCACTAAATCAGTGCCATCAACACTAGGGTCGTAACACTTTTTAAGATTCAGCTCTTGCAGATTCTTATTCATTACTTGCCTCTTCAATCTTAGATACTATGGATTTTAATACATCCACTTTAGACTTTAATTGATTTTTTAAGTCCTTATCTAACCATCTAATAGTTGCAACATCGATTGTCCCTATAAGGTTTATTGTTTTATCCATTGTATCTAATGGTTTAGCAGAAATCACTGTTATAGTTGATTGATAAGATCCATCTCTATATGCAGACTTCAATTCTGAAGTTAATTCATTTTTTAAAGTTTGTTTCTCAATCTCTTCATCAGGACTTTCAGATTTTTTATCAATTTTATCTATATAATCATAGGCTTTTGAATATACATCTTCGCTTTCAAACGTTTCCTTAACCTTTGTATATAGAGGGCCTTCACATTTAGCTGAATCAATAAGTTTTCTTATATCTCTTGTTCTATCACCGTCATCATTGACAGTCATATACATATAAAGCGTTTCTTTTTTTAAATTCCATTCTTCTTCACTCATTTTTGCAGCTGGATTTGCTAATTCTTCAATAGGGCCATCTAATTTTTCGTTTTTAAGTATATAAAAAGCTTTAGGTTTTCCTCGCCAATCGAGATAATCTAGCATTATATTGACAATCTTTTTATCTTTATTAAATTTTGATTTACTTATACCACTAGCAAAACAATATGATTTGTCATCAAACATTTTAGTGTTTTCATCAATGGCATCTCTATAGAAACTAACAAGTTCATCAATACGGTTGTATCCTTTTTTTTCATTAACATTAAATTGTAAATTCAACTCTAGACTTTTTATTCTTTTCCAACCATCAATATCATCTTTCTTTGGTGCTTCTAAACATACAGCTTCGAAATAAGCATATTTATCATTGCCTGTTTCTTCATACAGTCTTCTAATAGCAGTAAATCTTCTGTTGCCATCAATAATTCTACCATCAGAAAGAATAACACCTGGAATCTCTTGTCCCTTATTTCTTATATCTTCTTTCGTTTCTTCGAATGATTTTCCGCCATCGGATGCCGAATCAATGATATATTTCGCAATAATACGATTATACTCATCTAAATTTTCTGCATATAATTCAGAAATATTTTTTTCGTTTGTAGCATTGTATTCCTCTATGTATGAAGCAATTCTTCCATTCAAATCATTATAATATAGTTTTTTTATTGGTAATTTATATGATTCATAAGTTTTAGTAATGCCATCAATAGTTAAACGTTTTTCTAGTCCTTTTTCATAATTGTTTTTTAGTTCATTAATTACAAAATTACTCATCTTTCTTTCTCCTTTTCGCTTACAATTTTATTTAAATAGTCATGATTAAACCAAAATGAATATTTAGGTAAAATATAATTCCCACTGCAAGAATCTTGAACTGGAATTTTTCTAAAATCAGTGCTGTCTTTACCATGTGGTCTAACATGGCATATTTCAGTATCTGCTTCTGCCAAAAAATTAGTATAAAATTTGCCGTTTTCTAATTTCTTAAAAGCATTACCTTTATTAATTAGATTTTTAGTATTTTCCCAAACAAATTTTACCTTGCATTTATCATTATCATTCATTTTCCAAGAAAAAACATCAATTAATAAGTTTTTATCGGATTCTTTTTTAAAAATAAAGAAAATAAATGTTCCATCTAAATATTTTTTAAATGTACTTGTTTCCCAATTTTCGCCAATTATTTTTTCATAATTTATAGGTGCAAACGACATCGCTTCTTTTGCTTTTCCGTTTTCTTTTAATTGTATCGTTTTAAGATGAACATTATTGCAAAGAATAAAATTATCAAATAATGCCTTTCCTTTATATGAATTGCACATACTTAAAGCTAAAATAAAATTTATTGATTTTGCGCTCGAATGAACATTTAATTTTTCTTTTAAAGTCGAAATATCTTGATTTTCATATTTTTGGAGAAATAAAAGTAAATCATCTATCTTATACTCAATATTCATCATTATTCCTCCTCTATTATTTTTTCAATTTCTAATCCTAACCGTTTAATAATTCCACAAACAAGAGCATTTCCCATCATAAAATATCTTCTTTTTTCTGGCATCTTATAGTTTGTCCAATCATCAGGAAACTGATTTAAACGTTCACATTCAATTGGCGTTAGATTTCTTAATCTATTAGTAATTGGATCTTTAATTATATGTGTGCTTCTATTAACAGATCCTTCACTTGTTAACATTGTTCTTCCTGGTAAATCCAAATCATCATATTCCGACATAGAACCTTCGGAATATATATATTTATGTCCATTTTTATCTATTCTTGGTATTTTTTTACTACCTCGTAAATACTTATATTTGTCAATTTGATTTTGAGTTAAATAATAATGCTCATCAACATTTCCATCGACGATATCCTTTAAAGGAATAGGCGTTTCTAAAATTGCAGAGGTTTTAGATGTATAGATAATGCCATTTATCATAAAACCAGTATTTTCAAATGAAAATTTAAAATTATTGGAAACATCAACAGGATCTTCAAATTTCAAAAGATTTACTGTTTTAATAGTCGAATCATTGCTATTTATTGCAAATGATTTTGCAAAAACACCTTCTTGGTATAAAACCTTTTGAGGCTCCATTTTTATTATTTTTTTATAAAACTTAGTATTTTTTCTGTAAGCAAAAATATATGTTCTTCTACGTCTTTGAGGCAATCCATATTCAGCAGCGTTGATAACTCTCCATTCTACAGCATATCCCAAGTCAGTCAAGCAACGTAACATAATACCAAAATCTCTTCCCCTTTGTTTAGCAGGAGACTTAATTAATCTATCTACATTTTCTAAAAATATAAATGGTGTTTTCTTTGCAATTAAAATATCTCTTATTTGCCACCATAAAACACCTTTTTTCCCTTCAATTCCCTTTTCTTTTGATAAAGAATGAGCCACTGAATAGTCTTGGCAAGGAAAGCCTCCAGTCAATAATGTATGATTTGGTATTTTCTTCTTATCAACCAAAGATATGTCTTGGTTACTATTTTCGCTTGATGAACCTCCAAATCTGTGATTGTAGCAGTCAAACGCATGTTGAACTTTTGTAGATGGCTCCCATTGATTTGCCCATAAAAATTTAAAATTGCCATTTTCAATGGCTTTACCATTATCATCAAAAGCTTCAATGTGATTTAAACCAATTCTAAATCCGCCGACACCAGCAAACAACTCTATTGCAGTTTTATCCATTAATTTTCTCCTCCTGTTTTATCGCTTTCGTATTTCGTATTAAAAGGAGCAAAAAACTCATTTAAAGTAACTCCTAATGCATTGCAAATTTCATTTAGATTTTCAATTGTTATATTTTGTTTTCCTGACTCAACCCTTGAAATATAAGTTCTATCCCAACCAATAATATCTGCAAGTTGTTCCTGACTATAATCGTTGGTTATGATTCTTAATTCTTTTATTCTTTTGCCAATAGCATTCTTTAACATAGTTAATAACCTCGCGACTTAATTATAACATTAAGTGAATTATATATCAAATCTTGTGATTTAAAAATCTCAAGATTTATTTGTCACTTTCAAAAAAACGTCACCTAGGTATCCTAGTGTTGAGACTTGTCTCAAAGTCGATTGGAGCAGACTGCTCCACATCTCTTATCCTGTTTCTGTTTTAGGAGCACTTCTAGCAGTGATTTTTGGGTTTTAGACATCCTCAAACGTATGAATTCTTTTATCTGAAGTTCTTTTGAAAGTATGTTTGATGCCAAATTCTTCTAATAATATTTCTTCATACTTTTTAATCTCAGCGCCTACGGCATAAGGTTTCATTTCAATGCCATTTTCTTTCTCTAAAGCTTCAGATAACTCGCTAGAAGTGATGCTGAAAGGCCTTGGCATAGAGAGTATCCTAAACATCAGGAAGCTTTGATGAAACTGTTCTAATAGCTTTTGCCTATTCGCTTCCTCGATTGTCGCTTTCATCTTCCATATGCATTTATCCACATCAAAATCAATTAAGTATTCTTGCTCTTCAACATCTCTACCTGTAATTGATAGAACTGCATTAGAATCAGCTCTATTCTCTTTGGATAGAATCATAGTAGTATCAGCCACACCCATAAGACCATTAGTACCATTGATCATATTGTATTTATCGATATCCACTTCTTTTCTTGTATGATGAATCACAAGCAAGCATATGTTCTTCTCATCAGCAAATCTTTTAAGCATAGACATCTCTCTATAGTCATATGCATAGGCTTGTTCACCATTATTTGCTTTTCCTCTAATCTTTTGCAATGTATCGACAATAACAAGCCTTATGTTCTTGTCTTTCTCTAATTCATTTTCTAATTCACAAAGGAATGAACTAGATAGAGTCCCGCAATGAATGCTACCTTTGAGATTATTAGGGATAGTTTTCCCATCCTGTATCTTTAATGTTCTTTCTAGAAGTCTTCTTTGAGTATCTTCTAATGCGTAATAGAACACACTAGATTTCTTAGTATTAAATCCTAGGAAATCTTCTCCACTAGCTACTGCAAGAGCAAGTTCTAATGCAAACCATGATTTACCAATCTTTGAAGGTCCACAGAACAAAGTAAGTCCTGTAGATAGGATTCTATCTACAATGAACTCTGTGGGTTTAATGTTTTCTCTTTTTAAATCACAGAAGAAAAATGAATTTTCTTCCTTCAAATTATTGTTAATTACTTGAATAATCGTTACCTCCTTAAGTTTAGGAGATAATCCTATGATTATAGTTATTCATCCGTCATGAGATGACGTCATCATCATTTCGCGTGAGTTAAATAATTATATATAAATATATAAAGATAGATTGTGAATGTATTGATGACGACTGTGACACCTATGACGGTAGATATAGGTATAGCGGATTATCTCCGTATAGTCGTCACATCATCTCGATGTTTCTTTGATTTTGTTTCTTATTTAAAATAGGAGTCTCAATATTAGGAATCTCTTCCTTTTTCTCTTCTATCTTATTTTGCTCTATGCAAATAGCCTTAGCAAAATCATACGCCTCGTAATTAGCAAACCTTGCTATAT
>CAVJWL010000063.1:0-7718 GCA_963653505.1 uncultured Prevotellaceae bacterium
TAGTCCATCCTACCACTGGCTTTGTTTCTTCCAACTTAGTATTTATATTTTCTAAATATTTATCCAATTCTTGATATTTATTATTTTTATTTTTTAGAGCAATCTCTGTTGCATTTAGTTTTTTTCCTTGAAATAAATTTTGAAATAACTCCATTATTCTTCCTCCTCTACTTCGATTATCGTGCCATCGAAAAATATTTTATCATTTAATTTATTTATTTGTTCTTGTAAATCATCTATAACTTCCAAGGTGCATTCTATTGTAACTTCGCCGAAAGCATTACCATTACACCAAACAACTAATTTATTGTTTGTTATAGTACTTTCGGGTATAAATGTTGTTTCGTATTTACCGCTATTCAACATCATAGTTTCATCATTATTAATACTTATATAAGTACTAGAAGGCACTACATTACAACTTAGTTTATAAGTTTTATTAGCCTCCAGATCAAACGTTTGTGATATATTGAACCCCCAAACATTCGTATTGGCTGAATTAAATATCATTTTGTGTTCATCTAATATAGCTAATGTCATACCATCATCTTGTCTAGTCCATGTAAGATTATCTTCACTTATTATAAGCATATTGTTATCAGGTATTAGTGATTTAACATATTCTTTCGTTGCATAATCTTTCAAACTTTGGTGTTCAGTTAAATACCCAGCATCATTATTAAAAACGCTTACATTAGTTGGTATATTTGGTATTTCACTTTTCAAAGCGTAGTCAGTCAAATCAATTGACTGTGTACCTAGTTTTTCCCAAACATCATTAACATAAATATATTCTGTATAAATGTTATCAGTTTCATCTCCACTAGGGACTAGATATACAGTTGTCGTACTGATATTTGAACTAGGCAACACATCCACGACTTGTATATCAAATTTCGGTATCTTCCCCACTAAATTATTTACTTCCTCTTTTGTATAGAAATCGTTAGGGACAATCGCACTAATAACATTATTTTCATTAATATTTATATTAGCACCAGCGATATAAGTAGGAGTCTCGCCTCTATCTCCCTTTTCCCCTTTTTCGCCTTGAATACCTTGTGGTCCAGGCGGACCTGCTTCCCCTTGGTCTCCTTTAGGTCCTTGTGGTCCAACATCACCTTTGTCGCCTTTTTCACCTTGAGGACCTGTTTCACCAATTGGACCATTAAGCTCGCCATTTTCCAACATTTGCATTATTTTTTTGATATTATTTTCTCTTTGAATTTCATTATTTATTCTAGTGGTTTCATTACTACGCCTAGTTTGTTCGGCTTCTTTATAACCTGGTATATAATCAATTGGTTGCAAAGATGTGCTGATTAATTCTTCTTCATCAACGAAAGTTGCATTAATGTTTTCTTCATCATTAAGTCCAATCATTTCTCATCCCTCTTTCTTGTATACACAGGTTCAATTATAAGCTTTCCCATAATAATAGGTGGGAATTTAATGTCGTTGGATTTTATCGTAATGTCGTAACCATATTCGCTTTTACTTAAGTTTTCGGTATCATCTGGCATTATTTCCAATACATAGGTATAAACACCATCAACATAGTCCATTAAAGTAATACCATCACCTATTCTTTTCTGAAATACAAAGTTCTTATCATCAACGCTTCCTTTAACTGTTAAAAATACTTGAGTAATATCAACATCCAAACCAGAAACAGTAAAAATTCTTTGATATGTTTGTCCTTTGTATAAACTTAAATCAGCTTTTTCCATTTACTCTTCCTCCACTTCAATTACTGTTGTATCAAAAATGAATTTATCGTTCATTTCTTTTTCTAAAACGTCAAATTTATTGTTTACAAAAGTAAAAACAGATTTTGTACCTGGTGTAGTTTCATTAGTAGA
Source organism: uncultured Prevotellaceae bacterium (assembly GCA_963653505.1). Lineage (GTDB taxonomy): Bacteria > Bacillota_I > Bacilli_A > RFN20 > CAG-288 > Enterosoma. Next base: position 1,863 of record CAVJWL010000063.1, read on the forward strand.
ATTCTCGTCAATTGTTTCAACAATCGGCAATGAATTACTCGAAAAAGTAAAAACTACTATTTCCACTTTTTCTCCAGCTTTTGGAATGGCATCTAACAATATTATCTTTTTGTTTGGATAATCAATTGTATATCTATCAAAATACACTTTTAACCCATCAATATAGATATCTATTAAACTGATATTTGGCTTATATTCATCTGGCAGATCAAGCTCTGTTTCATTATCTTGCGTAGTAATGTATTCAATAGATACTTTGGCAACGTGCTGAGACGTACCAAGGGTAGCAAGCCAATCTTGCTCTGTTCCTTTAAAACCTTCTTGTACGGCTATTTCATAAGCACTATAACCCCTTTCGCCCTTAAAGCCTAAAACACCTCTTAATATTTCCATTATTCCCCTCCTTCCGGATATACAATTATTTGTTTAGCACCACCATCGTCATACCCTAATATTGTCGTATCATCGTTCAAAACTAAATCATACCAATAAGTCTTTGACTTATTTAATAGCTCAAAGTTTTTTGTATCTTCTGCAGTAAGTGGTATTTCTGGATATTCTGTTGGTTCTGTATATCCTAATTCTTTGATTGTATAGGTTTTTCTAAACACTTCTTCTTTTGTATATCCTTTTTTCTTCATAACAATAAAGTCAATTTTATCATCTAATTGAAACTGATACTTTTCTTCTTTACCTGTTTCAAGATTATAAATAGGGAAATAAAAAGCAAGTTTATTAAACTTACCATTGGTTTTATCTCCTCTTGTTATATGAATTGTAGTTTCATCTTCATCAATTGCTACCACTAGGCATCAACTCCTTTCTTATAAGCAATAACTTTATAAATCGTTATATTTGTAGTTGCACTTGTTTTTTGAATATTTTTCTCGGAAAATGTATAAAATTCTTTTATAGTTTCACTAGGCTTTGTTAGTGATAAGCAAAACTGTTTATTCGTATATGGTATCATTTTACTTTCTATGTAAGCATCATTACCAAATACAATAGTAAATAAATCAAAATCTATGTCACTAAGTTCTATATTGCCTGTACTACTACCATCAAATAAAGCAAAAGATTTTAGTGAGGTATTCCAACTAGATATCATATCTTCATTTAAAGAGTTTAAAAGCGAAGCATTATTATGAACGTGCCTCGCTTTTGTATTATTATCTACATTCTCTTTATAAAGGTTTGAAAAATCGTTTGAAGACAACCCTTTACCATTTGTTTTGTCAACTTTATTTGGAATTTTCCCCAATTGGTATCGTCTTTCCATATCTGATGTAGTTCGTGCCATACTTATGTCTCTTTTATTTATCATTTAACATACACCCCTCCATTAACCTTATAAACATTAAATCCTAAATCATCTAAAACCTCTGATTGCTTTGACACGGAAGAATAATTATTTTTTACATAATTAATTATTGATTTATCATATTTTGTAAACCCAAGTGTCTTTACAGTTTTAGCTTTAGTCAAAAAGTCCATACCTTGCTTATTTACATAGTTCATTATTTGATTATCATATGTCTTGTAGCTAGAATATGACATTTTAATTAATGATGCTTTTTGTGGGACAGAAAGATTTAAAGAATTAACATATTTTATAAGAGCGTTTTTCTTCGAATTTTTTATCGTCTGGCCCTTGCTATTGTATGAATTTTCAAAGTTTTGACTATTAAATTTTATATATTCCTTTATTGGTATATTTAATTTCAACATAGAATCGATTGTATCTTTACTTGAATAATATTTTGAATAAGTATAGGCTAGTTGTTCGTCATTCAAACTAGATTTAGTCATTAAATCTGTTATCTGTTGCTTTTTATCTTTAGCATCTAAATTATCCATATTTTTTATTTCGGATGATTTTGTTGTTAATGACACATATTCTCCTATATTATCAGATGTCATATTTAAATCATTTAAAGCATTAATTGTTTTTAAGTTATTACTTTCATAATCAACATCTTTATTTGAAAAATACTCTTCGTTAGCAAGCGCTTTTGCATAGTCATACATCTTTCCTATCATAGTTACCTTTTCATCATCGGAAGCGTTAATATAGTTATCATTTTGAACCAAAGCATTTAGATATTCACTAGCAGTCTGGCCATATGTTTTTTTGTATTTAGTATACTCACTAGCAGACATTTCGTATTTTTCACCGTTATAATTCAAATATGAATATGGTGTACCTGGCAAAACACTACTATCTCCGGTAGACCTATATACATTTTTAAGTTCTGTATCTAATCCTGTACTTATGTCTTTCTTTTTTGCATATGGTGCTATAAAACTCTCAAAAGCTCTAGTGGCTATATTGTCAGATTGTGTTTTCTCATTACCCCATATGTCAGTAGCAACTTCCAATTTGTTTCTTAAAAATGGTATTTTATACATAACTTTCTTTACTGTTGTTTCTCCAAAATTGTATTTAGAATTTTTAGAAGCAGTTGTACTACGCATCTTATCATCGCCAACACTAGCAAACTGACTAAATAATGTTGGGAAAAATTGCGATACATAACTTTGAACCATATTTTCACCAAATGATGCAAGTTTCATTACTCCACTATCGTAGGAACTTAATGCATCATCTAAACCTGAAAGAAAAGACATTTCGGAAAGTGGGTCTAAAGTTTTAGCCAAAGTTTCTGTTATAACGTTCATATCCCAATCCTTTTGTTCTTCTAATTGATGAAAGAGTGTTGCTCCTTCCAGCAATGGTATAGCAATAGGTGATAACCAAGATATTGAATATGTATTATCTCCTAATTTTAAGGAATATCCCTGCTCGCCAAGAGCTTTATCGTATTTATCTTCTTTGTCATCATCGCCGGCACCATTTAAGAAACCGGCTTTTGCTAGAGCATAACCTATCATTAGCAAAGATGTACCAGTAAGGTTTTGAGAAAAATCATCAATCAATTGGCTTGCTTCCATTTTACCATTAATAACTTGATGACCATCATAAAATATTGTTTTGGCAAATCCTAATGGTGAATAGTTCAATCCCGTTTTAGCAATGTTGATAGGTGTCTTTTTAAATGGTATGGTTGCTCCTATTCCAACTTTTGTAATAGCGTTTTTATTTTCAATCCTGCTTATTTGACTAGCCATCCAACTATATTGCCTAAACGTTGCTATTTCTGCTTGCTTTAACGCGTAAGCTTTTGCTTTTGATATTAATTCAGGATTATTGTCGATATCTTCTTGAGTTTTTATTTCATTTGCAGTTAAGTATTCTTCAAATGAATTTTTAAAAGCACTTTTACTAAATAGCCAGTCTTCCTTTTCTAACATATTACTATTAAATTCAGATGCTCCTTGTAATACTTTACTTTTGAAAACTTTTTTACGACTTTCTATGTCTGCTTTTTCATTATACTTATTTTTACCCATAATATCATTTTTCATCTCTTCTGTGGTTGTTTTAGCATAGTCTTTTACTACTTCAGTAGTTTTTGCCCACGTTTTAGTTCTATTTTTTATCGGTAAAATGCTTTCTATACTTCTTGCAGTAGCATTTTTTATTGCAAGAGTACCCTTCATTGCCACATTTGACACTAAGTTCCTTATATGAGTTTTAGGATTTCCAAGCATAGCAAGATAACGCCATTCGTCGATTTTATCTTTAGCTGTAACTTTTAACTGATCTGCGATGTCTTGTTTTACTTGCTCTACGGCTGTGGTTAATTCATCTTGGCTCCAAGTACCATCTTTCTTATAGGTTTTTAGTATCTTCTCTACCATCTCTGGAGTTATTTTCACATCTTCAAATGCTTTATTACCTCTAGTTTTTGCAGTTTGTACTACTTTAGTAAGCATCTTAAGTTGCCCCTCTGGTGTTAGTTTTTTTATAACACTTAGAGCTTGTGTAGCCTGTCCTAATTCCGTACCCATAATAGATATGTTTTCTATCAGTTCTTTTGCAGTTACCATATCATTTTGTTTGATGGCTTCTTGCAAAAGCCTTTCACCCATAATTACTTCTTCTGGTCTTGGTAATGTGTCACTTTGAAGTTTACTATTAAAGTATTCTAGTGACTTTTCATAGCCTAATAGGTTTATTTTATTATTTGCTTTCTCCAAGGATTTTTTATTTGATTTTACTTCATATGTTGCTTTTAATGTGTCCATATCTTCAATCACTAATTTATGGTCCACAACTTCACTTTCAGTTGATGTTTCTACCCATTTACGAAGTTTTAGTTCTGGGAAACCTTTTACTGTTGTCATTTTTGAAGTATCAAGAATATTATTGATAGTTTTAGCTATGTTTTTAGCGTCTGTTTTTATTGCTTTATTAAAATTAACTTTTTTTACATTTTCAGACACTGGAAGATTTATAGTATTTTTCCTTTTTTTGTTCATACTATTTACTGGTAGTATCACTTTTTGACTTTTTAACTCATTTGTGGTATTATCATTTGTAGAAAAAGAGTTGATTGGTCGCAATTGGAGCTTCCCGTCAACTCTTTTTACTATGCCTTCATCAATATCATATAACAAATTACCATTTTCTATATTTTTTCGCATAAAATTATCATAATTATCTTTTCCATATGTGCTAGTAAGAACGTTTGACATAATTTTTATATTATCAACTGTCCCTGTTCCATCTATCTTGATACTAGCAATTATTGGTCTTTCTTGTTTATCAGCTAAGTCAGTAACTACAACTATACTATTATCATCTGTACTAGATTTTAAAACATTTAATGGATTATTCAATGCCTCAGGTATTTTTTTTATGGTATCAACGCCTAAATCGTGATAATTGGCTCCTTTATATTTGCCAGTTGCATTCATCACGGTTTTTAAATGCCTTTGTGTCATTGTTATTGGATGATTATTCAAACCAATATCTTGCAATATTTTTGGCGTTGCTTTAGATAAAGTAAGCATATCCCCTTTGGGAAAGGTTCCTTTTATAACATCATCAACTTGTTTTGAAAAAGCAAGCGCATCTTTATTTACTTTAGGAAGCAATGTTTTTAGTTCTCTTACTTCTTTACGTAATACTTTTAATTCTTTATTGATAGGCGCAATTTTGACATCTTTACTAGTAATATCGGAGTTTGATGGGGTATTAACATTACTTTTTTGTGATAAGGAATATTTTGTTTCATTAGTTGGAAAATATCCAAATTCATTTATATCATCACCTGCAAATTGAATGTCTTTTGCTTTTACTTTCATTTCAAGTATATTGCCTTCACCATTGAATTGACTATTATTATGATATTCAGCATATGACTTTGAGGGTGTAACCCAATCACCAGCGTTTATTTTATTTCCAATTGTCGCTCTATATATCGTTAATTCGGCTTCTGGATTTTTTCTAACTTTTTTTAATGCGTTTAGCGATTCTCTATTATATTTTTCATCTAAATTTAAATACCATTCAGGATGTTCGAAAATATCTGGCATATTCTCTTCAAAATTAGAGGCATTTCCGTAACTTGTACTTGGTCTATGGTTCATAAAATAATCAGTGTCTTTGCCTAAATTATTTATATCATTACCAATTTTTATTCTTTGATTTGTATCTGTTGCATTTTCATATATTTTACTTCCTAAATTTTGACCCAATTCTTTAATTGCGTTTGTATTGGACCATAAATTAAATTCATTTAAAGAATTATTATTAGAATCCATTAAATAAACTTTAACATCACCATTATCTTTTCTGAAATACTCTATATAATTAGTTTTAATTAAATCATCATATCGCTTTGCATCTGTAAAAGAAAAAGAACTATTTTCTAGTTCCTTGGTATTTTTTTCGTTTTTTGAAATAGAATACTTAGTAGTACCAGATTTGACATTTGTGTTGGATTGTGG
>CAVJWL010000064.1:0-7561 GCA_963653505.1 uncultured Prevotellaceae bacterium
TTCAAAATAATAAATAAAATACTAGCGATGGTAGTAAACTGCTGAAAAGTTTAGGATTAAAGTTCACTTATTAAAATAAAGCCAAATAGTAAAATTAGATTCTGTAGATGATATTTCTATTTCACCATTATATTTTTCTGCAATCATCTTAATTGATTTAAGTCCGAAGCCATGAAATCCATCATCTTTTTTTGTTGTTAATACGTTTCCATTTTTATCGACTCTTAATTTACCATTAAAATTGTTTGTTTCTTTTATGATGATAATATTTGATACATTTTTAACTCTTAGTATTATTAATTTATCAGTATTTACTTTTAAACAAGCTTCTATTGCATTATCTAAAATATTTCCAAATAAGGAATATAGATCAGTATCACTTATAAAATTTAATTCATCTTCTTCAATTAAAACATTTAACTCGATTTGATATTTTTTACAGATTACATCTTTTTCTTGTAAAACTATATTCAACGATTCTCTTTTATATGAAAATTCACTGTCATACATAGAAACGACTTTCTCAAGTTCTTTTTTAGTATTGTTATCTAAAGTGTTAATTCTTGATAATTGGTGTTTTAAATCATGAGCTTTAACATTCATTATTTCTCTATTATTTAGATTCATTTTATATAGTCTTGCCTGTTCTTCTTGTATTAAATTTAGCTGCATAATTTCTTTTTGCATGCTTACTTTTCTTCTTAAATAAAACAATACAAACATCATTAAAAGACAGCATAAGAGATTCATCATTTTCATCATTTCATAAGTTAGAATATTAAGATCTTTGGAGATCCCTAACGATAAAAATACATTTGAAAATAATGAGAATGTAAGAATCAACAATATGTTTTTGTTTGCTAATTCTGTCCCTTTTTCTTTTTTTACTAAGATATATGGATAGATGGAAAGCAATATAAATATTGGAGTGAAACTCAGTCTTCTAACAAAAATGTATCGTTCAAAAAATGTATTTGGTGTTTTTATCGAATTTAAAAATACAATATCTACCATTGAAAATAATGTATATCCAATATGTTGAATTGTATATCCAGCAATCAAACCGAAATATAATTCTTTTTTAGAAACATCATAACAATATCTGATATTCAAATATGTTAGAAGAGATAAAATCACATAAAAGAAAGTTTCATAGATGTATTCGACTATTGATATTTCAAATTCAAATTTTGGGATAGCAAATAATATTCCTAAAGAAATAAGTGATGATATGACTAATCTCAATGTATACATATTTTTCTTTTTATATGAAAAAGAAACCATATGTGTACATAAAAAAATTTGAAACATGATTACCACAGTTCTCAAATTTTCAAAAATATCATAATTCAATAGATACATAACTGACAAAATCCTTTATGAATTCTTTTTTTCTTAGCCTAGAAAAATAAAATTCTTTTTCATTTATAAAAACAGATTCTTTTGTAATCTTTGTCACATATTTTAAATTTAATAAAAATGATTGATTGACAAGAGAAAAACCAAATTCTTTCAATTTATTTGCAACTGATTTCATTGATTCTAAAGTATCATATGTATCTTTTTCTAAATGATAAGTCATAGTGTGATTATTTACTTCTAAATAGATAATATCTTCTATATGAATTGCTACTACTCCATTTTTGGTATTGATAATGATCTTTTTTGTCTCTTTTTTTCTCTTTAATACAGGGATTAACAAATCAAGTTTTGTTTTCAAAAGCTCATACTTGACTGGTTTAACTATAAAACTATAGGCTTGATAATCATATCCTCTTATTGCATACTGAGATAAATTAGTGACAAAGATCAAAGTAGTATCTTTATCTATATTGCGCAATTTTTCGGCTAATTTCATACCATCCATTTGTGGCATTTCAATATCAAAAAAGAGAATGTCGTATCCGCCTTTATATTCTTCTAAAAATTGAATTGGCAAAGAATATTTGAATGTTTCAATTTCAATCTCTTTTTCCTTTTGATACCTATTTAATAAAGAAATAAGTTCATCACTTGCTTTTTCTTCATCTTCAACAATGCAGACTTTCAATTTCATATTTTTATTTTAAATCGAAAGCCGTCATCACTTCAAGAGAATTACCGATTCGCTATAAAAACAACCAGATTCGCTTGATTTATTTTTTTATCATAGGTGAAAAGATAATATGTAAGCGGTTTTATAAAAAGGAGGAAAAATCAATTATGATTGGATTTGAAACCGAAGACGTACTTGCAGTTTTAAAACTCATCTCACCCTATCTCATCGCATTAGGTGTGATTTTAGTCGTATTATTGATCAGTGTATTCGTAGTGAAACCTATCGTTAAATCTAAAAAAGTAAGACATTTAGTCAGAGGTGAAATTGGTATGTTAGCTTTACTAGTAACAACCATTTTTATCAATCTCATCGCCTTTGGACCGATGAAAAACTTATTAGACTTAACAAACAAAACAAGTGATGGACTATCAACCGCAACAATAAATGGCGCTAAAAATTTATGTGAAGATATTTCGGATGAAGGATTTGTGTTATTAAAAAATGAACAATCCTATCTACCTTTGAATAGTGATAATAAGAAATTAGCTCTTTATGGCTATCGAAGTGCTCATAATATCTATGGTGGTAGCGGAAGTGGTGGAATAAATGATTTATATGAAATTTCATCATTAAAAGATGGATTAACATCTTCAGGATTTGAAATCGATGAAGACTTATATTCATTCTTTTATAATTATTCAAAAAGTCCGACTGTGACTATTTCAAACCAAGCATGGGACCTTCCAGAACCAAAAGTAGATGACAATTATAAAAATCTCGTTAAAAATAGTAAGAAAAATGGATATAATACAGCTGTTATTGTCTTAGGAAGAATGGCAGGCGAAGGTCATAATGATATGCCACTTAACCCTTATTCATGTTCAACATTCAACAATCATTTTAATAGTGATGAATACAATGAATTTGAAGATGGAGAACATTATCTTCAACTCACAACCAGTGAAAAGAACATGGTAAAACTAGTTTGTGATAATTATTCAGATGTCATAGTTATATATAATGGAGCTAATCCACTTGAACTTGGTTTTGTAAATGATTATTCTCAAATCAAATCTGTTTTATGGACACCAGGACCTGGAAATGTCGGATTCCACTCAGTTGGAAAAATTATATCAGGAACTGTTAATCCTAGTGGAAGAACAACCGATAGTTTCTATTATGATATAAAGAAAAATCCTAGCTACAACAATTTCACTTTGACCAATTATTCAAATCTTAGCGATTTAGTTGTTGATGGAATGAATGCAGGAAAAGCTCAAAAATATTATCCATCATTTGTAAATTACACAGAAGGAATCTATGTAGGTTACAAATATTATGAGACAGCAAGTGATTTAGGTCTCATCGATTTTAATAAAACAATTCAATATCCATTCGGATATGGATTGAGCTATACTAGCTTCACCCAAAATATTCAAAATTTCAAAGTGACAGATGAAAAAGTATCATTTGATGTCACTGTTAAAAACACTGGAAAAGTCAAAGGAAAAGATACAATTGAAGTCTATTTTAATCCTCCATATATCGAAGGTGGAATCGAAAAAGCAAGTAAGAATTTAATATCATTTGAAAAGACAAAAGAACTTGAACCAAATGAAAGCCAAATAATAAACATCTCTTTCTCTTTAGAAGATATTGCAAGTTATGATTACCAAGATAAAAAATGCTATGTACTAGACAAAGGAGAATACGAGATTTCAATTCAAAAAAATTCGCATGAAATCATCGAATATAAAAAATTTACATTAGATGATCAAAAGGATTTTGATTCAACTAAACGTGAATCAGATAAGTCACTTGCAACTAATAAATTAGATGATGTTAAAGGTGATATCACATATTTATCTAGAAAAAATAAATTTGAAAACTTAAATGAAGCTACTAAAGGACCAGCAAGTGATGTCATGGATGAAGAAACATTAAAAGGTTATCATTTAAATTCAAATTATGATCATAATGCTTATATCGATGACAACGATGTGATGCCAACTACTGGAGCAAAGAATAATATTTTATTAAAAGAACTCCGTGGTAAAGATTATAATGATCCGCTTTGGGACAAATTGCTCGATGAACTTACAGTAGATGAGATGGATAACTTAGTTTCTATGGGTGGTTATCAAACAGCGGCAATTGATTCCATCGGAAAAGTAAAAACTGGAGACTTTGATGGTCCTGCAAGTATCAACAATAATTTTACAAATCAAGGCTCTATCGGATTTCCAATCGAAGTAGTACTAGCTTGTACCTTCAATCAAGAACTCATCTACAAATATGGTAAATGCATGGGACAAATGAATAAAGAGTTAGGTGGTCACGGTTGGTATGCTCCTGCTTGTAACCTCCATCGTTCACCATTCACTGGTAGAAACTATGAATATTTCTCAGAAGACAGTTTCCTTTCCGGTACCATGTCTGCTCAAGCGATTTTAGGAGCTAAAGAAGTAGGAATTTATAGTTATGTCAAACATTTTGTTATGTATGATTTCAACGGAAAAATGACTTGTGTATGGGCAAATGAACAAGCTATTAGAGAAATATATCTAAAACCATTTGAAATCGCTGTTAAAAAAGGAAAAGCCGGAGCTGTTATGATTTCTTGGTCATTCATCGGAAACAAATGGGTAGGTGAAAAAAGTCAGCTCATCAACGGAATTTTAAGAGATGAATGGGGATTTGAAGGAATGGTGATCACTGATTTCTTCAGAAATAATGGTCATGGATTTATGAATGCAGATATTGCTTTAGCAAATGGTGTTGATCTGATGTTGTCCACATATTCAGGCCCACAAAATCATGTCACAGACAAAACTAAAGCCAGCAATGTCAAATATATGAGAAATGCTTGTCACAACATTCTATATACGGTTGTCAATTCTTGTGCCTACGAAAATGAAGATTATCAAAAGTCATTCTCATTATGGAGAACAATTGCAATAAGCTCAGATGTTATTGTAGGAATAGTTGTTATATCAGTATCAACATTATTAGTCATTCAATTTAAGAGAAGAAAAGAAGAAGTAAATCTCTAACTTAAATACAATCATGGTTGATTTCTATTAAATGATAGATAAAACCATGATTTTTTATATTCGAAAGTTTCGATATACTAATTTTTTCTTTTTAATCAAATACATTTAAGTTATAATTTTCAAGTTATGACTTTTAAACGAGAATACGATAAAAAATACCACACGCTTTCTGCACAAGCTATCAGAATCACATTATTCGTATATGTATATGTGAGATTACTTGCACCAGAAACCTGTGTTTTAGATATCTTTTTAAACCCATTGTTCTTCTTTTTAGATGGTATGGCATTGACCATCGAAAAAGATGAGAAGTTCTTACCATTCGTTTATAAAAAATTCAGACAATTCATCGTTCCATATTTTTTCTTTGCAGTCCTTCTTGTTTGTTTTGATATCGGATTGCTACCGATTGAAGGACTACAACCGTCTCATGAACAATTCTGGCAAGCCTTCTTTAAAATCTTCACAGAATCAAGAGTGTATTCGCTTTGGTATTTACCATCGTTGTTCTTCTCTGAAATCTTTGTTTATTTGATGATGAAATTTTCAAAAGATAAGCTCTATTTATCAACTATCTACGCTTTCATTATGTTAGCTCTTGCTCTTATTTATAATCACTTCTGTCATTATTATTTACCACTAGCGCTTGATACTAGTTTTATCGGATGCTTCTATTTGTATTTTGGATATCTATTGATGCATGATAAATTAGAAAAAATCAGAAATATATTATTTATAAATAGATCAATATCGATATTGATAGGTGTAATTTTGATGGCACTTAGTACTATATGTGCACTTCTAATCTATAAAAATTATCAAAGTTGTTTTTCTGGTTCTAAAGCTATTTATTCACCATATTATTTTATTATTCCATCTAGTTTCTTAGGTGTCTTTGGAATTATATTTATCGCCTATGGTGTCAGAAATCCATTCTTCAATCACATCGGTGGTATGACGATGGTCATCTTAGCTTTTGAAGAAGAAGTCTGGATTAAAATATATAAAAATGTCATCGCTAAAAACTGGTACGCGACATTTGTTAATAACAATCACCTTTGGAATGTTGAAGAAATCTTCTGTTGTTTCTTAGGTGCTTTATTTGCAGTCTTTATGTCAGTACCTCTATATTATCTATTCCTTAACACTCCTCTTAGAGTCATCTTCAATAAGAAGAAAGATACAAAAGTAGAAGCTGTTTCTTACGACTAAAAAATGAGAAAGATTAGTTATCTATCTTGAATAACTATCTTTCTCATTTTTAATTTCATTTTATTTTATTTGTACTTATAGAAGCCTTCACCTGATGACATACCGAGTTTTCCTTCATCGATATACTTCTTGAGGATTTTTGCCATAGCTTTAAAGTTATATGGCATCATCATCTTCTTAAGAAGGGGTGAAAATAATCCCGGTACTTTTTGGTATTGCATAACGATGTTATAAGCAGTTGTAAGTCCGACTGTATCAAAGATTTGGAATGGTCCTTTTGGAGCTCCTGTACCTCTTGTCCAAGCGATGTCGATGCTCTTTGGATCAGAAACTCCTGATGCATATAAATCAAGACCTGAAAGAAGGAATGGAACAAGCATTGAATTCAATAAATATCCGTTCTTCTCTTTTAAAACCGGTAATCCAATCATTCTGATATCATTGGCAAAGCTCAAGATTTCATCGAAATATTTCTTATCAGTCAAATCTTGGCTCATGATTTCTGCAGTGTTATTTTTCCAAATTGAATTAGCAAAATGCAATGATAAATACTTATTTGGACGTCCGGTATATTTTGCAAATTGACTTGGAAGAAGAGTTGATGAATTAGTGACAACAACTGTCTTCTCTGGGAGAAGTGGAGCTAAGGTCTTATAGAAAGCAATTTTATCATCAGCATTTTCTGCCATTGATTCGATGACTAAATCTGCATCTTCAACTGCTTTCTTCATATCTAATTCAAGTTTTAAACTTGAATAAGCCTTTTCTACCTTTGCTAAGCATTCATTAGCATTGAATGTGTCTTTATCAGCGATACCTAAAGCAAAAACATTATCGGCTTTTCCTTCAGGAGTATCCATCTTCTTGATGGTTTCAATATAGGTTTCTTTTAAATGATCAAGCTTTGGTTGACATCTTTTTATTGAGCCTTCACTTCTGAGCCAGATAGTTACATCAAAGCCACAATATGCAGCTTGAAATGCTATTTGACTACCTAAAACACCACCGCCAGCAACTACTACTTTTTTGTAACTCATACAAAGTCCTCCTATCTCCAATTGAGCTAAAAATATTTTACTAATAAATGAAAAATGGGTAAAGAAAAAACTCAACATTTCTATGATTTTTTTAGGGCAATCGCAAGAAAGGTTTATACCGATTCTATCGCGGTTGTCTTTTTTTGATTGCATATTTGTATAGTACATGATATATTATACATATGAGAAACACTGTTTATCCTGATTTTATTAGATCTTTT
>CAVJWL010000065.1:0-7346 GCA_963653505.1 uncultured Prevotellaceae bacterium
CAATTGGATTTCAACATTTTAAAAATAGGTGTTGCAAAAAAAGTATAAACTCAATATTATTGATTTATTTAAATGGTAAGAAAAATATTTTAAAATCTAACATCTACATTTATGAAGATAGAATCCGATATGTCAATGAAATAGCTAAAAATAATATTTCAAATAATGCCATTTTAAGTTTTGATGCAAGTGTTTATTTTTCAACGATTATCAAAGCAAAAAAGGATAAAAATTGCTATTATTTCATTTATTTGAATGAAAAGAAGGCAAAGGTATGTTTAATATTATTTTATAAAGATATAAATAATGTTCCTGTCGATTTCTTAGACAAGAAAATGATTGAGATAAATAATCAAAAATAAAAGCGTTTTAGAGTTTCAAATTCAATCTAGAAAAAGTAAAATAAAGAGGTATGAAATTAACATTATTAACATTTATTTTACCCCTTATTTTTTCTACTACTTCCTCTTTAAAGCTTCCAAATTTAGCAGCTAGTCAAAGCTATGATGGCAAGTTTTATGATTCGACTGAAAAATTAGATTTAAATGATTGTTCAGAAGATGAAGTCTATCACTATTATGGAGATATTGAAGATAAGAAAGGCGAAGATTTATTAAATTATCTCTATACCAAGATTTCCTGTAAGACTGAAGACCTTGAAAAATACTATCTTCCATATGGTTCTGGCATTCAGGGAGTCAGCAAATGGTATCAAATCACCGATAGAAACTGGTCAATCTCAGAACCTGTCAATCCTGACACTTTCAAATTCATAACTAAAAATAGTGATTCTAGAGTTGAAAATACCTATTTCTATAATATGTATATTTCTGATTCTGCTAACAATGATGTAACAAAAGCTTATTCTACTCTAACCAATGGATTCACAGTTGATAAGTCACTTTCAAAAATTAATTACGAAAATAAAAAGAAACCAAATAATCTTATAAGAATCGATAAAGAACATGTTTGGGCTAAAAGTCATGGATTTGAAGTCACGGATAATAATTTCACAATCGGTGCTCAAACTGATTTACATCATTTAGTTGCTGCTGATGGAAATACCAATAGCGCAGGTCATAACAATCATTATTACGGAGAAGTAGATCACTCAAAAGCTAAAGTAATATATAACTACTTAGCCGATGGAAGTCAAGAAATCAGCGGTTGGTTAGATACTAGCACTGATACTTTTGAACCGACTGATGAATGGAAAGGTGATATCGCAAGATGTCTTTTCTATATGGCAACTAGGTATTCAAATAAAAAAGATACCAACACCAAAGAAGAACCTTATTTGATATTGACCGATGATACTTCGATAAAAGATGACAACACCAAATGTTATGGTGTTCAATACAATCTTTCAACCCTCATTAATTGGAATGATTTAGATCTGGTTTCAAATTATGAAATACATCGTAATAATTTGATATACAACAATGTTCAAAATAACCGCAATCCCTATATCGATCATCCTGAATGGGTAAAAAGAGTCTTTGATCCTTCTTCAGTCTCTCCATTTTCAAATTTAAAAACATACTATGAGTTACATGTCGGTACTCCTCTTGATTTAAAACTTGATTCAAGTACTAATGTCACAGTAAAAATCGAAGATGAATCTATTATCTCCTATGAAAACTCAGTTATCACACCTTTGAAAGAAGGAAGTACAAAAATCACCTTAGAAGATGATGAAAAAAATATCTATACAATCACTATCGATGTCAAAGATGCAATCGTTAAAAAAATAGATTTAGATACAACTACGCTTACTTTAGATAACAATTCCACCTATGATTTAGGTTCTAAAATCCATGTTTCTAACACTTTCATAAGTGAGAAAATCACTTATGAAATCGAAGACAATTCCTCAATATCGATCTCAGATAAAGGAATTATCACTACGGGATTTTTCAAAGGAAAAGGAACAATCAAAGTCTATTTAGTTTCAACTAGTGATAAAATATTGCTGTATGAAATAAATGTTCAAACCCAATATTCGAAGACAACAATCATCATCTTTATTGTTGCAATTGTTGTTTTGATATTGCTGATAATCATCTTGATCATCATCAATTCTAAGATGAAGAAATCGAAGAAGAAAAAAATAGCTAAAAAAGTCAAGAAAGAATTTGTTCCATATAAAAATCGTTCAACAAAGAAGAAAAAATAGAAAGGAGAACTATTATGGCAGATGAAATTAATGGTGAAGTAGAACAAAAGAAAGAAGAGAAGAAAGACAATTGGTTTTCAAAGACCTTTTCAAAAGCAAAAAAAGCAATCGAAGATACCAATAGAGAATCAAAATTAGAAAGCGAATATAAAAAAGAAGCAATCGACTTATATGTCTATACAGGTTCTTTATTACCAAACGTTTTCTCTGGCAAATTAAAAGATGACAATACCGTAGAAGTCTATGGAATCATCAAGAGTGAAGACGTTCCTTATTCTTCTATCTTAGAAATCAAAAACGATAACAATTCAAAGTTCTACTATATAACTGAACTTAGACACTACGAAGATGATAAAGTCGATTTGACAATCACTGAAAAAGTGAATGATCAAGAAGTCAAGAATACATATTCTAGACCAATCACTTATTTCACAATAAACAGTGATGTCAAAGAAGTCAAAGTCATCAAAGTCAAAGATAGATATTTCTTAAAGCTCGATAAAAAAGAAGAAGATTAAAAAAATTGCTGAGAACCTCAGTTGGTTCTCAGCTTTTTCATTTCATCATCTCATCAATTGCTTCAACAAGCTTATATGGAGGATTATAACTTCTTTCTACTTTTATTCCATTTTCAATGAAATAACTTCGTTTAAATCCTGGATGTATTTTCTTTTCAACCTCTTCAAGTATCTTCTTTGCGTCTATCAAATAGACTTCTTGAACTGTTTTAAATGAGACTAAGAAGAAACCGATTCCTCCCATTTCAATTATTGTTTTTAAATGTCGAAATTGTTGTTCGCGAATCATCGAATAAGGTACTGAATCATGAATTGTCTCTTTGCATTCAAAATCGATATACTTTGCTTTATAGATCCCGACAAAATCAGTTGTTGATTTCTCTTGAAAATAAGCTTCTTCAATCATTCCTGGATGAGTTTTAGACATCTTTACTACTTTGATTGGTGTCGGTCTTTTATAGATATCAGCAATCATATTTTCACGATAATAATCGCAGCATTTGGTGATGTCTTTTTCAAAATTCATTCCCATATTTGCTTTGATATATTTATCTCTAGCTTTATCTTCGTCAGTTCGATTTTCTTTTTTCCGATGGTCGACACTTTTATCTTTTTTTATCTTCACTTCTCTACCATCTGGATATTTGACTACTTTCATAAGTTTCGATACCTCAATTCAATATTAGCCTTTATCTTTTCATTTCTCATTAGATATTGATTATGAATATAGGATTTGTCTATCAATTCTTTGATTTTTTCTTCGTCATTTACAAAATAAGTAAAGATATCAAATAAAGCTTTCGAATCATCTAAGGGATTATGAAAAGAATAATCTTTTTTAAGATTGAATAATTCAACTAAACGAGAAATGGAATAGGTTTTCCCTTTTTCATCTGTGAGATTCTTTTTTAAATAAGCATGAAAATCAAAGAAATGTGTTTCTTTATCGTATAAAAAATAATTCTTGTCTTTGAATGTTGAAAGCAAAACTTTCTTATCCAATTCTCCATAGGATATAAAACAAATTCTTTCATAACATTTGAGCTTATCATTTAGTATTTTTTTTAATTCTAAAACAGATATTCCTTTATCGACATCTTCTTTTTTTAAAGAAGTCATCTCTTCAACATAATGACCGATTGTATACTTGCCATCAGGTTTGACTAGAGAGAAATATTCGTCAACTTTTTCCATTTCAAAACTATCTCTTTTCTTTTTGACTATCACCATTCCAAAAGAGATGAGCTGTTTTGAAAACTGAGTTGCTTCAACATCATAAAAAACTAAGACATCACTATGAGCAACTGCTCGATATAAATTCTTAAAAGACATCATTTACCAAAATCAAAAGAACGGAGTTGATCAGTCATAAGATCAGGTGAGCTTGATTTTTCTAAGATATCAAAAAGATGTTTTTTATCTTCTTCGCCGAGAATTTTGAACCAAGAAGCGAATAGATATGTAAGTTGAAGATTGCATAAAGCCATATACTGTCTTCCTCTATCTGTCAAACAGACATGGACTTGTCTTCTGTTTAGTTTATCGACATCTCTTGTTATCATACCTTTATTTTCTAAATTTCGCAAATTGGCTGCGATATTCGGTCTTGTAACTTTAAGTGAATCAGCGATATGGCTTGGAAGAGCATTATCATGAGTATCTAAATAACTGAGAACCTGAAAATCAGTTTGGAAAAGGGCGGAGAAAATTTGTAACTCACCGTTATCTCTTATCTTGTGTAATAATGTCATCAAATGATCGATTTCACCTTTGAGTTTTTCGTCTATTTCAATATTTAAAATGTTCTCCATCATATTTATCTCCTGTTGATATAATTTTAACATTCTTTAAAACAATTAAAAAGAAAAACTATTTTATTTTTTTACTAAAAAAGGCTGATAGATATATCTCTACCAACCTTGTGTTTTCTAAATTTTCAAATTATTATTTATTTTTGATGAATTCATCAATTGCAGCGGCAGCTTTATTACCAGCTCCCATTGCAAGAATGACAGTGGCAGCACCAGTGACAGCATCACCACCTGCAAAGACACCATCTTTAGTTGTCTCATTATTCTCTTCATGAACGATGATACATCCATGAGAATTAACTTCAATACCTGGAGTTGTATCTTTGATGAGAGGATTTGGACTAGTACCTAAAGACATGATAACACAATCGACATCCAATACTGATTCGGAATTTGGAACTTCAACCGGTCTTCTTCTACCCGAAGCATCTGGTTCACCTAAAGCCATTTCTATAACCTTAATACCCTTGACATAACCATATTTAGGATTGAATTCTGGACTTCTTGGTGATGGAGAACCGGATTTATCTTCAAGAATTTCAACAGGATTATGAAGGAGATAGAAATCGACACCTTCTTCTTGAGCATGTTCAACTTCTTCTTTTCTAGCAGGAAGTTCAGCCATACTTCTGCGGTAGACACAATAAACCTTTTCAGCACCGAGTCTTAAAGCACTTCTACAAGCATCCATTGCGACATTACCACCACCGACAACAGCAACTCTCTTTGGATGTTCAATCGGAGTATCAGAATCTTCAAGATAAGCTTTCATGAGATTCATACGGGTTAAGAATTCGTTAGCGGAATAAACACCTAGGGCATTTTCACCTGGAATTCCCATAAATCTTGGAAGTCCAGCACCAGTGCCGACAAAGCAAGCTTCGAATTTATATTCTTCCATCAAATCATCGATAGATAAAACTCTTCCGATGACCATATCAGTCATGAATTTGACTCCGAGATTTTTAAGTCCTTGAACTTCAGCTTGAACGATATCTTTTGGAAGACGGAATTCTGGAATACCATACATCAAAACACCACCAGCGACGTGAAGCGCTTCAAATACCGTGACATCATAGCCAAGTCTTCTCAAATCACCAGCACAAGTAAGTCCGGAAGGACCAGATCCAATGACAGCGACTTTATGACCGTTTTCGACAATATCAACTTTTTGAGCACCGACATGAGTGCGATGATAATCAGCGACAAATCTTTCAAGTCTTCCAATAGCGACTGGTTCACCTTTGCAAAGATTTCCATTTTCATCTTTCTTTGGTTTACCATTTTCCATGACAGGCATTTTACCTCTCATACATTTACCTTCGCATTGAGATTCTTGTGGACAAACACGACCACAAACTGCTGGAAGAGCACTTGATTTATAAATGATTTGATAGGCAGCTTCAAAATGACCTTGACTGACTTCTAAAATGAAAGCAGGAATGGAGATAGAGACAGGACATCCGCTGACACAGGCTGGATTATTGCAATCCATACAACGTTTTGCTTCATCAATTGCCATTTCTTCAGTATATCCTAAAGTGACCTCTTCAAAATTATGAGCTCTGACTTTTGGATCCTGACTTGGCATCGGATTTTTTGTCGGACGTTTATTATAATTTGGATTCATGATTACTTGACCTCCTTTTTGAAGAGATTGCAGGCTTCTTCATATCTCTTATGTTCGAATTCACGATACATACCATTTCTTAACATTGCAGAATCAAAATCGACATCGAAGGCGTTGAAATCAGGACCATCAACACAGGCGAATTTCATCTTACCACCGACCATCAAACGGCATCCACCGCACATACCAGTTCCATCAATCATGATTGGATTCATGGAACAAATAGTCGGAACATTATATTTCTTAGTTACGGCTGTGACAAACTTCATCATAACAAGAGGACCAATTGTGATGACCTGATCATATTTTTCACCTTTATTGATCTCTTCTTCAAGAGCTTGAGTGACAAGACCTTTAGTTCCCCAAGTACCATCATCAGACATACGGAGGAATTTATCAGAGCAAGCTTCAAATTCTTTTTCAAGAATGACAAGATCTTTATTTCTAAAGCCACAGATAGAAGTGACATCAGCTCCTAATTTATGAAGTTCTTGAGCAAGAGGTAAAGCGATAGCACATCCAGCACCTCCACCGATAACACAAACTTTCTTCAATCCTTCAAGTTCAGAAGGTCTTCCAAGTGGGCCGACAAAATCAGCTAATTCATCTCCTTCTTTTAAATTGTTCAATTTTTCAGTAGATGCTCCAACAACTTGGAAAATGACTTCAACACTGCCGATTTCAGGTTTTGTTCCTGCAACAGTAAACGGAATTCTTTCACCATCTTTATCAACACGAAGAATGATGAATTGTCCTGGTTTAGCTTTTTTACTTACAAATGGTGCTTCAACTTCGATACGGGTTACGGTCGGATTTAAAGCTTCTTTTTTAAGAATACGATACATGAATGGATTTACCTCCTTTAATCACTTATATTATTTTAATATTTCTTATTCAATAATGAAACGGGTTTCGTAAGAAAAAATTAAAATTTATAAAACAAAATATTTCTAATTAAAATCGAGCTTTTTAATCAAAAAAAACAAATTATTTTGATAAAATTGTCAGTTTTTTATATCTTTTATAAAATATTCTTCTCACTTTATCAAATAAGTTAGTGAAGTATAACTATTCTAAGCCCGTCTTTTTGAGTAAGTAGTAGAAAGTTTCATTTTTAAAGAAAATATTTTCGTTCATTTCGGCATCATTTTGATGTTTTTTTTCGTTTTTCTTAAAAATTCAATGATTTTTATTGATTTTTTAATCTCTTG
>CAVJWL010000066.1:0-7278 GCA_963653505.1 uncultured Prevotellaceae bacterium
AATTGAAACGAATTTTTGGAGATTTAATACCTACAATCTAAAAGTTTAGGATTAACTAGTTCTAAAGCATATAAACTCAAAGAAGGAGTCAGTGAATCAACGCGTGGTAGAGTTGCCTTTATTCATATCTCCCCACTATCAATGTATGAAATTAACAATAAAGAAGAAATTCCTTTTGCTGTAAATCCAATAGAAAATTTAAAACGAGTTTCAACATATCAAATACCAACTTTAGATTTATACGGATATATTGTCAAAGGCTTTTTTTCCAAAGCTATACGATAATCCTAGTTTAGATTCTTCTATTTTTATAGTGATTATATCGAAGCATATTTGACATAGTATGTTGATGAAATAACTTATGCAAAAGATAAATCTAATTTTTTTAAAATTTGATGAACTTATTAGCATCTTTAACTGGTAAAGAATTGAATAGTTCAGAATTAGCAAAAACAATAGGTGTTGATTCAAAAACGATAAGCAGTTGGTTAACATTTTAGAAGCTAGAAATCTCATTTATTTATTGCAACCATACTATGAAAATTCAATTAAAAGACAAATAGTTAAACATCCAAAAGTATATTTTACAGATACGGGTTCGCATGTTATTTAACAAGAATCGGAAGTAAAGAAACATTGATCTAAAAGGACATATGATGGAAACATATATCATCAATGAAATTATCAAATCGTATTCAAATCATCAAAAAGATAAATCAACATCATTTTATTATTATCGAGATTCACAACAAAATGAAATCTATTTAGTAATTCTAAAAGATGGTAAACTGATAACCTTAGAATGTAAAAATGAAAAAACAGTACTCATCAAAAGATATAAAATCAGAAAATATATTTATGAATAGTCATTATCAACTAAAAAACAAAGCTATTATCAGCACTTGCAAATCTGTATATCCTATCGGAGATGGTTGTTACTTGTTAACTGTAACTTCTATCTAAATATCATAGTATATTTTTAACCATTCAAAAAACCTTCGAGACTAAAATCGAAGGTTTTTA
This sequence comes from uncultured Prevotellaceae bacterium, assembly GCA_963653505.1. Lineage (GTDB taxonomy): Bacteria > Bacillota_I > Bacilli_A > RFN20 > CAG-288 > Enterosoma. Next base: position 1,024 of record CAVJWL010000066.1, read on the forward strand.
TATTATTTTTCTAATCTACTACTTTGATATCTCTGATTGAGATTTCTTCTCCAGTTAATAAATAAGTATTTTCGCTATTGCAGTACGGACATTTCTTACCGTATTTAACAGTTGAATATGTCTTTTTACAATCATTGCAATAAGTTCTACCTTCAAGCACTACTATTTCTAACTTGCATTCATTCAACAATTCATGCTTTGTGATAGCCCAAGAGAAGCATTCTTTAAAATAGGAAGGAATCACAGTTGACACTTCACCGATTTCCATTGTGATTCCAACTACTTTTTTAACATTGTTTTCTTTTGCCATCTTTTCAACTGAATCGATGACTTCAAAAACTATTCCAAGTTCATGCATGATAGGAAGCTGAATTGCCAGTATTTGGCATTTCGTTTTTCTTCACTTTATATAACTTTTTGAATTCTTTCTTCTTTTTTCTCATCATCTTAGCTTCTTTTGATTGAGAGTGAAGAACGATCTTGACTTGACGTTTCAATGCATTTTTAAGAAGCGGTCCTACCTTATCTTCACTTCTTACCATGGTCGAAGCTTTTGGATGGTCTCTGACTAAATGGATAGCATCAAACTTACATTTAGTTGTACAAATACCACATCCGATACACTTATGTGGATCAACAACAGAAGCACCACAAGATAAACAACGACCTGTTTCAATCTTGACTTGTTCTTCTGTCAAATTGAGATGAGCATCTTTAAATGACATCTTGTGATCGATTGATTCATCCATTCCAGCTTCTTGACGTTTAGCTTCATCATAGCCTGGATATGCGATATCTTTCTTATTGAGTGGAGTGAAATGTCTTCTATTGAAAGCAATAGTTGGGGAGGCATTTTCTCTGACATGTCTATGAAGAGAATCTGCGACTGCATGACCAGCTGCAATAGCATCAATGACAAATTTCGGACCTGTATAAACATCACCACCGACGAAGATATCTGGATCTGCTGTTTGATAGGTCATCTTATCAGCGATTGGATAATTTCCGTGCCAGAAATTGACTTTAGTTCCTTCTAATAAGTTACCCCATTCAATGGTTTGACCGATAGCGAAGACAATCTTATCAGCGTGAACTTCAATGATGTCATTTTCGTCATAAACAGGTGAAAATTTCTTGGTTTCAGGATCGATAGTTCTAAGGCATTTCTTCAAGATGATACCAGTGACATGGTTATTCTCATCGATCAATACTTCTTTAGGACCATACGAATTATTGATGCTGATTCCTTCTTCTAGGGTTTCAGTGATTTCTTCTTTACTTGCTGGCATACTTTCTCTATCTTCAAGACAGAACATAGAGACATTCTTGCTCTTGAATCTATGAGCATTTCTTGCGCAGTCAACAGCGACATTGCCACCACCGATGACAACAACATCACCTTCATATACTTGGTTTTGATTTTCAAAAGCATCTCTTAAATAATCAACTGCGATGGTAGTACCTACTGCTGTGTCATTTTTAACACCAGGACGTTTTCCACCTTGGCATCCAATTGCGATATAGAAAGCTTTATATCCTTGTTCTTTTAAAGAAGTGATAGTGATATCTTTACCGACTTCGGTATTGAGTTTGATTTCAACACCTAATTTCTTGATGATGTCGATTTCAGCATCGATGACATCCTTTTCAAGTTTATAGGAAGGAATACCATACATCAACATACCACCGGCTTTTGCATTCTTTTCAAAGACAGTAGGACGATATCCCATAAGAGCTAAATAATAAGCAGCTGATAAACCAGCAGGGCCAGCACCGATGATTGCGATCTTATCATTCCATTCTCCGTGATTGGAAGGGATGATTTTCTTAGGAACAAAACGAGTATCAGAATTGATATCTCTATCAGCGATGAATTTCTTGACTGCATCGATTGAAACTGCTCTATCGATATCTCCTCTTGTACATTCTTGTTCGCAACGCTTATTACAAATTCTTCCGCAGACTGCTGGGAATGGATTTTGTGTTTTGATGAGTTCTAATGCTTCTTCATATTTTCCTTCATGAGCTTTCTTTAAATAGCCTTGAACTGGAACGTGAGCTGGGCAAGCGACCTTACAAGGAGCAGTACCCGTTTCATAGGTATCAGTCATTCTTGCAGTATCTCTATATTCTTCATCCCAAGCATATTTACCCCAAGAAATATTATCTGGAAGTGGTGCGACTGGATAGGTCTGTTGACTTCCGTCTTTCTTACATAATTTTTGACCGAGTTTAACAGCACCGGCTGGACAATTTTCAACACAAAGACCACAAGCGACACAGCTCTTTGGATCTACTTTAGCAGTATAGGCACTTCTTGAAAGATTTGGAGTGTTGAATAAAAGAGAAGTTCTAAGAGCATTACAAATCTTGACATCACAGTTACAGATAGCGAAAATCTTATTCTTACCATCGATATTAGTGATTTGATGGACAAAGCCGTTTTCTTCAGCTCTTTGCATGATTTCTAAGGCTTCATCTTTTGTGATATATCTACCTTTATTTGTTTCAACAAGATAGTCAGCCATATCACCGACACCGATACACCAATCATCTGGATCATCACCACATCCTTCATTCAAAGCAGCTCTTGAAGCTCTGCAAGAACAAAGACCAGCAGCAAAATGACCATCATATTTCTTCAACCAATAAGAGATGTGTTCAACATCAACTGATTGATTTTCCATTTCGATAGCTTTTTCAACTGGGATGACATGCATACCGACACCATCACCACCTTCTGGTATCATCGGAGTAACCTTAGCAAGTGGAACAAATGTCATTCTTTCAAAGAAACTTGCATTAGCTGGATGATTTTTGATGTCTTCTTTGCGCATGTTGAAAAATTCAGCACTACCTGGAACAAATGGAAGAAGACAATATCTCTTGATCTTTGGAGCATCTTTAATAGGACCGTTATCATCATAATTATTTCCATAATCATATTCGATGAGTCCGACATATGCCATTTCATCAACTAATTTTTGAAGTTTAGCAGCATCATCTTTGTATTCAGGATTCATTTCTAAAATTTGTTCGAAGGTGTAATGAACTCTGATCTTCATCTTTAAAGCGACATCGGCCATCTCATCGGTGACCATTTCTCTCAATCCCCAATATTCAGCATCATCACTGGTGATACCTTTTAATTTGTGAGGAATGCAATCGGTAATCTTTTTACCGAGTTGCAAAATTTTCTCGGAAGGATTTTTATCTCCTTGCCAAGTAGGTTTAACGGATTTGTACTGTTCTGGCATATTTAGCTCCTTATAAAACATATTATCGTAAATATATATGTTTAACTCGTCATATTTCAATATAACTAAAAATTAAACAAAAATAAAGTAATTTTCAATAAAAATAAATTAGTTATAACTAATTTTATACTTAACAACTTGTTAAAAAATTAAATTGTACTTGTAATTAATTTCAAAACTTGTATACTAATTTTCGTATTACAGCGGGACTGAAATTCAGTTGAGAGGGTTAAAACCCGACGCTTAGAACCTGTTGGTTAAGACCAGTGTAGGGAGTAATGACAATCGCATTGTTATTATTTTTAATGGCCTTATTCCAATGGGATAAGGCTATTTTTATAGCCGGAAAGGCAAACTATGGACGAAGCAAATGTCGAGACAAAAGGAAGCAGTAGAATCAACACGCAAAAGCAGATTTCAAAACTAGTCATCTCCAGTATGATGTTAGCCCTTGCTGTTGCTGTTGAATACATCTCTAAGTGCATTCCATTTTTCAAATGGCCGATGGGTGGATCAATATCAATTGTTATGATACCTCTCATTCTTGTTGGCTTGTATTGTGGTCCATTCTATGGATTCTTTATTTCTATCGCATATTCAGTCATCAACTTCTTCATCGATGGGGTAACTGGTTGGACACCAAATATGCAAGCAGTTCTTCTTTCTTTGTTATTAGATTACATCATCGGATTTGGAGCATGCGGTCTTTCTAGCATTTTTAGAAAACAATTCTTTGAAAAGAAAGCCTGGGCACCGATAGTTGCAATTTTAATCTGTGGTTTCACAAGATTACTTGCATCATTCTTAAGTGGAATGATTGTATTCACCCAAGCCTTTGATTATGAATCAAAATCAGGATTAGCAATGGACTTCACCTGGGGTGGATTTACTTATTCACTCAGTTACAATGCTGGTTATATGATTCCAAGTATTGTTCTATGCATCGCATTGATGTTCGCACTTTTAAAACCACTATACACAACATTCAACACCAATATCATCAGACCACTTGCTAAAGAAGTAAATACTACTCCATCATTTGATATCACCACAAGCAAATTCATTGTCCCAATCAATCTTGTTATCGCTTATGGCTTTGGTATCTTAAGCACTATTCCACTTCTTAAAATGTACTATCTTGGATATTTTGGAATCATCATCTCTCTATCTCTTAGCATCTATGAATTTTGTGCTATGTTAAAAGATAAGAAGAATGAACAACCATTTGATATCTATAAATCATTGTATTTAACACTAGCTGTATTCGGCTTAGCATTATCAATCTTCGGTGTAGTATCTCTTTGGACATACGGATATACAGCTTACAACGTTAAATAATAAACAATCTATATTAAATCAAAAAATTTGAAATAAAAAATTCTACTCCAAGTAAACGAAAGAGATTATATCAATTAAAAATCTTTTTCGTTTTTTATTTTTAAAATAAAAATTTAGTTATAAACCATTAAAAAGTTTTTATAAATTTCTATGCGTTTTTTTGAATGACGGATTGTATAATTTATTTGGAGGTTAAAAAGAATCAAGCATTTATGGGCTTTTCAACTTGGCTGAACAATTTTTCAAATTTCTTCAAAATGCAATATAACTATGCGTTTATTGTAGAACTTATTATGGTCTCATTAGGCGCCATTCTTTCTATTGAAATCTTGAATTTCAAAAATAAAACTAAGTATTTCATCTTTAAATTTTGTAGTGAACCCCTCTAATTGGACTAAAAGAGATTAAGCAATGATGAATGAATCACATGTGATTCATTCATCGGCGTTCTTCTCTAAGCCATAGGACGGGCTTTTTATGAAATATACATTTGAGATGAAGTTGAGTGCAGTTAAGTTTTATGAAAGCAATGGAGGATTTAAATACCCAAAATCATGTAAGAATAAAAGCAAGAAAAAAAACATATTCTAACAAGGTTAAATTTTGGTATTCGATCTATCAATTAAATGGAGAAGAAGGTTTAAAACATAAAGAAAATAATGATACTTATACACCTGAAAGAAAGCTTTCTTTAATTGCTCCTATCTTATCTGGTTTAATCTCTTGTACTAAGCAATCAAAAACTGTAGGCATTGAATCTGGGACTTTATCTTCTTGGATAAATAGGTATAGAAAAGATGGTATTGATGGTCTAAAATGTTCTAGGAGAGGAAGACCTAGAAAAACTATGCCAATAGAAAATCAAAGTGAAATAAAGCAAGTAGATTCTACAGATGATAAGAAAAGAATCGAAGAATTAGAATATAGAGTTCTTCTCTTAGAAACGGAGAATGAATACTAAAAAAAGCGAGAGCCTTGGTCGAGGAGAAGCGCTTAAACCACGTAAAAAAGCTTCAATCATCCACTCACTCTACCAAGGCGAAAAATTCAACAAAAAATTAAAATTATCTGATTTTTTGAAAATAGCAAATCTTTCAAAATCAACTTATGAATATGCTATAAAACATGCTGAAAAGCCTGAAAAACTCGATGAAATCAGAATAAAAGATGAAATAAAGGTAATATATAAAAAATCAAAGAAAAGATATGGATATCGAAAAATAACAACAGTATTGCGTTCTGAATATGGTGAAAAAATCAACCATAAACGTGTTCTTAGATTGATGAATGAACTTGGAATTTATGCTATTCTTTCAGGCCATGAAAAAGGTTATAGCTCATATAGAGGAGGCGTTGGAAAGGTTGCTCCAAATTTGATGAAAAGAGACTTCCATGCTGCTGCAAGTTATCAAAAAGCTGGCACTGATGTCACTGAATTTAAATGCGATTGGGGAAAGGCTTATTTTTCTCCAATTATAGATTTTCATAATGATGAAATATTAGGTTTTTCAATATCAAAAAGTCCAAATATGAAAATGATATCAAGCATGTTGAATATGCTCTATATCATAACAAGTTAAAAATTATGTACATATGACCTTATCTTAGACACTTTTTAGAGACATCAAGATTTATATTCAAAGCTTCGAATATTTCTTGA
>CAVJWL010000067.1:0-7233 GCA_963653505.1 uncultured Prevotellaceae bacterium
CTTTAGCTGTTTCACGTGGTGAAAGATTCCTAGGCTTTAGAACAACTAAATGCACAGTCTTCTATTATGCCTTAGAAGATACCAAAGCTAGGCTCTATGAAAGATGTAAGATCTTACTTAATGGAGGTGAGATACCTCCAGGTCTTAAAGGTTCTATCTCCTGTGGATCTTTATCAAATTCATTCTTATCAGAATTAAATAAGGAACTAGAAAATGATCCATCAATTAAGCTTGTGATAATAGATACTCTTCAAAAGATTAGAGGAAAATCTAGAAGCACAGAACAAGCCTATGCTTATGATTACCGTGAACTAACTTCTCTTAAAAAATTCGCTGATGAAAAAGGTATCTCACTACTTCTTATTCACCATACAAGGAAAGCTACTGATAACGATAAATACAACATGGTGAATGGTACGACAGGTATTGTAGGTTCAGCTGATAATACGATGATACTTTCTAAAGATAATAGAATGGATTCTAAAGGAATTCTATCCATTACTGGTAGAGATATTGAATCTCAAGAATATATTCTAAGTTTCAATCAAGATAATTGCAGTTGGGAAATGCAATCAACTGTGGCTGAAGAATTAGAGAAAGAGATCATGGATGAATTTAACAAGAGCCTTGTAATGGCTAAGATATTCTCAATCCCTAGACCATTTGAAACAACTGCAGGAGAACTTGCCGATGCTATCGAGAAAGAGTTTGGCGCTAAGATTGAACCCTATAAGGTCGGACTTGAGATTAATAAGTTCCAACAGATATTGTTAGAGAAATACCGTATATCTCATTCAACTAAGAGAACATCTACCAAGCGAACACATACGTTTGAAGACATCTAGAAGGCCTCTAAAACCGAAACAGGATAAGAAATGTGGAGTACACTGCTCCAATTGACTTCAAGACTAAGTCTTGACACTAGGATACCTAGATGACGTTTTTTAATTCACAGAAAATAAGGAGGATTATTTATTGAGAAAAACAACTAAAAATTATGAATGCTACATTCCACAAACAAGAACAGAATACAATTCTAAACCGCTATCTAAAGAGCAAATTGAAGATGCTGGTAGAAAAGCGATGCGATTGATTTGTAAAGCTCTAGAGGAGAATCCAACTCTGAGAGATGATGTCAAGGAGTATGTGAAAAGTAATCCAGAAAACAAAAATAAAAAGATGAAGGATATTAGACCACAAATCATATTCGGTTCACATAATATCAACACACAAATGACTAGCGATTGCTAATGCAAAGATAAAAGTTGTTTATGAAGAAGAATCAAACTATGACTTAATCGTATCCAATAATAAAAGCTCCCTCTTGACTGAGGGAGCCCATCTCAAGGTTGGAAGGAATGCTTATCACGACAACGTATTACCCAATTTCGCATTGATCCTTCCCCTAGACAAGGAATGCCCTATTGATACACTCCACGGATAGCCTAGGTCCTCTGAATAAAGAAAGTTTATAAAAACCGGGATTGGATTAACAAAAAGTTACGACATCGCCTTAAGAGTCTCAACACGATCACTTAGTGATTTATTTTCAAAATCAGGGTTGATTAATGAATCTAAATACTCTGAAAAAGTTTTTTTGTATTTAGATGATAAATTAAAGAAATGTGCAACTTGTGTGCAATATGTCCATATAGCCCAATTGATATCGTCATCGATTTTTGGAAAGAAGAACTGATGGTCAATAATATATTGAATGAGTTCATCTTTCTTATCTATATCGTTATGTTCTATTTCATATAGTATATTCGCTAAATATGTATAGTCATTTTCTGAGCTTGCCTTTTCCATTGAACATTCATAATCATCGAATTTTCTATCTTCAATTATTTCTATTATTTTCGATTTGTATTCATTGATTTTTTCTGGGTTCGTATATGTAATGAATTCTCTGGTGAAAAAGGCGTTATCGATTGTAATTTTTGAACGTGAAATACATAAGGCTATATTTTGTAAATCAAAATCAGAAAATTCATAAGAAGAATTCGCTACATTAGTAAACAAAGTTCCAGTGCTATAGTCCCATATCGTAGAAGAATTAGATATGTATTTTATGAAGTCATCTTTATACTTCTTTTTATTCTCATCAGATAGGAAAAAATAATGTTTTCGGAAAATATCGGGATATGTCTCCTGTTTTTCCTTTTGATAAAATTGAAATAAAGAATTTAGTTTTGATGTATCGTCGTATAAATAAAAATCCTTGAAACTATCTTTCAGTTCAGAAATAGTATATTGATAAATTTTAATAAATTCAGAATTCTCACTTTTAATTGAGAAAATGTCTTTTATCACTTCAATGCACGTACATAAAATTATATCCAATGAATATACTGCTTCATAATTTAAAAAATTATTTTTAAGATAGTCGATAATTTCATTGAAGAAAAGAAATGATTTCCATGCAAAGCGGATATTATTTCCAAATTGATCGATAATATTATTCAAGTGAAGAGAATTCTTATAACCAACAAATATATCATTGATTAATTTTTCGTTAGTTTCATTAATTTTATAGGTTCTTTCGAATAATTTTTCTTTGAATTTATTGAATTTATCTTTTTCATTTATATTCGACGAGTCACAAATGCATATGATTTTTATTCCTGATTGAACTAAATTTGATAGATATCCAAGAAAATCTTCATAAAGAATATTTCCACTCAATCTTTCAATATCATCAAAGACGATAATATTATCTTTTTTTGTAACCTTTTCTTGCTTTGGTGTTTCTGATTTTTCTAAAGTTTTTGCTGCACTTTTTAGCGCATTCGTAATCAATTCAGTTGGAAACAATTCTTTTGCTGGAATTAATTCAACGGATTTAGAAATGATACTCAATGCCATAGCTCCAACTTTTTTTGCTTTAACTATTCCTGGATGAAATTTTCTATATAAAGTAGTATGGATTTCATCGATTGACTGAAATCCAAAAACACTAATCATCACAATTTTATTTTTTGTTTTAATGTCTTTTGATGTGTCATTATATTCTTTTATTGCTGTTTCCATTTGAAAAGTTTTGCCACAACCCCAAGGACCATCAATTAAAATTGCAGAATAATTTGGTTCATTTATAAAATTGTTTAATTTTTTTGGCAATTGATTACTTTTCATTTCAATGTACTCCTTCAATATAATAAATAAAGAGTCATAAGACTGGACATTCCTATGACTCCTGTTTTTCAAAGGTAAAATTTTGAAATTTATAAGATTATCGATTAAGCTGTTTTGTTGATTCTGGTATAGAATGACAATGAAGCTGCAACTTTGGACATAACTGTATTTTGTCCTGTTATGATTGAACCATCCTCGCCTTCAAACCATGCAACAGCGGTGACAGTTAATGTACTGTTTGTCTTTGATGTATCAACTTTCATGGCGCCAAGCAAGCCGACATTGCTGGAGAAATCAGTCTTATCAGCGGCTTTGGTGTATTGAGAACTAGTTCCAACATAGTTGTAAACACCACTACCAAACTTTTCAACCTCTGTAGAACTTGTGCCCTTAACATGATTTGTTTCAGTAGAATTTCCGCCAAGGACCCTGACAGTGCTTCCAGTCATCAATGCGATTCTGAGACCTTGCATTGTAGTGCCTCCAGTTTGAGAGTCAGTGAATGTGCAAGATTTGTAATCAACAAATAATGAGAGTGTATCATCGGCACTGTGTACTGATGAGAAATCCATTTTCCAGGCAACGCCATACCAAATGTACTTAGAGCTTCCACTTTCAGTGTAGGAACCTGCCCACCATTTGGAATGTGTTTCTGCTGTTGGATTCGTTGCATTTGTTTGAGCAGCTGCGAGATTTCCATGTGAACTGAAGCTTGAAACTTGAGAATCTTCACCAATGTTTGCGACATACAATTCACCGCCAAAAGTTCCATCGCTGGCTTGTGCATTGTAGGAACCATGAGTCATGGCACCATTGACTGTAACAGTACTGCTTGCAGTGGCAGTTGTTTCACTTGCAGTAGTGCCGACAAGTGCTGTTGACTTGACAAGAAGATTAGCCTCCAATGCCTTTGTTTCGAATGTTGAAGCATTGACGGTTGCCACTCTAGCAGCTGTGAACCATGCCACAGTGCCAGTGACACTGGCGACTGTTGTAGCAGTGATCAAAGCGAGAGCAGGGACGATAATCTTAGATTTCTTAAATTTGTTTTTCATACTTGTTTTCTTCTCCTTTCTTTATTCATTTTTAGAGAAAACAAAAACAAGAAACCTTTGAGATAGTAAAAAGAACGATCCCAAAAAAGTATTCTTGGGACAATAGATAAAGATAAATTGTTTTTCTAGGAGTCGGGAAACCCCTAAAAGCATATTCATCTCTAGAACCAATTTTACAAAAAAAAAAAAATGCAAGTGCTTCGCACTTGATTCATTTAAAACGAATGAAATTGTTAGATAAAATCATGAGGTTCTTGGTATTACTTGTATGGGAAGATTCTGTTTTGAGAAGATGCAATACCCACTTTTGACCAATCGATGATTCGAACTTCTGTATTTTCATAGAAACGAAAAAATCCTCATTCGAAGATCAGTTCTTCTTTTGAGGATTTTTGTCGTTTTTGTTCGATTCTATGGGATTTTCTGTCAGTTCATGAAGAACAAACCAATCCCTGAATCTCTTCTTTAGGTATAAATGAAAAACGAACCCATACTGCGTTATGCAATAGGAGTTCGAATTATAGTCGAATGGTGACCCCAAAGAGATTCGAACTCTTGACCCACTGATTCGAAGTCAGGTACTCTATCCAGCTGAGCTATGGGGCCAACAATTTTTATATTATATAATTTTTAAAATCAAATACGATTAAAATTTAACAAAAGGATCACTTTTGTCTTATAACACTAGTGAGTGGATGGGGGATATATTCTTCTTCTAAGTAAGCAGTATCTTCATCAGATAATTCGATATCTTGGGCTTGAATTGCTTCAACAATATATTTTTCTTTAGTTGCTCCGACAATTGGAGCTGCTACTCCTTTTTTATAAAGCCATGCTAGTGCTATTTGTGACATCTTACAATTATATTTCTTAGCTAATTCATCAACTCTGGATACTATTTTCATATTATTTTCTTCCATAGCATCATATTTACCTTTAGCTGATTTATCTGTTTGACTTCTTAATGAAGTGCTATCCCAAGTATTTCTTGCTAAATGACCAGCTGCTAGTGGACTATATGGAATTAGAGAAACATTCATCTCTTTACAAATCGGTATCATCTCTCTTTCTTCTTCTCTATAAAGAAGGTTATAATGATTTTCCATAACTGAAAATGGTGTGAGATTTTTCTCTTTAGCGACAGATTGCATGTTGTGGAATTGATATCCAAACATCGCAGAAGCACCAAGTGCTCTTACTTTTCCTTGCTTTACAAGTTCATTTAAGGCATCCATTGTTTCTTCTATCGGAGTATCATAATCAAATCGATGAATGATATAAATATCTAAATAATCTGTTTGCAATCTTTTAAGAGTGCCTTCAATCTCTCTATTGATAGCAGCTCTTGAAAGTTTTCCTTCGTTATAATATACCTTTGAAGCGATGATGACTTTGTCTCTTGCGACATGTCTTTTTAAAATTCTTCCCAAATATTCTTCGCTAGTACCATTTGAATATTGATTAGCAGTATCGAAGAAATTTACTCCATTATTCAAAGCAGAAACGATAACTTTTTCGGATTCATTTTCATCAAGAGTCCAATCGTGCATCGTACCTCTTTGTCCGAAACTCATACAACCCAAACATAATTTTGAAACTTCAATATCTGTGTTTCCAAGTTTTGTATACTTCATACCATCCTCCTTTTTATTCAACTATAAGTATATTCAATAAGCTTATAGAAGCAAGAAATTATATTAAAATCGTTCTTGATGATATTTTTTTGAAAAAATAATAAAAAAATAGCGGTGAATGTGTTACAATTAAAAAGCTCTAAAAATGAGCAGCTTTAATACGGGCCCCGGTGGCGGAATCGGTAGACGCGTTGGACTCAAAATCCAATGTCAGTGATGATGTGCGGGTTCGAGTCCCGCCCGGGGCACCATCGACTAATAGTCTGATGTTTTATCAGGCTTTTTTCTTACTTAAAAATCTATCTTAGGTGTGATTATTATGAGAATTGAAACTAGAAATTTGATTGAAAACGATATCGAATCTTTAATTCCAGTCTTATTAGATACATGGGATTATGATTTTCGTTCTTCGCTTGAAAATAGAAAGAAAGCAACTGAACTATATTTATTACATGCTTTATCTATTTCTGATTATAAAAAAGTACTTCTCATCGATGGAAAAGTATCTGGTGTTATTACTGGTCAATTAGAATGTGGATATATCGATGAAAATTATTCAAAGATATATTCAACTTTATCTAAGAAATATCGAAATGATGAAGAAGTAAATGAATTATGTAAATACAATGATGTCTTGATAAAGGCTGATGAAGAACTCACATCAACATTCAATGAAAGAAAACAAGAAGTAGTATTATTGATACTTTCTTCTCTGACAAAAGGAAAAGGATGCGGAAAACTATTATTGGAAGAATTTGATTCTAAAAGAGATAAATCAATTCCTGTAGTATTAACTAGTGATACTGATTGTAATTATCATTTTTACGAACATTTTGGTTATAAAATAATAGATTCTAAAAAATATGAATACGAATATTTCAATAAAAAAGAAATATTAGAATCGTATCTATTCTATTTGAAATAGCCTAAAAAAACATTTAGATAAATAATAAACATCTTTTATTTACAATAACATGATTGCTTATATGTATTTAAAAGATGTTTTTTAGTTCGGTTTTTAAATGTTTTTAACTGATAACTTGTCTATTAACTGGTTTATAAACAAGTTATCATTGGATTGTTTCTTTGAATTATTCAGTAGGAGATATTAATATGAAAACATTGAGTTCAATTGAAATTATGTTATGTTAAAAACAAGCTATGATGTTTGAAAAATCAGTTACAAAACCTGAGTATAGCATAACAAGTAGAAATCTTATGTACATATAAAATTTGAATCACAATATTTTAAATTTTTTTTGTTAAATTCTTTTGTTTTTAGCCATTTTTCATTGGTTTTTAAATGCTCTAATGTTATAATAGTTATGTACACGATATGTATATAAAACGAGGCATTTATTTATGGGTGATTACACTGTTCCTGAAGATATTAGAGCTTTTAAACCTGC
>CAVJWL010000068.1:0-7224 GCA_963653505.1 uncultured Prevotellaceae bacterium
ATAACAGCTTAAATTATTGTGCTAATAACGTCATCAAATAATTTGACAGTCTATAGGTAATGAATTGATGTTCGGATTAAGAAAAAAGAGAATTATCTTTGGTAAATGATAATGCTGAATTTGTATTAAATATCACAAAAGAAAGAGGCATTGAGAATTCAATTTATGAAGATTTATTTTCTTATTTAAAAAAGCATCCAAACTATATTAATTATGAGTTCCGCACACCATTAAAAGATACGATTTGAATGCTTGTAAGAAGTTTTATATTTTTGATGTATTTGATAGCGAGTCCTTTAAATATATTTACTAAGATTTATGGAATGAAGAGCTTAAAGAATATAAATCAATTTCAATAATTCCTTTAATTGCTAAGGTAGAAAATCCTGCGCCAGATGAAGTAAAGTCATTTTTAAATGAAACCGGAAAGGATTACAGATGGATTAGGTGAAGGTATAGTAATTAAAAATTATGATTTTGTTAATAAGTGTGGAAATAACGACATGGGCAAAAATATTAACTGAAGATTTTTTGTCGACAAAAAAACAAATTAGGACAAAAAATGTAAATAAAAAAGAAGAATACTTGATTGAACATTCAATTATTAATTTGATGTCAGTTGAACATATTCAAAAAGAATACAATAAATTGGTTGAAAATAAAGGTGATTGGAGTTCTAAATATATCTTTGAATTGTTAAACAGAGTCTTTATCGAATTCTACAAAGATAATTGGTAGTTGATACTTAAAAAAGTTTCATTATCCAATTATCAATTTCAAAAAACAAAAATCATTATCTGACCAAAAAGTTAAAGAAGTTTTGAAATTTAAGTAGCTTATTAAGACTGGATGTCGTACTTAGATTGTTACAAGAATTTAATTATATTTATTCATCAAGAATAAAAATTTTTGGTTAGGTAATTTTTTACTATTGTATATTACAATATAAACAAAAACTGACTTTGAGAAGTCTCTACATTTAAGTGTAGGTATTCTTAAAGTCAGTTATTTTTTATTTATTTTTCTTCGTCTTCTTTGCTTGTGGCTTGCTTATTTCTATGGTAACCATATTTATATCCATAACCATAGCCATATCCATAACCATAACCACCTTTTCCGTTATCTTCATCAGAGGTAACCATTGTCATAACAATACCTAAGACATTGATATTTTTCTCTTCTAAGGAACGAATAGCGGATGCTACTTTTGCTTTGTAAGAGACGTGTTGAGAACAAACAACCAAGGATCCATCAACATCGTTACCGATTAAATAGGCATCAGAAACGACTAAGACAGGTGGAGTGTCAATCAAAACATAATCATATTTTTGTCTCAAGGATTTGATGAGATCCTTCATCTTTTGAGAATCAATTATTTTACCTGGAAATGGTGTGTGACTACCAGTTGTAATCAAGTCAACTTGACCAGAATGTTGAATGATATCTTCTACATCATCGATATCACCTTTGACATAATCAACGATACCGATCTTATTGTCGACATGGAATAATTTATGGATGACAGGTTGTCTTAAATCTAAGTCAATCAAACAAACTTTTAATCCCTTTTCGGCATAAATATTTGCAAGGTTGCAAGTAAGTGTAGTTTTGCCTTCAGCTTCTTGAGCAGATGTGATTGCATAACAATTGATTTTCTTTTCGACAGATGCAAATTCAATATTTGTTTGTAATCTGATAATTGCGTCAGCTTCTGGTGAATTTAAATCTTTAATCAAACCAGCGGAGACAATTCTATGTTGTGAACTTTGTTCTTTATTTGGCATTTTTATTATCTCCTTTATTTTCTCCAGTGGATTCATCCTTATCATACTTTGGAATCATACCGATAACTTTGTATCCAGTTAACGTTTCAAGTTCTATCTTGGATGAGACGTGGACATTTGTTAATTCTCTAATGATTGCATAAGCGGCTCCAACAACTAAACCTATAAGGGTACCAATAAGAGAAATGATGAGTGTGCTTGTAGAAGTGTCTTTAGAATCAGAAGCATAAGATGAAATGTTAACATAACCTTTGGCGATGTTCATTTTAGAATTATCGGATTCACAAAGTTCTTTTGTTACTTCCATAACTGTATTTACTAAATCTTTAGACATTTTAGCTTTGCTTGTTGTTGCAGAAATTGTGATAAAGATTGATGTGTTAGTACTACTTCCATATGTTGGTAATGATGGAGTATAAGTTAAAGCAGATGTATCAATAACGCCATCTTTATTTTTATACACGGATTCATAACCGATAGAAATCATCTTATTGGCAACATTTTCTTTAACAGTTCCAGTAGAGATGAAACCATATACAACACCAGCCATATTTCTATCTTCGGATAATTCAGTGTTTTCTTTGACAATCATCAATGTACCTGTTGACGTGTATTTTGGCTTTTTGATAGTCTTTGCATAAACAGCACCACCAGCTAATCCGACAAATAGACAAATGACAATAGCAACCCAATGCTTTTTAATCATTCTCCAAATATCATTCAATGTGATACCAGATTCTTCTTCAGAAGAATTATCTTGAACAATTCTATTATTGTTATCTGGTCTTTGCAATGAATATTGTTCTTCGTTTTCCATTTCTTTAATCTCCGTTATTTATTTTATTATTATATCAATTTTAAATTAGGAATATGTACTGTATTTACATATGGTAATAGTGATTGAATTGCTGTAGAGGCATCAGTTTTATCTTTTAGATATCCGTAATAAACTGCTATTAAAACAACTCCAAGAACAATTCTATAAATACCAAATATATTAAATGTATTTGTTTTTAACATATTCATAAAGAATTTAACAACAATGATTGAAACTATAAATGCAACAACCATTCCAACCACAATGAGTCCGACCTGAGTACCAGTAATTTTTGTACCACTTCTAGCAAAGGATATTGCTTTAACCAGAGAACCACCAAACATTGCTGGAATAGACATAAAGAATGAGAACTTGGCTGCTGTTCTTCTATCAACACTTAATAGTAATGCTGCACAAATTGTAACGCCACTTCTACTTGTTCCAGGTATTAAAGCTAACATTTGAGCTAGACCAATAATAAGAGCGTGTTGAATGGTTAGTTGTTTGATAGAAGTGATATTGAATAATGGGTAATTAGAATAATTATCGATATCTTTTGGATCATCACTTGATGAGATGGTATCAGATTCTCTATTTAAATGGAATCTTTGTTTGATACGATGTGCCTTTCTTTTTAATAAGAATTCAATAATTAAGAATAAAACACCGTATACAATAAGAGTGATTGAAACAGTTAGATATCCGTATAAATGTTCTTCAAACCAACTATCAAATAAGACGCCAACTACACCA
The DNA here is from genome assembly GCA_963653505.1 of uncultured Prevotellaceae bacterium. Lineage (GTDB taxonomy): Bacteria > Bacillota_I > Bacilli_A > RFN20 > CAG-288 > Enterosoma. The sequence goes on from CAVJWL010000068.1 coordinate 3,355, forward strand.
GCTGGTATAGATGCGACTAATATTTTTAACCATGTTTGCCATATTTCATTTTTTTCATATTTACTTTTTTTACTGCCAAATGGCCAAAGTTGAGAAAAGAAATTGACAACAACAGCTAAAATAGCACCTAATTGTATGATAACAATGAAAAAATCGTAGAATTCGTTTCCTTGTGTTTTTTGAAGAGAGAAAAATTCGTTTAGAATAATCATATGGCCTGTCGATGAAATAGGTAACCATTCTGTTATACCCTCGACAATACCGAATATAATTGCTTTAAGAAATTCAATAAAAGTTTCCATAATACTTCCTATAAATAAAAAATATATATTTTATTTTTTTAATCTTAAGAATTATAACAAACTAGAATGAAATATACAAACTATTATTTATAAAAGAAGAAGTAATGCTTAGTATAAAATTTTGCATTTTTATAGTTGAAAAAAATGAGATGTTTCAAATAAATCATTCACCATAAAATTATAAAGAGCAAAAAGTAATTACCAATAAATAAAAACAATGGAAGTTTTAAGAAAATAAATAAACAAATTTTTAAAAATAAATAAAATTTTTAATTAAAAAAATATCTTATTTTATTATTTTTAAAATATTTACTGCTTTATATTATCATATAACATTGCTAACATTAATTTTTAGTTATTTTTAAATTTTAAAAGTTTGTTTCTACCAATATTTTATCGAAATAATTCTTAGGAAGAGAATAAATAATTAGAATCATAATATTTCAAAGAATAAAACATGCTAAAAATATTCTTTAAAAAAAGAAGCACCTATATTTAATTCTGATGCTTTGTAACATCATATTTATTGAATGATTTACGTGTTAATCTGTTATTTTTAATTTATAATAACTACATTTTATAAGCATTTATAAATTTATTAATAACTTCCCAATCTGATGTACTAAGGATTGGGATTTTCAGTTGTTTTTTCTTTCTTCTTTTTAGGTCTTCCTCGCTTCCCTTTTTTCTTTTGATTTTTCCTTTAATAAATTCAACTTCTTTATCATTTCAAGAACTGAAGGAAGAGTATTCACCCATCTATCATCTTTGATTGATGGTTTATCTTTTCCATCATCTCTTTTTCTCCAAGCATTAGTCAAATCTTCCATTATTTCACCATAGCTATGTGTTTTTAGAAGTTCTTTTTTTCTAAATTCTTCAATGATTCTTGTAGTGATTATTGAAGATATAAAGTTGATGAATTCCATTCCAATTACCGAATAATCGCTTTGAACATTTGTTTCTGTCAATTCAATATCATTCTTATATGCTTTGAATACAAGTTCAATTTTCCATCTTTCTGAATAGCACAAATAAGCTTCTCTACAAGTCATATCCAAATCAGATTCCAGGGTTATTGTACCCATAGAATCTTTTTTCTGTAGGTATTTTTCAGAATTGAAATTCTTCTTTTTTACTGAGTGTCTTATATAGTCATGTGCTTCTTTACTCATTGTTGAAATATCTAAAAAAGAATATAAGAATCTTCCATTTTCTAACTTCACTTTTTTTGCAAATACATCCTTTTCAATATCTTCAACTATTTCATTGTAAGATGTCATATCATATTTAGATATTTTAGTATCATTTCTTTTAAGTGGAGTCATAAAATGAAGGTCTTTATGTGCTTCTAAAATATCTTTAATCTTTGTCACTGGAAATCCTTTATCAGTTACAATTATTCCCTTTGTTATCGAGTTTTCTTTAACAAATTGACGATAGGAAACTGCATCGATATTATTGCCAGGAAAGACAGAAGAACAAAGTGGTTCATGAGTCTCAATATCATAAGCATAAATGATTGAAATATCTTGGGTATTTTTAAGTCTAGATTTATATGAAAAACCAGATAAAGAATTGACAGAACTATTATCTTGTTTTAATGTTCCATCAATTGCGATTAGATGATTGTTTGGAATTTTAGAAATTCTATTTTGATAGAACTGTTCTCTTTTATTGCTATCCATTCCAAGAGAAGAAACAAACTCACTGATTTTATTTTTACTTAGATGACAATCCGGATAATAAATTGAGATGAATGTTCTTTCATATTCAGATGAATATCTACCACATTTGATTGATGGCTTGATAATTTTTAAAGCAGCCATAACCAAAATCATTTTGGCATCATCAATAGGATATACATCTAATAATTCTTCATAGATATCATCAGAAAAACTTTTTATAAGAGCTGATGATCCATAAGAGAGAAACATTGGAATATCAGAAATACTATCAACAAGAGAAATGTATTTCTCATTGATGATATGACCGATAACTCTCCCATTTATCGGTTGCGGTTTCCTTTTTGAATTGTATTTAACACCTGCTCTTTCACGAACACCATAAACTCCTTCTTTAATCTTGTAAACTATGGAATTAGTTGGTCTTTCAACTTTTCTAATGGATTCTGGAACGCTCATATTAACCTCTGGATTTATTAGTACATTTATATAATCAATGTACTAATATTATACAATTAAAAATGGTGTTTTACAACGAAAAAAGCACTATATTTCCTTAAAAACAAGGAATCGTGCTATCATAAATTAAAAATGTTATTCAAACGTATAATAAGCTTTCAAAACATTAGTACATCAAGTTGGGAAGTTATTAATTTATCTATTACATAAAAAACGGTTTTCAAAAATGAAAACCGTCAAATAAATTTCGCCTTAAAAAGATTTTATATAATCTACAAATTTTTTGATGATTAAGCTTCTTCGCCTTCGCTTAAGACACCGTAAGTGAGGAAAGATAAAACTCTATCGAAAGTAAGGTCATCTTTGCCAACAAAAATGAGTTTATCTCCTGAATGTAATACATAGTCTGGACCGACGGATTGTTTAGCAATGTTATCTGCTCCGATAACAGCAACGATAGTAGCTTCAGTGTAATTCCAGAAATAAACTTCACCGACAGTCTTGCCATTAATCCAAGAACCTTGTGGAATTTCAGCGGTACTGAATTTTACGGCTTCGGTTGTTTGATATGTGAAAGAATCTTTCATATCATCGATAGCTGCATTAATTCTTTCTTCAAGATCTTTTTGTTCATTAAGGAGTTTTTCAAGGGTTGCATATTTATCCTTAATTTGAGTTTCTGCTTTCCATTTATTTGCGAATTCTTGGGCATGCAAAACAGAATCAACATAGACACCAACACCTCTCTTAGAAGAGACGACTTTGTCTTTTTCAAGGATGTTCAAAGCTTTTCTAACAGTTTCAGGAGAGACGTTATAGCTTGCGCCTAAAATAGAACGTCCTTTTAAAAGTGTTCCTTCTGGATATTCACCAGTTAAGATTTTTCCGCATATATCTTGTGCGATTTTGATATATCTTGGGGTTGTTCTTTGTTTAGCCATTATATTTTCCTCCAATAGCTTTACTAGTATTGATTATATTTTAATAATTCTAAAAAATCAATTAAAATAGGTTAAAAACAAAAGGAAACATTTTAATTTTTTTGTGTGGTTGCTTTTAAAAAAGGCCGATGATTAGCCGATTTTTTGGATTTTTTTTGAACCCAAAAATTAAAGTAAAAAAATGATAATATTAAATCTATTTTTATATGATTTTAAAATTCTTTTTATAGTAGCATGTCTCAAATTAAAAAATATACTGAAATTAATCAAAGAAGGCATTACATTAGTTTTGGATTAAAATTGACATATATAATTAAAGATAAGAAATTTATAGAAATGTTAAAATCCTTACAAAAAACTAAAAAGTTAGACTAAAAACATCGGTTATATATGTTTTGTTAAAAATCAAAATTTTTTTATTGACAATGAATAGGTGGGGTGATAAACTATTTTTCGCGCTTGAAAAACAGCGCAATACAATCG
>CAVJWL010000069.1:0-7199 GCA_963653505.1 uncultured Prevotellaceae bacterium
TATATCTATTGAAAACATACGAGAAAAAGTTGTCAAGAAAAATGATACAACATCAAAAAGCGAAATGACATCGAATGGGTTTATAAGAATGGCGATAGCGGACAGCAGTATTTTTCAATTGTTTATCAGGATGGACTTTTGCATCAGTGGCTGTTCTACGCAGATTATATTGTGATGAAGAAGGATGGTACTGTCTGGGTAATTGAGACTAAAGGTGGTGAATCTAAAGGCAAAGATAAAAATATTGATAGACAGATAGCAAATAAATTTTATGCATTTGAAAAGTATGCGGCAGAACACAACTTAAACTGGGGATTTGTCCGAGATAAAGATAATTCCTTATATATTAATAACACAGAATTTGCTATTGATATGGCGGATGAGCATTGGCAACCGATAGATGATGTGTTTTAATCATAATAAACGCTTGAAATGCTTTATAAGCTCTGAAATGATGTGTTAGACAAATTATATTACAATCTTAATTAACTCACCCTAAATCAAACAAAACCGCCCAAATTCGCCCCGAAACATAACAGTTCGGAGCAGCTTGGGCGGTATTTAATAATACAAATTCAATCCTATAGTATTGACATTATAGAATTGATTTGCTATACTACGCTTCAGGAGGTGAGTTTCAGTGGAACAGAAAAAGCAAATTTTAATCCTACTGCGGGAAACTGAAAATGAAATAGAAAAGCAGTTGAATAATGCCTTGAAAAATCTCGATTTAACAATGTCACAGGCTGCCGTACTCGCCACGCTTCTTGAATGTCCGGAAGAACAGATGACTATGAAAGAATTGGAGAAAAGCATACAGCTTTCCCAATCCGTAACTGCCGGCATTGTTTTGCGTATGGAACAAAAAGGCTATCTTGAGAGTTTTGGCGATTTACAGGATAAGCGGATAAAAATTATAAAAATATCTGAACAGGGTAAAATTATGTGCGATTCGGCAAGAAAAATCTTGTCTGATTTTGAAAAACGACTGCTGTCAGATTTTACAAAAGCCGAAAGTGATATGTTTTTGAATTTATTAGACAAGGCTTTTAACAATATAACACAATAAAAATATGCCCGTGCAAATTGCGGGCATTTCATAAACACAAATCAATCCCATAGTATCAATACTATGAATTTGAAAGGAGAACACTAAATGAAGAAAAAATTATCACTTGAAGAGTTCAATGCAATGCCGGTAAAAAAGGCAGTTATATCCAATGTTATACCGGCAATGATTACCATGATTATGGCTCTTATCTACAATCTTGCCGACACATTTTTTATAGGACAAACCCATAATGATATTATGGTTGCGGCAATTTCGTTGTCTGCTCCTATTTTTATGTTGTTTACTGCCTTTGGCACGATATTTGGTGTAGGCGGAATGTCGGTTATTTCCCGCTCAAGCGGAAGCGGAGATATGGAAAGAGCCAAAAAAGTCAGTTCGTTTTGTATGTGGACCAGTATCTTGTTTGGTGCATTGCTTGCATTAATTCTCGTAATGTTTGCAAAGCCGTTATTGTATGCACTTGGTGCAAGCGAACAAACCTTTTCTTATGCACACAGCTATCTGACGATAGTTGCGTTAAGCGGTCCGTTCGTAATGGTTTCCGGTGCATTTTCAAAAATACTTATGGCAGACGGACAGCCTAAAAAAGCCATGCTTGGGGCAACAATGGGAAATATAATTAACATTATTCTTGACCCCGTGTTTATTTTATTGCTTGGGTTGGATGTAAAAGGAGCTGCAATCGCAACAGTAATCAGCAATATTGTTGCTGCGGGATATTATATCCTGTATTTTGTGCAAGGAAAATCTTCCTCATTAAGCATTTCAATTAAGGATTTTACGGTGAAAGACAGAGTTCTTGTCGGCGTGTTATCTATGGGAATTCCTGCTGCTCTCGGTCCGATAGTTATGGGCATATCACAGTTATTCTTAAATTCGATGATTGCGTCTTACGGCGATATGCCGCTTGCCGGAATTGGAGTTGCTACCAAGTTTACTATGATTACAGGATTTGCATGTATGGGAATCGGACAAGGAGTTTCCTCTTTGCTCGGATACTGTATCGGCTCGAAGAACTGGAAACGATTTAATGAAACGATGAAATTCTCACTGATTTTCGCACTTATATTAGGTGTGGTTCTTACAGGAGTATGTTACATTTTCACGAAACAGATTGCGGGAGCTTTTCTTGCAGAGAGTGATTCCCTTAGCTACGCAATACAGTTCGCAAGGGTTTTACTCCTGACAAGCTCTTTGTTTGGGGTGTTTTATGTCCTTCAATTCAGTATGCAGTCAATGGGAGCTGCCCTTCCGGCTTTGATAATCAATGTAAGTCGTCAGGGAATCATATACATTCCGATGATTTATATATTAAACTTAGCTTTTGGATTGACGGGTATTGTATATGCCCAGCCCATCGCTGATATACTGTCTTTAATACTTGCCGCATTACTATGCTTAAAATCATACAAAAAGATTAAAAGTAGAGAACCAGCAAATTAAATTCAAACTAAGAGTTACATAAATTTCACAAGACCACTTACTTGAGGCACAGGAAATGTGTCCTGAGTAGGTGGTCTTTTTGGTATTGGTCCCCTACGTTCGATTGCTCCCGATTTGAATATTTCTTTTCCATCATACGTCTTTGAATTTCTCAAAAGATAGATAGGTTTACCATCCCATAGAAACTTACCACTCATCTACTTAACCTTACAGCCTCAGATTCTCCAAAAATTTCTAGTCCTTAATTAACATTATTAAGGCATCCTTTCTATTTCGTGATTTCACAAATTGTTTTAATAACTTGTTTCATATCAAAAGGTTTCGATATATGGCCATTCATACCGGCTTGATACGCTTTTAATTTATCTTCTGCAAACGCATTAGCACTCATCGCAACAATCTTTACTGTTTTGGCATCCTCTCTTTCAAGAGCACGAATTGCTTCACATGCCTCATACCCATTCATTTCAGGCATCATTATATCCATTAAAATAATATCAATAGATCCTACATCAGATTTAGAAAATTGTTCGACCGCTTCTTTTCCATTCCATGCTTCTACTACAGTAGCTCCATCTTCTTCAAGTAAGAAATGAGCCACTTCCATATTTAATTCATTATCCTCAACAAGAAGAATCCTTTTTCCTTGAATACAATAACGTTCCTCGTTTTCTGTTTCTGATTTTGTTTGATCATCTGATTTATCTATTTCAAATGGAATTCTTACATCAAAAACAGATCCTTTTCCTTTTTCACTTTCAACATGAATAGTACCACCTAGTTTATCCACTATACTTTTCGCAATCGACATACCAAGCCCTGCCCCTTCATATTTCGAGCGAGCTGATACATTTTCTTGGGTAAAAGGTTCAAAGATGTGTTCTATAAATTCTTTAGACATCCCAATACCTGTATCTGAACAAATAAATTGAATGATCGATGTATTATCATCACGACTCAATTCTTTACACATTACATAAACTTTTCCATACTCCTTATTGTATTTAACGGCATTCTCTACAATATTCATCATTAATCGTTTTAAATGAATTGCACTTCCGATAAGATTTATGTTTTCAGTTAAACTAAAATCTTCTATAACTTCAATATTTCTTTGATGCGCAACCAAGCAAGATTCTTTACAAACATTTAGAAGATTGAACTTTTCATGTTCAAGAACAATGTCACCAGATTCTAATTTATTCATATCCAACACTTCGTTAATCAATTCCAAAAGTATTTTGGATGCATCTCGAATCTTTGTCCTGCATTCTTCTTGTCTAAGTAAATCATTTGGATAACGATCTCCAATATCAAGCATTCCTATGATGCCATTGATGGGTGTTCTTAAATCATGAGACATGCGCATTAAAAAATTTGTTTTCGCTTGGTTTGCGCGATCTGCCTCTTCTTTTGCCTCAATTAATTCTTCTCTTGTTTTTTCTTGAACCGAAATTACATCTTCAATATTTCTAAAACCACAAACAAGCTTTAAAGAATCATTTGGATTCGATATTCTCAAAAACAATACACTTAAGTGTTCAATCTTTCCTTCATAGCTAGTTCGATAATTAATTTCTAATTTATTTCTTCCATCTGAAAAAGCCTTGATTAATCCTTCAGGCATAACAACTTTCAAAAAGTTTTCTTGATCTTCTTCATAGACCCATTCATCCACATACTTTTGTACAAAATAAGAACAACTAAATTCTTTTGGGATATCATCGAAATCACCGGGATTTACCGGGGCCAATTTAATGATCACTCCATGATCTTTTTCAGGTTCGAGTTTAGATACGACAAAATAATCATCTGACAAAGCCATGATCATCTTCCTAGATTCTTCCACTTGACCAGCTAAAGTACGTGGAAACTCTTCATCTGCCATCTGCTCTTTATCTGGGATAGAATGATGAATATGAAGAACTTTCCATTTCTCATCAATCCAACCATAAAGAATGGTAAATCTTGTATCCATATCAATACATGTATTCCCATTTTCAAGTTTTCCTCGAATGATAACCGTTCCAAAAGTCATCACATGATCTTCATCAAGCGGCTGTTCTTCCATTGTAAAATCTTTCCATTCAAAATGAACATCTTCTCTTTGTTGAACTTCAAATTGAAAGGCGGAATAGAATTCCTGTAAATTTCTAAAAAACTCATGTTTTCCTGTTCCAATGACGCTCAAATTTTCATCAAGTAAACTTAAAATATCCATATCCGTATCAGATAAGGCACCTAAATAAGAATTTAATATATGTTGAGTTAATTCTTTAAAATCAATCTTTTTATTATTCATATGTTTTACTTCCTTTCGTCTATTATATGACAAAATCTAACCAAAGGAAATCAAAAAAGAGCAGTCATCCTGCTCTAATGAGAAATGTATTCACTAATGACTTTTAACAAAACATTCATATCAATAGGTTTTGATACATGATCATTCATTCCCGCTTTAATAGAATCTTCCTTATTTTCCGCAAAGGCATTGGCCGTCATGGCAATAATTGGAATGTTTGCCTTTTTCTCATCATCCATTCTACGAATTTTTTGAGTTGCCTCAAAACCATTTAAAGTCGGCATTTGAATATCCATTAAAATCAAATCATAATAGCCATCTGGACTTTCTTGCACTTTTTCAACACCAACAACACCATCATTAGCCCACTCGACTAAGAATCCTTCTTCTTTTAAAAGTTCTGTGGCAATTTCTGCATTTAAATCATTATCCTCAACCAAAAGAATCCGTTTGCCTTTTAAATAGGATAAATCCATATCAAGTTCTGCCTGTTTTACTTGTAGGTCTTCTTCATTTGCTAATCGACAAGGAAGAGATACTGTAAAAGTAGAACCTTTTGTCAAAACAGAATGCACTTCTATCGAACCTTCCATTAAATCAACAAGTCTTTTGACAATCGACATACCAATACCGGCACCTTCGACACCACTTTTTGTCGTTGTTCTTTCTCTTGAAAACATTTCAAACATTTCTTTTTGAAACTCTTCACTCATGCCAATACCATTATCCGTAACTTCAAAAATCATATTGCACCAATTTAAATCTGTTAATTCTTGACGTACTGTTAAACAAATCTGTCCATTCTCACCCGTGTATTTAATCGCATTACTTAAAAGATTCATCAAGATTTCACTGACATGAACTTCATCCATATACACATATTTACGCTTAATTAAAGAATGATATTCAAGACTTTGATGTTTCTTTTCAGCACCAATATAAAACATAGAAACGCAAGAAGAAGCGAGATTATCTACATCTAAAGCAGTCTGTTCAATAATGGTTTTATTACTTTCAATACGTGCCAAATCCAACACATTATCAAGTAAAGCAAGTAGCTTCTTTCCACAATTTTGAATATTATTTAAATACACTTGAACACGTTCTTTATCATCCATATGTTTTTTAGCTAAATCAATATAACCAATGATAGAATTCATCGGAGTTCTGATATCATGAGACATATTAAATAAGAATACGGATTTTGCACGATTGCTTGATTTGGCTGCTTCGGCCGCTTCTTGAAGCAATATATTCTGTGTATGTCTATATTCACGTTCTTTAATCACATAATAGCCTAGACATGCGAACAAGATAATAAGAATAAAACCACCAATCATGGCTGCATTCATAGCTACACTATTTCTTTCATTCATCGAATCATAAATATCTTGCATATCCATTTCTACACATAAAAATCCAATGATTTCTTGTGTAACACTTGAACGAATTGGATAACAGGCCGCATACACATATCCCCATTTTGTATGAACAATGTGATCCGTATATGTAAAATCACCATCATAAGACTTTTTTACAAATGAAACCAATTTCTTTTCTGCCAAAGTTCCAGGTACTCTAAAATCATCACTCTCTAAATCCGCCCCATCGACGACATAAATCAAATTTCCATTTCCATCTAATTTTAAAGTATAGAATCGACTCGTATTATTTAATTTTTTCATTTGATTCAAATGCGCCTGCAAAGAAGAATAAGGTTCCTTATTCATATCATCAACAGAATTAATTTCCGTATAGTCTTCAACCGTTAATAAGGATTGTGTCAAAGAATACATCTGATCGGCACGCGTTTTATTTTCACCAATATGAGTTTCTAAAAAACTAGAGTTTTCCATCTTTTGAAGAGCATAAGTATAACCGCACAAAAACAAAATTGCGATAAACAAAAACAACAAAATACTATAAACGCTTAGCCCTTCATCCCTAGTCTTCTTCATAAAACTCTCCAATGCTTAAACAAATTGTACTACTTCTAACTTATTTTGACAATTTAACTAAATTAGGATCATTTCTAAAAAGAAAACGCTTAAACAACATGCGCCCGCCACTACAGGTAAACTTTTCTGCTTCCACGCAAGAATCATCCCCACAATCATAGCTCCTAAACCAGAGTATATGGATTGTGTAGCTTCTAATATTGCCGGGAAAGTCATGACTGCCAAAGTCACATACGGTACATAGTATAAGAATGAACAAATAAATGGATTTGTGATGGGTTTACGTATAAGAGTGAGTGGTAAAACACGAATCAGATAACTAACTAAAAAAGAAACTAGAATATAAATAAAAATGGTTAATCGCATGTCTTTTCCTCGATTCTTACAGGTTTAATAATGGCTGCAGCACAAGATATAAGTACAG
>CAVJWL010000070.1:0-7149 GCA_963653505.1 uncultured Prevotellaceae bacterium
AGATTCTATTCCTTTGATTAATGTGTTAACGTCATCAATATGATTCAACTTGTTCCATGTATCAATGACATGTTTTAAATCTATTAGGAACGTATGGATGAATTCATGACTATTATATTTATCACTAACATTTGTTTTTGAAAAACCTATGTATCTGATATTATCATCAGTTTTAAATTTTTCTGAAGTTTTATCAAATGGTATCAAGAATGCATTGTATATATTATCGAATTCATCCTTTTTATTTGTTTTAATGAAATCACCATACGCAATTTGCTTTTGAATCGATGAGGTACTTGGTAAATCATCTTTATTTCCTGTAACACCATAACGATAGAACTTAGAATCTAAGATATAAGCGTTCTTTTGACCATTATATTCATGAATTAAAATTGTGTCTGGTCTTAAATCACTACTATCATATTTTTCGAATTTATTGTTCTTCCAAAGATACCATTCACCCTTAGGATAAAACTTTGATACATCTTCATTTCCAAATATTTTATCTATCATTCTTTCGTATATGTAATAATACATATCGACACCATAAACTAAATCTCTTGAATCTAATTTAACATCTAGTCCTTTTAAAACATTTTGAAAATGTCTTAGTTTTTGTTTCTTTTCATCATCAAATGTATGATTTAGTTCTTTCTTTATGGCTGATAAATAATAATTCTTTTTTTTATCATCAAAAGGTTCTACATTTATGAAATTAGAATTCATATTGAATAACCATCCAATAGAATCAATGGATTTCTTCAAACAATATTTATGAATTTCAACAATTATATTATCTACATTAGTTGAACTTTCTACGATAATGTCGTTATAAATTATGTTCTTTGATTTAGAGATTATTGGATTTGTATCTAACGTTCTCTTCCAATTTATTTTTCCTTTTTGATTTGATTTATATTCTTTTTCTCTATTTACGTAGTAACCATTCTTGACATAGTCATATATAATCCACAAATAACTATCTAAAGCAAATTCAGCCAAATTATCTCTAGCAGTATATAGTTCATGATTGTCTTTAGAGAAAGTTTTCGCGATTTTTATAGTATTAAGAATCGAAACTATATCATTTCTTAGATTAGGTGAAGTTGTATCCAAATGATATGCCTCTGGATAATAGAAATGGATTGCATTTCCTTTAATTTTAAGCCCTATAAAAGAATCGTCATCCTTTCCAGTAGACTTATGATAGATAATGTTATTAATCGGATTTCTTGTTGATAAGTTCATTCAAGTCTTTTCCAAACACTTCTAGGGCTTTGTTGTCTTTGGCTTTTTCTTCATAATTTTCTATAAGTTGATCCAAAGTTTTAATATCGCTATCGAACCACTTTTGTTTATCTGTAAACTTAGCTACATCATCCCAAAGATATTCAAGCATTTTATAGGCGAATTCTTTTACTTTTTCAGGATTATTAGCATCTAATTTATTTTCTACTAATCCATTCTCATCAATGAAGTAAACGCCTATTTGCTTATCTTCATTCGTAAATTCGTCAGCATTAGAGATAATGTAATTGTTTATTGCAATAACTAAGTCCTTCCAAGTCGTGCCAGCAGTTCCTGGGACAAACCAATTATCATGAGCACGCCCATTAAATTCATTCTTAACCTTTTCAAATTTCCATCTTCTCTTAAAAGCAGTATCTAAAGTAAATACATTTTGATCTGATGTATTCATAGTACCAATGATATATAAGTTTGAAGGAATGAATATTTTTGGCAAATCTAATCCTAATTCATCATTAATATATTGTTGTAAATTTGTGTGATTAATTTCATATTCACTTGAACCATCTTTTTTCCTATCTAGTAATTGGAATATGTCACCGAATATACTTGCTGCGTTTCCTCTATTAATTTCTTCAATTATAAGTATTGTTGGCTCGGTTTTATGTTTTAAGGCATTTCTCAATGCAATTGCAAATGGACCTGGTGTAAATTCATAAGTGACATCACCATTTTGAATTTTTGGTAATATCTGACCGACAAAATCGGTATTTGAATAATCTTGATAAAACGTAGTTCTAACAACATGCTCTTCATCATCAACAATTCCTAATGATGGAATTAAAGTATTCTTTACATAATATGATTTACCACAACCAGGAGCTCCGTAATAAATTTTATTATATGCACCAATATAATCATTTGTTAAATCATCAATTATCTTTTTGTAATTATCAAATAAATCTTTCAGTTTTTCACTTACATTTTCATTTAATAAATCAAGTTCTTCAATTGAATATTCTTTATTCAAAAGTTCCTTATAGTAAACTAAATATTTTTCATAAACTTTTTCATCAAGAGCAATATTAACACCGATTACTTTTGTTGAATTATCATCAAATCTAGGTCTAATATCAATACCTGTTCCAGTAACATTAATATAATTACTCTTAGGATATGTAGATTTGTAGCCAGCTGTAAAATTACAATCCAATGTAAATGAACCATAGTTGCGCCATTTTTCATAATATTTTCTAATTGAAGATCCATCATTATAACCTTGGCCAAAATGTTTCTCGCCTTCCATTAGATTATTATTAATATTTAATTGAGTGACAAACCATGAAACCATATTTTTGAATTTAATATAATTTTCATCATCTATATTACAAGAAATGTTTCCATCATTCTTAATATATGCAAAAGTCGAAAGTTTAATTCCTTTATTAACTTCTTCAAAATATGTAGAACTAATTCCAGCTTTAGTGATGATATTATTAATGTTAAATCCATTAGTTTTGATATATTCGCCATATTTAATGCCGAACAAATTAACGCTTAGAACTTTGTCATTTGAATTATACATTTCTTTTAACTTGTTAGATAATTCATCTTCTGTCAAATTATAATTTTGAGAAACAAATTTCAATTTTGAAGTATTATTATCCCATTTTGTATCCTCGACTTTAGAAAATAAAGGACGATACATGGGATAAATAATAAATCTATCTTGTTTTGATTCAATGACAATTATACTTGCTTCACCATATAGAATGGATTTGAATAATTTCCAGTTAGGATCATCATTAAAATTTAAATAAGGACGTTCACCTGTCAAGAAAAGATTGTTAGAAATAATTGAATCTTTGCCAAGTGAAATCAATTTATCACAATTAATTTCAAAATCAGTCATATTTCCTTTGAAAATATTAGAATATTTATTTTTTATTCTAGAAACAATAATCTTTTTATATTCTCTTAATTTAGAAATATCCATATAAATAGGTTTATTAATTAAACTATCTTTTTCACCTAATATAATATAAAATTTATCTCTTTGGTCGCTAGATTCTGGTGGACAGTAATTACTTGTTATTGAATTAGAATTAGTACTATCCTTTATTCTGTTTTCATCAAGTGCATCACTATCAGCTACAAAGATAAAAATCTTATTATCAGTAACATACATCGCCATAAAATAATCCTCCTAATCAAACACTTTAGTATCAATAATATTTTCGAGAATATGCATTAAAACATCTACAACAATTGAGTTTCCAGCTTGTTTATAAGCTTGAGCTCTTGATACTACTATTTTATAATCATCCGTAAATCCCATAAGCCTATGTGCTTCACGTTCTGTAAGCATTCTAACAGATCCAAGATTTTCAGTATTATCAAAAGAAAGATAATTATCAACACCAGCTCTATGTCTATTCCCCATTGTTTTAAGCAATGTTCTAGCAATTGGTAAATTAATTTCAACTTTTTGCTTCCAATCTTTTGTTCCTGATTTCATTACATAAGCATATAATTTAGGACTTAAAGTATATTTTTCATCAGGAAAACCATTGATTTTGTTTATAATTATTTTACCATTAGAATCATAATTAAAGTTTCCTTCAGCACAATTATTAATGGAAAAATCTTTCATACAATAATTAAGAATTTCTTTCTCAGGTGGAAAAATAAAAGATTCAAACATTTTACACGGTAAATTCTTCTTAAAACCAACAACAAATAATCTTCTTCTTGTTTGAGGAATACCATAATCTGATGCATTTAAAACTTCAAATTTATAATCATAACCCAACGAATCAAAAATAGATTTAATTATTTCCCATGTTTTACCATTATCATGTTTAAGTAAATTTCTAACATTTTCATATATAAAAACTTTGGGCTCTATTTCTTTTACTAAACGAGCAAATTCATAAAACAAAGTACCTCTAGCATCTTCTAACCCCCCTTGAAAGCCAACTGAAGAAAAACTTTGACAAGGACTACCTCCAACAAATAAATCTATCTTATTTTTAAAGTCTCTTCCATCAAGTAAAATAACATCTTGATAATATCTATTTAAAGGTAAATGCGGATAATTAGCCAAATAGCTTTGTTGAACATAATTTTTTGAAGAAGTTTTAGATAAATATAATTTATCTACATATTCTTTTTTTTCATCAATTGTCTTTAAATTAAAAACTTTATTTCTTTCTTCTTCAATATTATATTGAATTTCTCTTTCGCCATTATCGCAAGCAAAAATTAATTCATTATCTATGTTCATTCTTTTTAAAGCAAATTCAACAGCTCCTATACCACTAAAAATTGTAGCCATTCTAATTTTCATAAACATTTACCGCCTTTAACATTTGTTCAAAAATTGCTGAAAGCACATTAACAACAATCGAATTTCCTGCTTGTCTATATGCTGGCACATTAGGAACAACAATTTTATAAGTATCTGGAAATCCCATTAAACGCATACATTCTCTATATGATAATTGTCTTATAACACCAATTTTTCCATTCCAATTTGATACATAAGCTCTCTTTAATATTTCATCTTTGTTACTTTTTTTGTTAACCTCATCAATTGATTCAAAAACAAAATCACCGTTCCAATTAAATTGTTGATTAGCTTTTTGCGTTTGAATTATCGATTGATTAATCCTAGCACGATTTTTATATTTAGGATTAGTAACAAACTCAAAACCTTTTTTACCTAAATAATGCTTAGCATCTACTTCTCGTTCTAAATAATCTTTCATTTCAGTTGTAAGTTTAATTGGTTTTGGAAATTCAAAATCTACGGTATTATCTTTAAAACCGACAACAAATAATCTTTTTCTATCTTGTGGAATCCCAAAATCTTTTGCATTTAAAACTGTGTTATAAACTTTGTAGCCTAAGGATTGAAATACTGAATAAATAACCTTCCAGGTATTTCCATGATCATGCATCAACATACCGGGAACATTTTCATACAAAAAAAACTTTGGTTCAATTTGTTTAATAAGTCTAGCATAATCATAAAACAAAGTTCCTCTTGTATCTTCAAGTCCTGCTCTTTTGCCTATGATTGAGAAACTTTGGCATGGACTACCACCAACGAGTAAATCAACTTTATTTTTATATTTTTCACCATTTAAAAATCTTATATCATTATACCAATCAGATTCCTTTACTTTATAATTAGCTTTATAACTAATTTTTACATAATTAGTTTTTTTGGTATTATCATAGAGTTTTTTTACATATGAATTACATTCTTCATCAGTCATATTTAATATTTGTTGTTTTATTTCATCGGCTGATTTATCAATTTCTATTTCTCCATTATCACATGCAAAAATAATATTCGTTCTAATTCCTACCTTTTTTAAAGCTTGTTCAGGAGCCCCGATTCCACTAAAGACAGTTGCAATATTTAAGCTTTTCATATTAAATCTTTTCTCCGTTTTCATCATTAATTTTGTGGTCAAAAGTTGAAAAAAATTGTTGAAGCGTAACTCCTAATGCATTACATATTTGATTTAAATTTTCAATCGTAATGTTTTGTTTTCCTGATTCTATTCGAGAAATGTAAGCTCTATCCCATCCAATTTTATCAGCAAGTTGTTCTTGGCTAATGTCATTAGTTATAACTCTTAATTCTTTAATTCTTTTACCAATAGCAATTTTTAACATATTTATACCTCTATAAATAATATATCATATGTTGACTTATATTACAATATTTGTGTATTTAAAATCATATTAACGATTAATATTTAAATTTAACGTCACCTAGGTATCCTAGTGTTGAGACTTGTCTCAAAGTCGATTGGAGCAGTCTGCTCCACATCTCTTATCCTGTTTCGGTTTTAGGGCCCTTCTAGCAGTGATTTTTAGTTTTCTAGATATCTTCAAATGTATGAATTCTTTTATCAGAGGTTCTTTTGAAGGTATGTTTGATGCCAAATTCTTCTAATAATATTTCTTCATACTTTCTAATCTCAGCACCCACTGCATAAGGTTTCATTTCAATGCCGTTTTCTTTTTCTAAAGCTTCAGATAATTCGCTAGAGGTGATACTAAATGGTCTTTCCATAGATAGTATCCTAAACATCAAGAAGCTTTGATGAAACTGCTCTAGAAGTTTTTGCCTATTCTCTTCTTCGACTGTCGCTTTCATCTTCCATATACATTGATCCACATCAAAATCGATTGAATATTCTTGCCCTTCAACATCTCTTCCTGTAATAGAAAGAACTGCATTAGAATCCATTCTATTCTCTTTAGATAGGATCATAGTTGTATCAGCCACACCCATAAGACCATTGGTGCCATTTATCATATTGTATTTATCAATGTCAACTTCTTTTCTTGTGTGATGAATCACAAGCAAGCATATATTCTTCTCATCAGCAAATCTTTTAAGCATAGACATCTCTCTATAGTCATATGCATAGGCTTGTTCTCCATTATTCGCTTTTCCTCTTATCTTCTGTAATGTATCAATGATAACAAGCCTTATGTTCTTGTCTTTATTTAATTCATTCTCTAATTCACAAAGGAATGAACTAGATAAAGTTCCACAATGAATGCTACCTTTGAGATTGTTTGGAATAGGTTTCCCATTCTGTATTTTCAAGGTTCTTTCTAGAAGTCTTCTTTGAGTATCTTCTAATGCATAATAGAACACGCTTGATTTCTTAGTCTTGAATCCTAAGAAATCTTCTCCACTAGCAACAGCCAAAGCAAGCTCTAATGCAAACCATGATTTACCAATCTTTGATGACCCGCAGAACAAGGTAAGTCCTGTAGATAGAATTCTATCTACAATGAACTCTGTGGAT
This sequence comes from uncultured Prevotellaceae bacterium, assembly GCA_963653505.1. Lineage (GTDB taxonomy): Bacteria > Bacillota_I > Bacilli_A > RFN20 > CAG-288 > Enterosoma. Next base: position 7,089 of record CAVJWL010000070.1, read on the forward strand.
TTAATGTCTTCTCTTTTTAAATCACAGAAGAAAAATGAATTCTCTTCCTTCAAATTATTGT
>CAVJWL010000071.1:0-7064 GCA_963653505.1 uncultured Prevotellaceae bacterium
TTTTCTATTAATTTTTTATTTATAGTGCTAGATTTTAAATTAACTATGGTTAAATGATATCAATATAACTATCAAAAGAATATCGCAAATGACTAAAATAAAAATCCCATAATTTAATTTTTGAACAAATTCTAAGCTTTTTAAAACATAATTTCCATTGTTATCAAATAACATAACTTGGTTATCAACTTGACAAATATATTTAACAATATTCAAATCTAACTTTTCTCTATTTTGCTCATTATTTTTAATTGCATAATTGAAGTCTTGATTTTCATCATTTTCAGTATATAAAGAAAAAATAGATTCGATTTTAAAACCATACATAAGTCTTACTGGTAATTGTTCATGATATTGATCGTTATTAATCAAATACTTATCCAATATCTTTTTATCATTTTCTTGATACACACCAACAATAGAAGAAAATTTTAAATTATAAAATTCTAATGGAGTATCTTTATCTTTAAGTTTATTAATCTTTTCATAAATCAATGATGAAACAATACATTCATCACTGCTAGTTGGATATTTACCTGATACTAATTTTATTTCATTTTTATGAGTATTGAAATCATCTAGTAAAAATAATCCACTCAAAGAATAATTACTATCAGTAGAATTTAAACTAAACGTTCTAGTATCTTTTATTTTGATTGAACCAGTTTTATCAAAATTATATTTGTTATTTTCATAATTTTCTTTTGAAACAACTAATACTTCCGAATCCTTTTCGATCACTTTCATACTGAGAGATAATATATTGTCGTTATTTGTTAGAGTGTTATAAAGCGATCCGAAAACCATGCCGACAGTTGAAAGGAAAAACAGCAAAACGAAAGTTAAAATAAATTTAAAATTTCTTTTTACGATTATATTTTTTGCTTTTAAGCTTTTATCAATATTCTTCTTAGAAGCAATTTCACATTTTTCATTTAATTTTTCAATACTTATATTTTTATCAGAAATAAAACAATTAACCTTTTTACTAAAATCTTTCTCTAAATGTGAAACTAAAATAACAATTCTGTTTTGAGCCAATTTTTCAATACAATCAATTATTACTTTCGAATTTTCATCATCTAAAGAAGAGAAACATTCATCTAATAGGATTATCTCTTTCGGTTGATATAGAATTCTTCCAAAACATAACCTTTGCTTTTCCCCTTCAGATAAATCACTTGCTTTTGAATTGATAACTTTTTCAAGATTTAATTCTTTCAATATTTCTTTAGCTTTTTTTTCATCTTTTTTATCAAAAGCAAATAATAAATTTTCGATACAAGTTAAGTCATCAAAGATAAGAGAGTTTTGTGTCATATATGAAACATATTTTTCAAAATATGAATCATATTTATTCTTTGAAATCAATTCATCATCAACTATCAAATCGACATTTTTATCAAATACTTGAAAGCTTAAAAGAGATAAGAATGTAGATTTTCCAACACCATTTTCACCATTTAAAACATAAAGATTCCCAGATTTAAATTCACAAGTAGTATTCTTAAATAAAATATTATTTTGAAATCCGTATTCTTTAATGTCTATTTTGATTCTCATTTTATAATAAATTTCCTATCATAATATTTACACTTGTCTCTGTAACTTTAGTTGTCTTAAACCAGAACAATCCTAATTTATAGTTTTCCATTTTTATTGAAATATTAAAACCAAAAGAATACGGAGAATAACCATAGCCATTATTTAAAACTTCTAAAAATGAAATTGTTCTCAAAGAAAAACTATTATTATGTTTATTTGAAAATTGATAAGACCATTGAATTTCATTTGCGTTATCATTAGCAAGTTGTTTTGAAATAGTTGGTTCTGGTGAGGAAATAGCTATACTCCTATCAAAGGATAAATTAACTCCTGAAGATTTTGCATTTTTAATAGCAACTCCATTATCAAGATTTATCTCGCCACCAACAGATGAAGAATAATTATAATTTCCTCCATAACTTGTTGTTATTGTTCTATTAAAAGTTGAATTTTCTGGAGTTGCTTCTTTCAAAACAAAACTAGATGTTCTTGCTTGAAGTTCTTCTCTTTCATAACTTTTGAAGCCAACATAAACAAAACCAGAATTTAAACCATATCCAGAATCAAATGATGAATCTCCATTTTGTCTTGCGATCGACCCTGGCGTAAAATTAACGTCAGTGCAAATCATAAAAATCTTGGAGCTAACATAGTTACTAGTAGTAAAATCAAAACTGTAAACATTGCAACTGTAATAAAAATAACCAGATTCATTTTGATGAACTTCTTTATCAACTAAACTATATTCTTTATCAAAATTCTTTGTATTATTAATATTTTTTACTCTATTATTTAAAGTAAGATTTTGATAATTATTAGAATTGAAAAACACTAATAGTAAAGCCGAGTTCAATAATTTCTTGAACATACTATGCCCCCTAATTTTCCTAACAGTTGTATTATACCAATTATAATTATAAAATAAGTAGTACAATAATTAAGAAAGTGTAATACAAATGAAAGCTAAAACAACAAATAAAGAATTTGCTTTAAGGCTACAATTATTCGATTTTCTAACAAGTTTTCTTCAAGACCACAACGAACATGAAATAAACATTAATTTAATTTGTAAAGAAATATCAATAAGTAGAAACACTTTCTATTATCACTACACTAATCTTAATGATGTCTATGCAGATTATTTAAATTACTATAAAGAAAAATTTATATCTAAAACACAAGATTCTAACCAAGATAGAATAAAACAATATTATGAACTATATAAAGATAATTTTAAAATAGTAACTGCATATCTCAAAATGACTAATTATTCATTAGAAAAACATGTCAATTTTAAAAAAGAATTTTTATTACCTTATATTTTCCAGGATATTGAGGAATTCAATGATTTAGATGAAGAAGATAAGAACTTTATTGCAGGTGGAATCATAACAGCAGAATATTATTGGGCAAAAGAAGGTTTTAAAGAACCAATTGATGACATATTAGTTAGAATAAAAAGACTAGTAATAAAATAAAATTTATGACTAAATATATTCCTAATTCTTAATTTAAAAAATCCATCACTAAGGATTGATCTCTTTTTAAATAATCTTAATAACGGATTCAACTTCATTAATCATATATATGAAGTCATTTTTTAAACCTACATTCTTTATTTTATCTTTAGCTTGTGTTAATATTTCAACAAATAATTTTAATTTTAAAGATAAAATTGGTTCATATTTATTTGAATTCAATACTACTTTGACGGTATTTTCAATATCTCTTATTTGTTCAACTTTCCAAACAAAATCAAATTCTTCGGAAAAAGGTTTCTTACCATTATTCTTTCTAGTCATAAGTTTAACTGCTAATGGAAAGAATGGTAAGATTGAAACTAATGTTGCATATTTCAAATCATCTTTTTTAAATTTTGAAATTTCATTTAAATATTCATCATAGGTCATTTCATTTATCCTCTAATAGCCAATAATACACTATTACCTATTTCTAAATAATCTTCAGGAATATCATCTTTATCAAAGAATTCTGCTATTGAGTTTTGAGCTAGGTTAGCTAATAAAACAAACTTGTTTTCTATAAATGGAAGATATCGATTCATTCCTGATTCAATAAATAATTCTTTTAACTTATTTAAATCATCAAGCAAGTTTAAATAATCAATTGAAATATTCTTTACTTCATCCCATTCTTCATCAGTTAGCTTTTCTTTTTTTAAAGATAATTTGAAGAATTTTCCATCTCCATCTATTAGCTTATCCACTATTTTATATACGTCAGGAAAAGCTTCATCAAAATATAGTATATTGTTTTCTATATGTTTTAAAATAGCTACCAATGACAAAAGACAAGCACTTCCAGCATAGTATTCTGAGTCAACTTTATTTAATTCGAGTATAATTTCTTCTTCATTTTTCATACATGTAGTCCTTTGAACAACTCACCAACTTTTTGGTGGATAATGACATTAGCTCTAGGGTCATTAGAATTAATATCTTTATTGATTAAAACTAAATTTCTTCCTTTAAAATAGTTAATAAATGAAGCGGCCGGATATACAACAAGTGATGTCCCTGCAACAATCAATAAATCAGCTTGTGATATACTGACAAGTGCTTTCGTAACTATCAAATCATCTAATCCTTCACCATACAAGACAACATCAGGTTTTATGATTCCACCGCATTTTTCACATCTAGGAATCACTTCCTTATATTCTTTCATATATTTTGCATCATACATTTTTCCGCATTGTTGGCAAAAATTCCTATGAATAGTTCCATGGAGTTCTAAAACATTTTTACTTCCAGCCGCTTGATGTAATCCATCAATATTTTGTGTGATAATTGCTTTGCATTTATTAACCTTTTCTAGTTCTGTTAAAAATAGATGACACGGATTCGGTTTCTTATCTAATAACAGCATTTTTTCTCTATAGAATTCATAGAATTCTTTTGTTTTCATTTCAAAGAAATCATGAGAGATTATGGTCTCAGGATTATATTTATATTTTCGATGATATAATCCATCTACTGATCTAAAATCAGGAATTCCTGATTCAGTTGAAACACCAGCTCCTCCAAAGAAAACAATATTATCGCTATCATCGATAAGTTTTTGAAGTATTTGTGTATCTTCTAATAGACTATTTAATGTATTCATTTTATTTCTTAATATAAGACAAGAATAATTTAATATTATCTAAGTAAAAATTAATATCACTATTAGTACTATTGCTTTTCATTTGTTCTGCAGCATGAAAACTTCCTATAACAGTAATAATTAACAATGCAATTGTAACCACTGTGTATACAGCAATTAACGAACAAGCAACAATTCCTAAAATAAAACCTGCCTTAGCATACGAATTTTCTTTTCTATATTTTCTACCAAACACAATGGCTAAAATTGCACAGATAAGTCCAATATACGGAACGAAAAAGGCAGCAATGCCAAGAACAAATGCCAATGTAGAATTATCATTTATAGATCTACTATCTACTGAAAATGTTGTTTGTTTTTCTTTTTTAGTATTGGATTCACCTGTCATCTTTCTTTCATCAATATCACTTAATTTCTTTCCACAATATGGGCAATATTCATCAGTAGCTTCTACTGGTCGGTTACAATTGGGACAAAATCTTTGAATTTCTGGCATATTAAAATCTCCTATAAATTACAATCATTAGTATAATTTTTTTGAGCTTATAACTCCATAAAGATTTTAAATATTTGTAACAAAAAAACGATAACCAACTTAAATTGATTATCGCTTATATTTAAAACCTACTTTTTCAAATCTGGATAAAATTCGTATGTTACATCTAATGCATGTTGATTTATCTTATTCGAATCACAATTATAATAAATATCTAATACATGATCATAGAAACCAGTTTCTAGAAAATTCTTAGTGCTATAATCGAACACCATCTTTCTATCTTCACTATGATGAGCATGATTACCACTATAAGATACAAAGGCACTCACCCAAATCGAACATTCTTTTTCTTCTTCGATTCCATAATACATACCATCGCAATTTTCAAAATCATCATTAGTATAAATTCTAGTATCTTCATGAACCGAACAATGGAAAGTAGAATTTTCATCTACAAAATAATATTTATCGTTCTCTTTAACTATCTTTCCCTTATAAATATAAAAGTTTTTTGTTTGAGGATAAACACCAATCAAAGTCTCAACAATTTCTCCATTAACAGCATATGAAGATAATAAATATTTTGAATCATCTGGAAGTTTAGAAATAGTATTTTTAGAGCACGAAGTTATACTAAAAATAGTCGTTATTAAAAATAAATATTTTTTCATATATTTTCTCCTTTGCAATTTCAAGATAGGCATTAATAATTGATATCTTATTAAAATCAGTTTCCTCTGTATGAATGAAAATTTCTAATAATACAACATCCTATTAATCTTTTGTTTTATTGATCCTTTCTTTTAAAATTATTAAATAGAATTATAGGTAAATAATAGTTATGTTCATTATATATCTCAATATGTAATTATGAAATTTATTAAATCAAAAAAATAAAAATAAATTTAAAAATTTAGAACATAAAATATACTAATTATTATTTTGAAACATAAGAAAAATCAATTATTTTAATTAGAAAGCATCTTTATTTTAATTGTAATTAATTACTAACTATTGCTCTTGTTGAATGCGCTTCCAAGCAATTCAAAAAAATAAAAGAAGTAATTTTTAAACTTTAATGTGTTTAATTTTATTACTTCTTTATTTCATATATTGATTGTTCTTCTTTTCAGTGATGATATTTGTCTTTGGACCGTGTCCTGGATATACAACCAACCAATCACTGAGTTCTTTTAATTTATTCAACGAAGAACTTATTTTATTAGGATCTGACGTTTCACAATCATATCTGCCAATCGCATTTTTAAATAATGTATCACCAGTAAAAATACAATTATCATCTTCCATCAAATAACAGACGCTACCTTCGGTATGAAATGGCGTTTTAATAACCTTAACTTTTCCTGATTTAAATGATAATTGTTCTCCATCTTCAACAGGAATAATATCTACTTTAACTGATACTTTCTCCCCTGTCATAAACGATGAATTTTTATCTGGAGATGTTAATAAAAGCTTATCTTCTTCCGCAAGATATATCGGTATATTTTTATTCTTGAAATGTTTTAAAAATGCTGGAATCCCACGGATATGATCAAAGTGAGCGTGAGTCAATAAAATCGCCTCAACCTTTTCATAGTGAGACTCAATATAAGAATAGATTTCATCTGATGTTGAACCTAAATCAACAATCAAACAAGGACCACCTATTTTTCCGATGACATAAGTATTACTTGAGAATTCTTTTTGATTCTCATCATATAGAAAAACCTTTACCATAACAAAGATATTATAAACTATTAAGCTATAAATCTTTTTAATTTTTTTCTATTTTTTTTATCTCAATCAAATTTTATTTTACATAATTTGCTCAATTGTGGAAGTAGAATAAATTTTGTGTAAAAGATATTTATCCATTCATTCCGGAATGAAT
>CAVJWL010000072.1:0-6828 GCA_963653505.1 uncultured Prevotellaceae bacterium
GAGCGACCGCCTCCTAAGCGGTAGGCCAAGGGTTCAAATCCCTTTGGGAGCGCCACTTATAGTCCCTGTAGCTCAGTTGGATAGAGCGCACGCCTCCGAAGTGTGAGGCCAAGGGTCCGATTCCCTTCAGGGACACCAAGGAATATATTAATATATGATTAAAAAAATGATTATAAACGCTATGGTAAGAGTAGCTCATATGTCAAAAAAAGCTGCTGTTGGTTATTGTATCAATTTAACTTGCCAATTTTTGATTGCATTATCATTACTTCTTGTCGGTCTTATTTATTTAGGTGCAAAACCTACATCTCCGGAATGGGCAGTTCCCTTAATTGTTGTCGGTGCTGTATTTTTATTCACGACAACCCTTACTATTTCCATTGCAACCATATCTTCTAATTATGTTGAAAAGAGATTGAATAAGAAAAATAAAGGTGATGAGTCCGATTCTAAAAAGGAAGATAATAAGTGAACTTTGAGTTTCTAACTTCGGTTAGGAACTTTTTTGTTTTGTAAAGGCTATCATCAGTTTGCGCAATAAAAACGACAAGTTAGGAAAGCTTCATTGTAAAAGGGGTTTCATAGAAGTAAAATAGGTCAAATCCATAAATCGGGAGGAAATAATATGGAAGAAACGCAAACAAAGAAAAGCGTATTTGAATCTCCGTTGTTATCAACTAAGATCAAATCTAGCAGTGTAAAGCTTTTCCCTGAAGCAGGCCTTGGATATCTTCTTGGACCACTTCTCGCACTCATCTCTAATGGTGTTGTCAATACTTGGCTCATCCAGTATTGGGACAAAGTCTTGATGTTAGGAACTTGGAATCCTTTATTTGAAACCTTATTACCTATCATCTCATCAATCATCATTGTCATCGGTAATCTTGTCATCGGTCAATTGATGGAAAAGAAACCATCTATTGCTGGTAAAGCAAGACCATTCATCTTATTAGGTATTCCGTTCTTATTAGTTGCCCTTTTAGTCTTATTCATCGTACCACTTCCACAGGGTGTAACCAATGCTGATGGAACTCAACTTGGTACTTTCTCAAGTCTTTGGGCAAGTATCATCATCGCCGTTGCTTACAATCTCTATTATGCAGTTGCCTGGCCAATTTATTATACAGCCCATTCTGCTTTAGTCAATCTTTCAACTCGTGATGGCGGAGCTCGTGGACTTCTCTCAACATGTATCATGGCCGCTCAACTTGGTGCTGCTGGTCTTGCTGGTATGGCAGGAGGTCTTCTTGTCGACTTACTCAAGCTCTTACCAAAGTATGAAGTTGATGGTAAGAATTATGATAGTTTAAAGAGTGCTTTAACTGCTGCTGGACAAGATAGTTCTAAGATCAAACAGATCATTTCTCCTGCTGAAGCTAACCAAAAATGGACTGTCTTGATGATTGTAATGATCGTAGCTTTGATCATCGGTTGTTTATTAGAATATTACTTCACTCGTGAAAGAATTACTGAAGAGAATATCAAAAATAATTCTAATGCCGATTCTTCAACTCAGAAGAAAGGTGTTTCTATGGGCGAACAGATTAAGATCTGTGTCAAAGATAAATATTGGTGGTTGATTATGATATTCTTCTTCCTCTACCAATTTGGTGGTCAGATGAAGAATAATGATATGTCTTTCTATTCTCAAGCTATGTCAAGTGATGGTGGTACATCTCTTTCATCACTTATCAATACTGTCGGTGCTATTCCTACTGCTTTAGGTATGCTCATTGTTTGGCCACTTGCTAACAAGTTCACCAAATCAAAGACTATCGTCATGGGTGGTGTCTTAGCATTCTTAGGTTCGCTTATTTCTTTAGTAGCTCTTGCTCCAAATATGACTGATGCTGCAATCAGCGGTATCTCTGTCGGCTCCTTTGTCGTCAAAGCCTTAGGTACCGCTCCTGCTATGTATATTTCTTTAGCCCTTCTTGCTAATATCTTAGATCACCAAGAAGCCTTATATGGTAAGAGAACTGATGGTTTCACCATGGCTGTCTATGGTTCTATTATGGTCGCTATGTCTGGTATCTGCAACGGTATCATCGTCGGATTCAATTCTATCGGTGGATTAGATCAAAAAGTCGTTCACACTGTCTTAGGCTTCCTTGTCGAAGGTGTTTGCTATCTTGTCATGGCAATCATGTTCTTATTCATGAATGTTGAAAAGTACACTAAGTTAGATAATGAAGCTATCATCGCAGATCAAAAAGCTCGTTGCTTAGCTGAAGGTAAAGATTGGATTGAACCAGCTGAAAGAGCTAGATTAGAAGATGAAGCCAATGCTCGCTTACTCGAAGAAGCTAGAGTCACTCAATTAAAAGCTGATTGTTCTAAGAAAGGCCTTAACTTCGAAGAAGAAAATAAGAAATATCTCGAAGCTAAGAAAGCCAAAGATGAAGCTGCTGCATTAAAGAAAGAAGCTGCTGATAAGAAGAAAGCTGAAGCAGATGCTAAGAAACAAGCTGCTTATGATGCTTTACCAGAATTTAAGAAAGAAGAACTTCATATGAAAGAACAAAAGCTTATCGAGGAATTCCAAGAATTAAGAAATAACGCTAAAAACAGCGGTTTAGCTGCTTAAAAACAATAGGGCTACTGCTTAGCAGTAGCTCTATTTTGTTGCTATTTAATAAAAATAAACATTATTCATTTACTTAGGAGGAAAAATGAAACACGAAGATATTCTCAAAAAGATGAGTTTAGAAGAAAAAGCTAGTCTTCTCTCTGGTAAGAACTTCTGGGAAACCATGGATTATCCAGAATATGGAATTCCAGGAATGTTTTTATCCGATGGTCCTCACGGACTAAGAAAGCAAGCAGCTAGCGCTGATCAATTAGGTTTAAATCCATCCCTTCCTGCTACTTGTTTCCCAACTGCTAGTGCCTTAGCTAACACTTGGAATCCAGAGCTTGTCAATCAAGTCGGTGTCGCTCTTGGAAAAGAAGCGGTCAAACTTCATGTCAATATGGTCTTAGGTCCTGGTATCAATATCAAGAGAAATCCAAGATGCGGTAGAAATTTCGAATATTTCTCTGAAGATCCTTATTTAGCTGGTAAATTAGCTGCTTCGATGGTCAGAGGTATTCAAAGCAATGGTATTTCGGCTTGCGTCAAACATTACTGTGGTAATTCTCAAGAGACAAGACGTATCAATATGGATTCTATCATCGATTTAAGAGCTTTGAGAGAAATCTACACTGAGGCCTTTGAAATCACGATCAAAGAAGCTAATCCATTAGCTTTGATGTCTTCTTACAATATGGTCAACGGATATTATGTCAATGAAAACAAATATCTCGCCAATGAAGTCTTGAGAAAAGAATTCGAATACAAAGGTTTGATCGTCACTGACTGGGGTGGCGAAAATGATAGAATCGAAGGACTTCTTGCCACCAATGAACTTGAAATGCCAGGAAATAATGGTGACACAGATAGAGAGATTATCCAAGCCGTCAAAGATGGCAAAGTTGAAGAGAGCTTAGTCGATGAATGTGCAGATAGAATCATCGATTTAGCTATCTATACTAGTAAAGCCATCAATTATGATGAATCCTTTACCTCTGTTGATAAAGATGGCAATAAAGTAACTGGTATCAACTGTTTCCCTGATCTTAAAAAAGAAGATCACGACATTGCAAAATGCGCCAGTGATGAAACCATGGTTCTTTTAAAGAATGATAATGATATCTTACCTTTTAGAAAAGAAGATAAGGTCGCTATCATAGGTGATTTTGCTAATGCTCCTCGTTTCCAAGGTGCCGGTTCTTCCCTCGTCAATTCCACCCAACTTGATAATTTCACCGATTTAAAGGATAAATTCAATTTTGATTATGTCGGATTTGCAAGTGGTTTTAACCGTTACGGAAAGAAAGATACTAAGCTTGAAAATGCCGCTCTTGATTTAGCTAAGAGAGCTGATGTCATCCTTTACTTCATCGGACTTGATGAAGTCACTGAAAGTGAAGGTCTTGATAGAGAAACTATCAACTTACCACAAAATCAAATTGATTTACTCAAGAAATTGAAAGCTTTGAATAAGAAGATTGTCGTTGTTCTCTCTTCTGGTTCTGTTGTCGATTTATCTTTTGTCGATGATTGTGATGCCCTTCTTTTCGGTGCTCTTTCTGGTCAAGCCGGTTGCAATTCTATCTTAGACATGGTCAATGGTACTCTCTCTCCTAGCGGTAAGTTATCTGAAACTTATCCGATGAGTTATTCTGATGTTATGAACGCTGATAATTTCCCATCTAAGGGTATCAACGCTCTTTATAAAGAGAGCATTTATGTCGGATATCGTTATTATGAGAAAAACAATATCAAAGTTAGATATCCATTTGGTTTCGGTCTTTCTTATACAACCTTCGAATTCAAAGATGTCGTCTTAAGTGATGATGGTATCAAAGTCACAGTTAAGAACACTGGTAAAGTCGCAGGTAAGGAAGTCGTTCAACTTTATATCGGTAAGAAGGATTCTAAAATCTTCCGTGCTAATAAGGAATTGAAGGGATTTAAGAAGACTAGATTATTAAATCCTGGTGAAGAAGAAACTCTCACCATTTCCTTTGATGAATATTCCTTCCGTTATTTCAATGTCAAGACCAATAAATTTGAAATTGAAGGTGGAGAATATGAGATCTATTTAGGTACTTCTAGTCAAGATATCTTCTATAATGGTAGTGTTTCTAAAGTCGGAACTACTGATGTTATCCCATATGATGAAACAAAGCTTGCTAAGTATTATAAAGGTGATGTCAAAGAAATCAGCGATGATGAATTCAAAGAATTATATGGACATGATATTCCAAATGGAGAATTTGATTTTGTCAACGATAAAAAGAAGAGAATTCGTTTAAATAAGTGCAATCTTTTCGAAGATTTGAAATACGCCCGTGGATGGACAGGACGTCTTACATATCACGCCTTACATCTTGTCATCAGATTCGGAAATAAATTCAACAAAGGCTTAGCCAATATGATCATCATGGGTCCTTGGTCATTCCCGATGAGAGCGGTCTCTAGAATGATGAATATGCCGATGAAGAAAGCTGAAGGTCTCATCATGATGTTCGATGGTCACTTCTTCAAAGGTTTACATCAATTCTTACATTCCAAAGGTCCAAAATATCCAAAAGATTCTCACTATAGAAAAGCTGAAAAAAAGTAATATAATATATTCAGTGTCTTCATCTCATCTATTTGAAAGGAAAAATATATTATGAAATTGATTACATTTTGTGTCCCTTGTTATAATTCTGAAGCATATATGAGTCACTGCATCGATACCCTCCTCACTGGAGGGGATGATGTGGAGATCATCATCGTCGATGATGGTTCTAAAGATAACACTGCCAAAATCGCTGATGAATATCAAGAAAAATATCCGACCATCATCAAAACTGTTCATAAACCAAATGGCGGTCATGGATCTGGTGTCAACAAAGGTGTTGAACTAGCTACCGGTCTTTATTTCAAGGTTGTCGATAGCGATGACTGGGCTGATTTAAATGGATATAAAACTCTTTTAGACAATATCAAAGCAAGAATCAAAGAGAACAATCTTCCTGATTGTTATGTCATGGATTTCTTGTATAACAAACCTAGCATCAATCAGACATACAGAAGAAGTTATAAAGGACAATTCCTTCACAATGACTTCACCACTTGGGATAAGGTTAAGAAGTTTTCAACATCAGAAGTCTTTTTGATGCACGCTCTTTTCTATAAGACTGATAAACTAAGAGCTAGCAATACTATTCTTCCAGAACACACATTCTATGTCGATGATATCTTCGCTTATTCTCCTCTTCCCTATATGAAAACAATTTACTACATTCCCGAAGTTTTTTATATGTATTTCATTGGCAGAGATGATCAATCCGTCACTGTCAATAACATCGTCGATAGATATAAACAGATGATCGTCGTTTTCAAACAGATGTTTGATGCCTATAGTTATGATGAGATCATGCAGATGGAAAAAGGTTTGAAGAGATACATGCTTCATGCTATCAACACCTTAAATCTTGTCACTTTGATGTTCACCTGTGGTAAGAATACCAAAGAGAGAAAAGAAGATACCAAAGAACTTTGGAATTACTGCAAAGAAAAAGATGTAAAGCTTTATAAATTCTTAAGACACAGAGGATATTCTGTTTTAGTCAATCATCTTCCTTTCGGATTAAAAGGAAAGATAATGATGGCAGGATACAAAGCTGAAGTCAGAAAACATAAGGTAGGTTAATATCATTGCTTCTAGAAATTTCTAGAAGCAATTTTTAAGATTTTTATAATTTTTATAGAAACAACAAACTAATTATTGTAAAATAATCAAGCGCTGAAAATATTGTATTTATTTTATGATAGAAGATAATAATAGAAGTTTTAGTGCTTAAAATATATATTTTTAAATCAAAAGAATAAATTGTTATCTAATTAATTCAAATAAAATAAACCAGTTAGCAAAAAAAGAAAAGCCGGGTTGATGAAATGGTAGACATGCGGTGCTTAGAAAATAGCATTCGGTCGGAATTTCATCCTTGAAAAGTCCAGTGTTTATCGAGAAATTCGACAAATGTGCGGACAAAGATGCCTGCGGACAAGTCCAAAAATCGAAAAAATGGCTCGAAAATCCGTCCGCAGTCGCAAAACCGCTATCCGAAGCACTATAATAGGAGGGAATTCCTTCCATGGAGTGCCATATAGAATGTGCGGACAAGAAACGATGGGATGATGGGAAGCGGACAATCCAAGTGTGAAATTCTCAAGTGTCCGCAAAAGATATTAGACAAATGTGGGTATGGCGTAAAGGTAGCCGCGATGGA
>CAVJWL010000073.1:0-6602 GCA_963653505.1 uncultured Prevotellaceae bacterium
AGCAGGAAATGGCTCAAAAATTGACTGAATTTAAAAAATGGGGAAACACAAATTTTAAAAACAGGATTGACAATAAAATTCTTTTTGGTAGAATAAAATTAGCGTTGAGAGATGCAAGACAGGTCAGTCACTTTAAATCGTGATTATGAAACGATGGTATTTTTTCTTAACTATGAAAGTAGGTAAGATAAAATAAATTTGATTCATACTTAATATTTTGATTGATTAGACCTTTAAAAGAATGTTTTTTTTCATTCAATTTTTAAAAGGTCTTTTTTTGTATTTCTCGGAGCTAAAAATCATTTAGCTTGGAGGTTATATAAAATGGCAATTGATTTAAACGAAATCCAAAATACAATTGGATACAAATTCAAAAATGTTGATTTACTTCAACAGGCATTCGTTAGAAGAAGTTATTCTGAGGAAAATGGTGGTCAAAACAATGAAGTTTTAGAATTCATTGGTGACAAAGCTTTAGACCTAGCTGTTATAAGAATTATGATGGAAAGATTCGGAGAAATAACAGGGGATAAACAATGGTCAGAGTTTAAACTTAGAAATCCAAAATATTTTCAAACAAAATTAAAAGAAGGTAATTTCACTGACATTAAAAAGGACCTGGTTGAAAAGAAGGCTCTTGCAAATTGTATGAATGATCTAGGATTTTATACACAACTTATAATGGGTAAAGGTGACATTCAAAATAATGTTCAAGAACAAGATTCTGTTAAAGAAGATTTGTTTGAAGCAATTATTGGTGCTGTTACTCTTGACTCTAATTGGAATATGAATTTGATTACAAATACGGTTGAAAGAATGATTGATTTTGATGCATATTTTGAAAACGAAGTAGATGAAAACCATAATTATGTTGGTCTGGTTCAAAATTGGTTTCAAAAAAATGGCTATGGTCTACCAGGCTATAGATATCAAGGTCAAAATGGAGATTATTCTTGTTGGCTTATCTTAGATTTTGATGGAAGATATCGCAAGGCATTTGGAGAAGGAACAAGTCAAGCAAAAGCAAGAATGCAAGCAGCAAGAAAAGCATATGAATTATTAGAAGAAAATGGTTATATTTTAAATCCTTACAAGGAAGCTGTTGGAGAAGCTGATTATGATAGAGCGTCTGCTCAAATTAATGAACTTTATCAAAAAAAATTAATAAATAAACCAAATTATAATTTTAATTTAGAATATGATGAAGATGGAAATCCTATATGGGAATGCGAATTAAGCATCGATGGTGTGTATGAATCATTTGTTAATTATAATAGTAATAAGAAAACTGCTCAAAGAGAATGTGCATATGAAATGTTGATATTCCTAATGAATGAGTCTGAAGATGATGATAATGATTATAATGAAGATGAATATGATGACGAATATGAAGAATGGTAGAATCTCAAAAGAATAAGGAAGAATTAGATTATGTACGAATATAAAGTGTTAGAAGCTAAGAATTCTAAGGAAGCAGAAAATATTATTAATAAAATGGCAAAAGAAGGATGGAGAGTTATTTCAAATACTTATTGGGGTAATTTTAAAGCTATCTTAATTGTCACATTCGAAAGAGAAACAAATTAGGAGACTTATGGGAAATAAATATTCGCCAGATGACTTATTAAAAGTAATAGATATTTTATTTGGCAAAGTATTCTCATACAATTACAAACTTTTAAATCTTTGTAATGAGAAAGATTATAATCCTAATTATACTGAAGTATTTGATTTCTATATTACTTCTAATGCAATGAGTCTTCTCAAGAACTTTAGATATAATTACATTGAGTCTCCAGGAATTTTACTTAATGCTAGATGCATTATAGAAGGATTGGCTATTAAAGAGGCTTTCAAAAAAGAAGATTTTAGTGCATTAAATTTTGAATTGCTTAAGCATCAATCTCCATTGATTGAATATCACCAATACAAGAAGTTCAAAGATTCTTATGATTTATTTCTTATACCTGAAAAACTGGAGAAAGAATACAATGATGCATATGATTTCTTCAAAGAAAATTTAGGATCAATTTGTGATAAGGAATTAAAAGATATTGTTAGATCTCCACTTCCGTTTGCTTGTAATTCAAAACTCTCATTCAAAAGTATTGTGAAAGATGAACTAGGTGATTCTTGGGCTGAAAAATATTCTTTTCTCAGTTCTTTAATTCATCCAACGTCAAATGCTTATAAAACTGATGAAACTATTCTTTGGGTATTGCTAGATGTAATAGGCTTAATAAAGATAGAGTTTGGAAATTTACCACAAGGCCTTGACCTAAAAGCATTAAGTACGTTGGTATTTAATAGACCTGAGGCTATGCTACTTGTCGAGTCAGTGAAGTCTGAATGTACTGATTTGGAGAAAGTTATAAATAATTTCAAAGATAATTTTGGAGATAACTATGTATCGGATACATTTCATAAAATATCTATGACCATTCAAGAAATGACATTTGATATGATTTTTGGATTAAGGGAGCAAATGAAATCAAAATGGAAAGTACTTATAGAGATATTAGCTGGATTTTATGACATCTATCTATTACAAGAAAATCTAAATGATTCATTTGAACTTCTTCAATCTCATGATAACTATAACATTTTATGTATATTTGGAAGTAAAGATGATAAAGAAAAACACTTATTAGAAACTTATAAGGTTTACAAAGCAAAATATCCTAAAGGGGTTGGATATGAAGACTTTTGTAAATTATTCGAATTGACAACTGGTTATACAATAGATGAATTAGGAAAATTAAAGTCGCTAACTTCTTTAGTAAATCGACTAGCAGATGTTTTTAAGACTGAACATGTATTTGATTGGGTTAATATAATTAAGATGAATTATGTTGAAGCTCAAATGATATCGCATGCCAATGGCTATATGTGGTTTGCAAATACTGGGGCTTGGGCGGATGTAAATAATATGTATGTTGCATTCAACAATATAATGGGTTATTTATGTTATTGTATGAGTGAAAACTTCAATGACTTATACCAAGAACAAAAAGTATATAAATATAAGAAGACATCAAATATATTGAAGAGTACAAGTAATCATATAAGGAATAACACTAAAAATATTTATGATATATTAGCTAAAGTTCCAAACCCAGTACCCACTTTAGATGTCAAATGCGAAGGTGAGGTCAATTAGTTATGTTCGTTTTAATAATGTTTCTAAAGTACTTAGATGAGATTCTTGATGGTAAGAAAACATATGATGCTTGTAAGCTAGAATTAAAAATGGAGGAGTAAATATGAGAAAAATTAAATGTTCACAATGTGGTGGAAATGAATTCTATCAAAGTGATCGTTCAATATTGCAAGAACAATGGGCTTGGGTTATGTCTGATTGTGGGAATTATGGTACATGTAATCCCACTATTGAAGTTTACTTTTGCAAAAAATGCGGTCATATAGAAATGTTTGTTAATGATGAATTCAAGAGAAAGCATGAAGAAAAAGTTCAGCATGATCTTGAATATCATCAAAAATTAGAAGCATTTGAAAAGAATAAAAATTTAGATATTGAAAAGTTAGAAAAAGAAATTAATAACCTTGAAACTATAATTAATGATGATAATAATTCAGTAAAATTGGTTAATCAGTCTAAAGAAAAATTAATTGAAGCTAAGACAAAACTAGAACAAGTTAAAAATTCTAAATTTGAAGAAATAAACGAAAATGGAAACAGCCTTATTGTTGGTTAATTATAATAAATTTTAATTATGCTAATGCTAGAACTAGGAAGTGCTTAATAGTACCAAACTTTAAACAATTATACATTAATGGCTGCATTGGTTGATTTGACTTTGATAAGATACAATAATATAATTAGTTTTAGTAGATAATTTATTTCTATACTTAAAGGAGAATTTATGAGAAGAGGAATTAATAAAATATGTAAGCTAGGCCTTTTTGTTTTGTTATTAAATGCAACTGGAATTCAATTGACTTCTTGCAACTCAACTTCTAATGTCGGCGAAAAAGGAGAAAAGGGCGATCAAGGAGAAAACGGTAAAGATGGAGTAGACGGGAAGTCTGCTTATCAAATCTGGTTAGATAATGGTCATTCTGGTACTGAGAAAGAATTTCTAGAATGGCTTAAAGGAGAAAAAGGTGATACTGGTTCTCAAGGTGATAAAGGTGAAAAGGGAGACGCTGCTGTATCAGTTAAATCAATAACTAAAACTAGTACTGAAGGATTAGTTGATACTTATACTATTACATATTCTGATAATACTAAATCAACGTTTACAGTTACTAATGGAGCATCAGGAACTAATGGTATTGATGGTACTAATGGTATTAATGGAAATGATGGAACTAAAGTTACTATTGGAGAAAATGGAAATTGGTACCTTGACGGAGAAGATTCAGGTATTAGTGCATCAGGATCAAAAGGTGAGAATGGCAAAGATGGCGAAGATGGTAAATCTGCATACCAAATTTGGCTTAATGCAGGCTATACTGGTACTGAAGAAGACTTTCTTAACTGGTTGAAATCAAGTGCAAAAGAAACAGATGATAACTTACAAGGTCTTGATTATTATTTACAAGATGATGGCACTTATGCGGTTTCAGTTGGTAAAGCGAAATATTTAAGTAAAATTGTTATTCCAGAAGAATATAGGGGTAAAACAGTTACGACTATTATTGATGATGGTTTTGATAATGCTAAGGTTACCGATTTGACGCTTCCTAGTTCAATTACTTCTATTGGTAAATACGCCTTCAGTGACTGTGATATTTCAAAATTAACCATTAATGCAGATATTATTTGTGACTCATTTATGAGTACATATTTTGGAACATATGATTTGACTGAATTAATTATTGGTGAAGATATTACATCAATTGGTAATAATGCATTTTCCAATTGCAGTAAATTAACTTCAGTTAGTTTATCAAGTAATACAACACTTGGAGAGAAGTCTTTTTATAACTGTGATGCATTAGAAACTCTTTACTTTAATGGTACAATTAATGATTGGGTAAGCTCAAAAATGGGTTCTAGTGAATATGAGAGAATTAATTGTAATACTAATTTTATGAACTTGTATATTTATGATGCAACAGGAACTGTAGAATATAATAATTGTTCATATAATAAAATTGAAGGTGAGTTAACAATTGGGGAAGGAATAGATGAAATTGCTTCATATGCATTTTATAACATCAATAATATTACAAAAGTTACTATTACTGATGATGTAAAAGTTATAAATGAGTGCGCATTTGCTTCGGAAAATGGTTCTGTTTTAGAATCAGTCGTAATAGGTAATGGAGTTATTGATATAGGTTATGGTGGATTTGGTCAAAATTATAACTTATCTAGTATTTCTCTAGGGAATAATTTAAAATCTATAGGAAATAAGGCATTTTATGAATGTTCTAAACTTGTGACTATTACTTTACCGGCTACAGTAAATGAAATAGGAGATTATGCTTTTTATAACTGCTACTCATTAGCTGAAATTATTAATCTTTCTTCTTTAAAAATAACAAAGGGTTCTACTGATAATGGTCAGATTGCTGAGCATGCAGTAAATGTTAAAAAGACTGGACAAAGCGATATTGAAAGTGTAGGAGATTATTTATTCTTAAAATCCAATATCGGTGCGAATTATTTAATTAAATATATTGGTCATGATTCAAAGATAAGTTTACCTTATTTTGATAATGTTCAATTATATTCAATAAATGAATATGCATTTCATTCTAATCAAGAAATAGAGGAAGTTACAATTTCTAATAGCGTTGCTTCTATTGATGATTATACATTCTATGATTGTTCAAATTTAACTAGTGTAATAATTTCTGATAGCGTTACAACAATAGGTGAACAAAGTTTCTCTGGTTGCTCAAATTTGGCAAGTATAGTAATAGGAAATAGTGTAACAAGTATAGGTAATAATGCATTTTATAATTGCTCAAAATTGGCTTCTGTTTATTATCAAGGAACTCCAGAAGAATGGAACAACATAAATATATCTAATTCTAGTTATTACTCTAAGAATAACTACTTAATTAATGCGGCAAGATATTATTATAGTGAAAACGAACCTACTAATACCGCATACAATTATTGGCATTATGTAGAAAGTATACCTACTAAGTGGGAATTTACGATTTAAAGCTTATTTATGATATCACATCTTCCTATAATTTATGTAAATTACTAAAGTTAACGGGTCTCTAGAAATAAAATCTTAGGGACCTTTTTTAATGAATTGAAAAACTATTTATTTTAGAATATAAACTCCTAATTTGCAAACGGGTGGTATTCTTTAAAAATAAATGCTATAACCCGAGTTTTGCAGTTGTTGTGCTTTAAAATCTGATAATCTAACGAAAAGTATCAAATTTTAGTAAGCACATTTGATAAGCACTAAAAGTTCCTACCCTAGCCATCTTGAAATAGTTATAAATTTCGTTTAAACTTTAGGGTTCGGCCATGAATAAAGAGGTAAAATTTATTTTTCTAAATTTTAACCCATTTATTATTCAAATAATTTTAAAATTGATAGTCTTCTCCTAAAGAATATAAGTTTTCATTCCAAGGAAGAAGACAATCTATATCAACCTTGCCTATA
>CAVJWL010000074.1:0-6469 GCA_963653505.1 uncultured Prevotellaceae bacterium
CTGAACAGTTAAGATATAAAAGAAAAGACCTAGATTAGATTGAATTAGTCTAGGCTTTTAAATTGTCTACTAGATGTGAATTGACGCTTACATATCTCACAATATCTCTTAATCCTTGAAAAAAACTATCAGGGAAAATTCCATTATATTCTGCATATCCAAAAGGTAAATGCCATAAAACAATAGATATAGCCAGTATCAATCTAATCAAATTTAAAAAGGCTAAAGAATTATATGAGTTTTTGTTTAATATAACATTTTCTTTTCCTAACATATTGAATTACCCTCCAATTTTTCAATTTCTAGTTCAACTTCTTATAAAAAGACTAATAATATCAAAATTAAATACTCCCTATAAGTAAAGACTATAATATACCTTTATCTTGGTAATAATAATTTTGTAAACATTTGTCTATCTAATTTATAAGCTGTCATATTTGAATCATATTTCTTAATTTCATTAAGCAAATTCATAAAATCATTTATACATTCAAAAGCACGTTTATCACTCTTTTTATAATAATTTGGTTCATAATTCATATATTTGGCCATTGTTTCCATAAGATGAATATCAGGTTTAGGCAAATCAAAAAAAGGACTTAATTCCTTAAGAAAATCACAGCAAAGAGCAACTGAAAACCCATGCTTGAATTTTTTCTTCGTATATTTAATTAGATTCTTAGGAACACTAAAATTGTTATGAAAGTCTTTAATAACTTCTTGTTTAGATTGAAAATCTTTTAAATACAAAGCACCATCAATCAATGTATTTGCAAATCTTTTTGCAATTGTATCTTTATTTTTACTTTTAGAAGTAGCCCATTTCAATCCATTTGGATTATTTGTCTTATCGTATCTAAGTTGTTCTACAATCAATCCCTTACTTTTTTCTCTATCATCCTTATTCTTAAATTCAAATTTATTTAAAAATCGTTGTGGAGAGAAATTACATGTAATTTCTTTGATGAAATCATAATTTTTTCGAAAACACACAATATTACTAATTAATGTTGCGTTTTGCGCATGAAGTATAAACTGAGCAAAGGTTTGCTCAATGCTATCTTTTTGTAGTTTATTTATTTCAGGAAGTAATAAATCGGTTTGTGAATAATATTTCTGCAAGTTTAGAACATTATTTTGTTTAGCAAGTTTTTTAACATATTGGTCCACATATTTTTTGAATTCAATTACAGTCATAATTCCCCCCTGAGTTACTTAACTTTAACCCCCCCATGCAAAAAGTCAAGACTCTTATAAAAGATTAGTCATTACGTACACTATTTTCATTAAATAATTGTTACATCATATTATCAAAACTTTAAACTGATGATTTTTAGTAGTCATCACTCATAGGATGAACTATAGACATTAAGTTAGAACGAAAATACACTTTTTCTGATACAGGCTTAATTGCTTATCTATCAAGATTAAATAATTCAAAAGTTTTACAACAATCGTTATTTAAAAGAAGAATTGTTGAATTATTCTTAAAATGGAGTATTGCACTTAGTTGAATGTATTATTGCTAAAGTGAATATGTACAAAACTGCTAATTTAAAACATATAGATACTCACAAGAATTAAAATATCTATTTCCAAACATTAGAATATTTACAAACAAATAACCATGTAAGAAGGAATACAAAGAATATTATTAGATATACTTAGATTCTTAGGATGAATTATATAAGCTTGACCAATTCTCGAACTATATTTCTTAGTAAATTCATTTAAAGAAGTAGTTGTATATTTATTTCCTGATTTAACTTCAATTGGATATATTTTTTGTTTTGTCTTACTACCACTAGAAATCAAAAAATCAATTTCAATATCATTGCGTTTTTTTATAGCATTATAGTGTGTATAGAAAAACAATCGATATCCATTAGATACTAAGCATTGGGCAATTGCATTTTCAAATATCATACCTTCATTAATTGATAATTTATCATGCAATATTTGTTTATATAGTTTTCCTTCTTTTAGTTCAGCTTCATCAAAAGTGTGACTGACTAATAGACCAGTATCTCCCATATAACATTTAATAGCTGTTCTTTCTTCATTCAATGATAATCCCACATTTGGATCAGCACAGTTAAAACATTCATTGACAATCATAGAGTCTCCAAGCCAAAAGAAAGTTTCTTCATACATAGGATATGTTGAGTTTTTTTCAATCGAAGAAAGACGGACTCTCTTTTCATGATGTGATAAAAATCCAGGTATTTGGTCAAATATAGACAATACCTTTGAACGATATTTTTTATCAATCTTATTTATATCAGAACGATATAAGGATAAAATATCTCTTTTTTCAACATCAGCTAAATAAAAATTACGATCATTATCAATATATTTTTCAACCGCTTTAGGCATGCCACCCACAAGCATAAATTGTTTAAATAGCATCATCGCTTTATGATGCAATGCTTCCTCAAGAGGTTTCTTTTCTTCAAAACATTTTTTGATATATTCAACCATCTTATCTTCATCAAGAGCAAAACAAAATTCTTCAAAATCCATCGGATACATTTGAATTCTTCTTTCTTCTGATGGAATCGTAATATCTTTGACATTATCTCTTATTGAAATCAATGAACCAGTCTCAATATAGTGATATCTTCCATCTTTGACAAGTTTCTTAATTGACTGTCTTGCTTTAGGAAAACGTTGAATCTCATCGAATATTATCAAAGATTCATTTCTATATAGAGTTGTATTATATTCAGTAGATAAGATTAAAAAGAAAGTATCTAAATCATTAAGATATTTATCAAAGGCATCTTTTATAACAGAGCTAGCATCATTAAAATCAATAACGATATAGCTTTTATATTCATTTTTACCAAATTCTTCTGCAATCGTAGATTTACCAATACGACGTGCACCTTCAATAAGCAAGGCTTTTTCACCAGAAAACTCTTTTTTCCAATTTAATAGTTTTTCATATATTTTTCTTTTAAACATATAAATCCCTCCACAAAATAAACTTTCTACAATGTAATTATAAATTAAAAAACATATAAAACGCAATTTCTAAAAGCTTGTTTTTCTATATAAAACGCAGTTTCATAATTAGCAGTTTTATATACAAAACGCAGTTTAGCATTTTAATTGCAAGTCAACTATAGAGACTGTCAAGAAAGTTTGTGTTTTTTAATTTAGGTAGCTAATAAGTCAAAAACTAAGTTATATTTTTCTTCTTCGATTAATTCTGTTAAATATTTGGCTCCTTGTAATAATTAATATCTAAAATAATTGTTTGTTTCATTTGTTAATATTTCCTTTTGAAACATTATACAAGTGAAACCTCTTTTCTTTTACATTCGAATGTAAAAGAAAAGAATATGCACTCAACTGTACATTTTCTAATTAGCAGTTTTGTACATATTCACTTTAGCAGTAATAACTCTCTTTTATTATTTGTAGTGAAGATCTGTTTATCACCTCAACTAGTTTTGGACAACCTTCAAATGCCCCTACACCTATGCTTGTAACTGTATCTGGTATTACTATACTAGTCAAACTTTGGCAGAAACTGAACGCCTCTACACCTATGCTTGTTACGCCATCAGGTATTACTATACTAGTTAAACGTGCACATCCAGAAAATGCCTCATCACCTATGCTTTTAACATTATTTCCTATTACTACACTAGTTAATCTTGAGCAAAGAGAAAATGCCTCATTACCTATGCTTGTGACACTATCTGGTATTACTACACTAGTCAAGCTATTGCAATTCTTGAATGCATAAGCATTAATTGCATAGGATTTTCCATTATAATTATCAGGCAAAATCAAAGATTTGTCATTTCCTACATATCCGACTAAATAATTAATGCCATCTGCTGTATAGAATAAATAATCGTTGACTTTTACTTCGACTTTTTCATTCTTACCTTCCGTTTTAACGTTTAATGCGTTCAATGCAATTAAGCCATTATCTGTACTCCCTTTTATTATCTGTAGTGAAGATTTGTTTATCACCTCAATTAATTTCTGGCATCTAGAAAATGCTGAATCACCTATACTTGCAACACTATTTCCAATTGCTACGCTAGTTAAACTTGCACATCCAGAAAATGCACAATAGGCTATGTTTTTAACATTATTTCCTATTACCACACTTGTTAATCTAGAACATTCATAGAATGCTGAATTACCTATGCTTGTTACACCATCAGGTATTACTACACTAGTCAAACTATTGCAATTCATGAATGCATAAGCATTAATTGCATAGGAATTTCTATTGTAATCATTAGGCAAGATCAAGGATGTGTCATTTCCTACATATCCGACTAAATAATTAATGCCATCTGCTGTATAGAATAAATAGTCGTTTACTTTGATTATATCACTCTGACCTTCTGTACTAACGTTTAATGCATTCAATGCAATGAAGCCATTATCTGCACTCCCTTTTATTATCTGTAGTGAAGATCTGTTTATCACCTCAACTAGTTTTGGACAACCTTCGAATGCTGAATCATCTATACTTGCAACACTATTTCCAATTGCTAGGCTAGTTAAATTTGCGCATCCAGAAAATGCACAATAGGCTATGCTTTTAACATTATTTCCTATTACCACACTTGTTAATCTAGAACATCCATAGAATGCTGAATCACCTATGCTTGTTACGCCATCAGGTATTACTACACTAGTCAAACTATTGCAATTCATGAATGCATAAGCATAAATTGCATAGGATTTTCCATTGTAATTATCAGGCAAAATCAAAGATTTGTCATTTCCTACATATCCAACTAAATAATTAATGCCATCTGCTGTATAGAATAAATAATCGTTGACTTTGACTATCTCACTATGACCTTCTGTACTAACGTTTAATGCGTTCAATGCAATGGAGCCATTATCTGCACTTCCTTTTATTATCTGTAGCGAAGATTTATTTATCACCTCAACTAATTTTTGGCAACCTTCGAATGCCCCTACACCTATGCTTGTTACGCTATCTGGTATTACTATACTAGTCAAACTTTGGCAGAAATGGAACGCCTCTGCACCTATGCTTGTTACGCCATCTGGTATTACTATACTAGTTAAACGTGCATATCCAAAAAATGCATAATCACCTATGCTTTTAACATTATTTCCTATTACTACACTAGTTAATCCTGAGCAAAGAGAAAACGCCTCATTACCTATGCTTTTAACATTATTTCCTATTACTACACTTGTTAATCCAAGACATCTATAGAATGCTGAATCACCTATATTTGTTACACCATCAGGTATTACTACTCTAGTCAAACTATTGCAATTCATGAATGCATAAGCATTAATTTCATAGGAATGTCCATTGTAGTTATCAGGCAAAATCAAAGATTTGTCATTTCCTACATATCCAACTAAATAATTAATGCCATCTGCTGTATAAAATAAATAGTCGTTGACTTTGACTATCTCACTTTGACCTTCTGTATTAACCTTTAATGCGTTCAATGCAATGAAGCCATTATCTGTACTCCCTTTTATTATCTGTAGTGAAGATCTATTTATCACCTCAACTAGTTTTGGACAACCTTCGAATGCTGAATCACCTATACTTGCAACACTATTTCCAATTGCTAGGCTAGTTAAACGCGCACATCCGAAAAATGCATAATCACCTATGCTTGTGACGCTATCTGGTATTTCTACACTGGTTAGACTTTCGCAATCCTCGAATGCAAAATCCTCAATGTTAGTTATTGGTTTTCCATTGTAACTACTTGGAATAACAATATTTCCTTCCAATGAAGAACTGGCTTTTACACTATACGATGTACTATCATTTGATAATGTATAGATGAGGTTAGAATTATATCCGCAAATACTACATATATTATCTTTGCTAAATTCATGATCTGCTTCATCCGATTTTACATCATGACCACATGTAGCTGCATGCCAGTGCTTAGTTTTGTCCATTGACCAAGTATCACTATAAGTATGTCTATGACACACTCCTTTAATTGAAGGTTTCTCCATAACTTTCCTCCATCTGTATTTTTAATTATAAATAATTTTTTGAAAAAAACTAGTGCATTATCGTTTGTGTAGTCATTACTCATAGGAATAGGGGGTAAAAGTGAAGTGATTTTTTTCTTTTAGAATGTTCGCTTAGCCATTTTATCATGGATAATTTTTATGATGATTTATCAACTTCTTTATTTAATAACAATACAAAATCAATAGATTATAGAGACTAACCTTTTGCCCTATACACTGGCATTAATTTCCAAAACCGAAGCTAATTCATCAACATATTTTAGATTTTTACAATTCTCCCAAGTATTATTGCTTGGATTTTTAATTTTCTTCATTTCATTCAAATATAATAAGACTTGCTTATATGAATAATCTTTAGAAACTCCTCTATTCTTTAAATCTTTTTTAACTTTGCAAGAAATAATTGAAGAAATAAAATTAATAAACTCAGAACCTATAATACTTGTAT
>CAVJWL010000075.1:0-6360 GCA_963653505.1 uncultured Prevotellaceae bacterium
TTTTTTATCCATTCATTCCGGAATGAATGGATAAATATCTTTTACACATAATTTATTCTACTTCCTTTATTTTTTTAGAAATTATCATCTTCGATTGCATTAACGATTCGAATCAAAGAAGTCGTACCTATAACAGTCATCTTTGCTTCAACCAAATTCACATCGAATGAATAAGTCGTATGATGAGCAAGTGCTATACAAGATTTTGCAAATTTTCGTTTTTCTAAGTTATGTTCTCCCTTAAGAACAATATCAAAATAGTCATCAAAGAAGTCTTTTATATTGTCTTGCACTATTGATTTGCCATATTTATTATTAAATGAATATTTTTTAGACTTGTAGATTTCGTTAGCCAATAAAATTATCGTCTCTCGACTTCTAACACCTATTTCATTGATGTTGATTCTATCAGAATCTTCAAGTAGTTTTTGGTTTAATATGATGACAGATTTGTTGATTTCATTCCATTTTGTGGTTTCAATCAAGATATCATCATTGCTTTTTACACAATCAATAAGCAAATTGACTTGGTCGTTGATATAAATCCTTCTATTTTCATAAGTTTTAAATGAAGCTTGCATAAAACCAATAAAAAACTTTGGAGTTCTATTTGCATAAATAAAACTTAAATCCATATCGTCGAATATAGGATTTTCAATGATGAATTGCCTAAGTTCTACATATATTTCTTCATCATCTTGATTACAATCTTCGTTGCCTGTCACTAGACCAATTAGCAAACTTTTCAAGTAATTCAATACTTCAATTAAATCTTTTTGCATATAAATTCTCCGTGTTTAATAAATAAGGATCCATAGGATTGGACTATCCTATGGACCCAAGTTGTTTCAAAGGTTAAATTTTGAAATTTATAAGATTATCGTTTTTTAATTACTGGATGCAGCAGTTCTTGTATAAAAGCTAAGATTGGCCGTAACATCACTCATTACAGTGGATGTTGCAGTGACAATATTTGTATTGCATCCTTCAAACCATGCTACTGCAATGACGGTTAAACCATTTGTAGTATCAATATCACCGAGATATCCATAGTTTGCTGTCTTAAGAGTATTATTATCGGCACCGTCATTTGGATAGCTTGCACTTGCACTGGTAACATTCTTGAAATTATCATTAGCAAAATCGGTTTCTACAGTTACTGGAATAGAACGAGTGTAGATTTTACCTGACTTAGCTGCGTTGAATTCTCCAAGAGTCATAGCAGTTGTTGAAGTATTAGTCGCAAAATATTTACCACTTGTGAATGTTAAAGATGTTTTATCTGTAACCTCAGTATATGTGTAAAAACTTTCCTCTCCACTTCTAGTGAATATTTTTCCTGACTTTGCAGCACTGAATT
Organism: uncultured Prevotellaceae bacterium; assembly: GCA_963653505.1. Lineage (GTDB taxonomy): Bacteria > Bacillota_I > Bacilli_A > RFN20 > CAG-288 > Enterosoma. The sequence goes on from CAVJWL010000075.1 coordinate 1,361, forward strand.
CACCTGATGTCATTGATGGGCTAGAAGAATTTGTAGCAAAATACTTTCCATCTTCATAAGTAGCGCTATCTTTTGTTGGATTACTGTCTGTAGTTAATTCTGTATAAGTAAATCTATCACCTGCAGAAACGACATGTTTAGTTTGTTCATCACCTGAAGCAACATAGAAACGATCATTTGCCATTAAAGCAATTCTGAGACCTTTAATAGTTGTTCCACCACTTACAGAATCAGTGAAAGTAGTCATATATGGATCAAAATGAAGTGTATTAGTTACACCACTGACATCGGAATCAACTTTAAAAGTCATCTTCCATGCAACACCATACCAAATATTTTTGTTATCAGATGATGTTCCAGCCTTCCAAGCATTAGTTTGAGCAGTAGTTCCTGTATCATCTTTAGCATTGCTTTCTACTCTTCCTAATGAACTATAACCTGTAACAGCATAGCTATCCATAAGAGGGACAAACATATTGGCACCATATGTAGTAGGATTTGTAGTCGATGAATCTTGTGCTGTTGCATTATTAGATAATGCTTGAGCATTATAAGATCCATGAGTGAGCAAACCATCAACTGTCACACTTCCAGATTCAGCAAAATCACTACTATTACTTGTTGTAGTTGTACCACAATGTAATGATTCAACTTTAACTTTGAGATTACTATTAAGAGTAGTTGTGTGGAAACTAGTTCCAGTGATAGTAATAGTTCTGCTAGCTGTAAACCATGCCACAGTACCAGTGACACTGGCGACTGTCGTAGCAGTGATCAAAGCGAGAGCAGGGACGATAATCTTAGATTTCTTAAATTTGTTTTTCATACTTGTTTTCTTCTCCTTTCTTTATTCATTTTTAGAGAAAACAAAAACAAGAAACCTTTGAGATAGTAAAAAGAACGATCCCAAAAAAGTATTCTTGGGACAATAGAGTAAAGACAAATTGTGTTTCCAGGAGTTGGGCAACCCCTGAAGGCATGTTCATCTCTAGAAACAATTTAAATCAAAAAAAAAAAAAAAATGCAACTGCTTTCAGAAGTTTTTCAAGGAAATGTGAAAAATCCTCCCAAACACAATGGTCTAGGAGGATATATGTCCATTGATTCTTTTGCTTCTTTTTTGTTTTTACATCATTGAATTCTTATCATCTTTTGTCTTATTATTTCTCACAATCTTAGGATGATTTTATGATCATGGAGGTTGTAGATCAGACTTCACTTAGAAATGTTTTTGAATGCTTGATATCAAACCTTTCAACTGTAGTAGATGCCAAACAGTTTAGAGTCGTCGTGAATCGAAAGATTGCGAAAATAGGAACTCAAGTTTTTATTCCTATGGCTATTTGTTATCTATCAGAATCTGATAATCACCTATGTGGTCATTACTTTTTCGCAATCATTTCTATCTTCGATTCATGCTTTAAGGTTTTCGAATCATAATTGATGCCGATAAGCATTACTTTGCCAATATATGAACCAAGTGTATCGATATATTCTTTCTTCTTGATTTGATTGATCGCATTATCAGCTGTGTCATCCGCTTTCAGTTCTATGATAAATGGTATATGAATATTATCTTTTGGTTTAAATACTAAATCAGCTCTTCCTTTTGTAGTACTAGCTTCTTTAATGATTTCATAATACTTTTTCGCATGATAATAAGAGATATAAACGATCAATTCGAGTACGTCTTCTTTGTTTTTATTGAAGATACTAGCTAGTTCATTATGATTCTTATCTAATGTTGAATTGATAAACTCAGTATCACCTGATAATGTTTTTTTCAAAAGTTCTTCTGAAGAAGATATCGGATTATAAATATCATTCCATTTTAAATCACGAATTGCTCTTTCGAACTCTTGTTTTATTTCATGATTTGGTATATAGCACTTTCCTTTAGCTTCATCATAGGCTAAGTATCCTAAATGAATGAGAATGGTAAGAGCTGCATCGCTGGAATTTATTTTCGTCAAATCATTTGTAAACATAGAAGGATCAACCGAAACCTCTTCACCAGAAAGCATCTTTACGATGATATCTTTAAGAATTCCATTTTCATAGTTCATGTAATGCATCACTGATTCTCTAGCTGATGTATTCACCCAATAATCCGCACAGACACCTGAAAGCAAAGCTTCACATACAGATTTAGGATTATAAATTTCTATATTCTTTAAATGATATCCATCATACCATTCTTTAACTAAATTAAAATCCATATTATATTTACAGCATAACGTTTTAGTTTCATCTTCTGTAAATCCAAAATATGATTCCAATCCCCAAGGTCGAATCATGTTATATTCTCTAAACATATTCAAAGCAGATTCACTGGAATAACGACGAATCGGAAGAATGCCAGTCATATAGACCAAATCGATGCAACTGGAAACATTGCTGGATTTAAATAGATTTCTCAGAAAATCTATATATTCATTGCATAGTTTACTATTGAATTCTTGTTCTCTGAATATGACATCCCATTCATCAATCAGAAAGATAAATTTTTCATTGACCACTGACTTAACTTTCATAATTGCTTCACCAACATTTAAATCGGTAAAATCAATGTTTGAATAATATTCTTTTAAATCTCTCAAAATTTTCAGTTTGATTTCTTTAACAAAAGAATTCTTATCATCAATACCTGTATATAAATTAGCCATATCAATCCAGATGACATTATGTTTGTTTAAATGATCTTGATATGTTTCATCTTTCGAAATATCGAACTTATCAAGTAATTCTTTGGAATCACACCCTTTGGAATAATACGCATTAAGCATCGAAAGAGCTAAGGTCTTACCAAAACGGCGAGGACGGGTGACACACATGTAGGAATCTTCAGAACCTAAAAGACTATTGCATTCTCTGATGAGCAATGATTTATCAATGAAGATTTTATTCCTTGTATACCTTTCAAATTTTGAATTATCTAAGTTTAAGAAATTGGACATGAAGTATCACACACCTTTCGATATCTTGATTATATTTTAACATATTTATTTTATAATTGTCTACTTTTAACAAAGTGCTGAAAGAAGATACCACTTGAAGAAATCATCGAAATGACAATCTCCCTCATCTGCAAAGGCATTGATGGAACAAAATAAAATTGGAGAATCCGGAAACATAAAATAAATGTGAAAGAATATTCAAAGTCACAAAATCGGACCTTTTTATTATTTTGCCTACGGTTTCATAGTTAGCGAAGAACCACTTCAGGATTTCCAGTTCCTTCAGCTCAGTCTGCCTGTCTTCTTGGTCATACATAAAAGATGTCCTCCTATTCAGAGGACATGATAGTGGAGCCATGACGGTCGATTCAAAGCTCTCTATCGAATGAGCATACATCCTTATGTCCATCAGGATCTGATAACTACCCTTGTGGTCATTTACTTCTTCTCAGTCATTTCTATCTTCGATTCATGTTTTAAGGTTTTTGAATCATAATTGATGCCGATAAACATCACCTTGCCTTTATATGAACCAAGTGTATCGATATATTCCTTCTTCTTGATTTGATCGATTGCATTCAGAGCACAATCATCCGCTTTCAGTTCGATGATGAATGGCATATGAGTATTATCTTTAGGCTTAAATACTAAATCCGCTCTGCCTTTTGTAGTACCCGCTTCTTTGATGATCTCATAATACTTTTTCGCATGATAATAAGAGATATAAACGATGATTCCAAGTACATCTTCCTTGTTTTTATTGAAGATACTCGCGAGTTCATTATGATTCTTATCCAATGTCTCATTGATATATTGTGTATCACCTGATAATGTCTTTTCTAGAAGTTCTTCTGAAGTTGATATAGGATTACAAATATCTTTCCATTTCAAATCATCCATAGCTATAATAAACTCTTCTTTAATCTCATGATTTGGTATATAACATTTTCCTTTAGCCTCATCATAAGCTAAATATCCTAAATGGATTAATACTGTTAAAGCCGCATCGCTTGAATTTATTTTTGTTAAATCATTATCGAACTTTCTGACATCAACATCGATTTCTTCTCCTGCAATCATTCTTACAATCAAATCTTTCAAAGCCCCATTATCGTAATTCATATATTCCATAATCGATTCTCTGGCAGTAGTATTAACCCAATAATCAATACATAAACCTGATAATAAGGCTTCGCATACAGATTTAGGGTTATAAATTTCTGTATTCTTCAAATGATATCCATCATACCATTCTTTAACTAGATTAAAATCCATATTGTATTGGAGACATAACTTCTTAGTTTCTTCTTCAGTAAATCCAAAACAAGATTCTAATCCCCATGGACGAATCATATTGTATTCTCTAAACATATTTAATGCAGATTCGCTTTTATATCTTTTTATAGGAAGGATACCTGTCATATAGACTAAATCAATACAAGAAGATATGCTAGCTGATTTAAATAAACTTCTCAAAAACTTAATATAAGCATCTATTAATTTGGTATTATTTTCTTCTTCTCTAAATATTACATCCCATTCATCAATAAGAAATATGAAAGTTTCTCCTGTTTCAGATTTTATTTCTTTAATTGCATCTGGTACTGAATAATCTATCAAATCAATATTACTATATTTTTTTGTTAAATCTTTTAAAATTTTTCTTTCTAATTCATCCATAAATGAATCAACATTTTTTAAACTAGTATAAAGGCCAGCCATATCAATGAATAAAACATTATATTTGTTTAAATGTTTAAGGTAAGATTCATCTTTGGAAATATTTAATTTATCAAATAATTCTTTTGAATCTGATCCTTTAGAATAATAAGCATTAAGCATAGATATTGCCATAGTCTTACCAAAACGACGAGGTCTTGTGACACACATAAATCTATCATTGGTGCTAATCACTTCATTACAATGTTTGATTAAATCAGATTTATCTATAAATATTTTTGAATTTAATGAAAATTTAAACAATTGATCCATAGTTAATTTAAAATCTAGCACTATAAATAAAAAATTAATAGAAAAGTCGAT
>CAVJWL010000076.1:0-6355 GCA_963653505.1 uncultured Prevotellaceae bacterium
CAAAAGATATATTTGAAAAATATTTTTTGAATATTTATATAAATATCTTCAAAGACATCAAAGATGGTTTTAAATATTATGATGAAGTAGATAAAAATTTTAAATTAACATGTAATATTAGTAGTTTTGCATGCGATAATCAAAATGATTTATTTTCATATGAAAAAGATTTCCCAAATATTAGCAAAGAATTAAAAAAAATATTTGGTGTGCACACAAATAAACAATATGGATTTTATCCCGATAATGTACAAGGTTTTTTATCTCAATTTTTATTAAGTTGTTATTCACCGCTATTTATTGAAGAAAAAAATATTACAATCTCATTTGAAGAAAATGATATCTCTGTTTTTGATAGTACAAAATGCCTATTTAAAGAACCATATTCCAATATTGATTATGTTTGGTATGACGAAAAAAGTTCATTGGTAGATAAAGATTTAATTGTAATTAAAACAAAAGATTCAAAGTTTATAGTTGAAACTGGAAAAATAAAAAATGAACATCCTGTTAAGCTAATCTTTGGAGATGTATTGAATCATAATATTTGCAATTTGAATAATGATAAAATTCATATTTTTAATTGTTGTGAACAAATAAAATCAAGTGCTAATTACCATGATTATAAAATGCTAACTGATGAGGAAGCTGAAAATATCAAAAAAGATGTTAATGAAATTGTAACTAATAAAAATGAAGAAACAAAGAATTTGATTGCTAAAAAGAAAGAGAAAGAAAGAATCCAGCAGATAATGAACGAGAAACACAAAGCAACAGAAAAAGCGGCAGGAATTATTCTTGTTATTTGTGTCATATTAGCTCTTATAGGTGGTGGTATGCTTGGAGGTGGATGTGCAATGGATAAGAAGAATAGTGCAAAGATTCCTGTTATAATCGTTGGACTTATCTTTTGTGGAATTGGTATATTTGCTGTTGGAATTTATTCGGCGGCACATAAAAAATAATCGATTTAATTGATATTTTGTAGTGAACTTCTCTTACTTCTATTAATAAAAATTATTGAATTATATAACTTAGTGTTATAAATAAAACATGTATTAGCATACATATGATTGTTTTTAACTAAAGAGCAAAGAAATTTTAATCGTACCAATTTTGTTATTATTTTATGAGTTTTAAATTTTAAGTGGTAATTTGCCACTAAATTAAAATTAAAACATCAAGATATATTCTTATAAATGAATATAAATCTTGATGTTTTTTTTGTAGCAAATAAAAATTTAAATATATATTTTTTGAAGTCTAATCCCTTAATCTTTCAGAACTGAAATAGGAACTACATATATACCTTCATTTGTTTTGTAGCATCCTCCATGGCTTGTTAATATCATCTTAAATCTTGGTAGTTTATTTCCACTATTTTCCATTTTCTTTTGAAATTTATTCAATGATTTAATGCCTTCTTCTACATTTTTCTCGCTATATATTTTTATCTCTATAGCACAATAATCACCATTTTTAGTTTCAATGATTGCATCTACTTCTTGGCCTGAACTATCTCGATAGTGTTTTATTTTTCCATCAATTGATTCTGTATAGACAGATAAATCTCGTATTGCCATATCTTCAAAAAAGAATCCAAAAGATCTTATATCATTTAATAAGTCAGATGGAGTAATACCTAAAGCAGCTGTTGCAATTGATGTATCAATAAAATGATGAGTTGGTGAAGTTCTTACTGTAACAGAAGATCTAAGATTTAAATTCCAGGCTGGTAAATCATAAATTATAAATAAATCTTTCAGCAGTTTCACATAAGTATCAAAGGTATCTTCATCAAGTTTTGAACGGATACCGGAATCTAATATTTCACTGATCATTTTTGTTTTCTTTGCTTCAGTAGAGATATTTCTTGCATAAGATTTTAATATCATCTTTAACAATTCAATATTTTTATTTTTTAAAAGTAAAGAGAACTCATCATTTTCATTTTCGACTCTAAATAGTCCTTCATAGTAATTCGTAGTGACATCCATGGCATATTCTTCTTTTGCTTTTAAGGATATTGGCCATCCCCCTCTACATATTAGATATGCGATTTTTGAAAGAGTCACTGGATTATTTTCTTTATAGATAGTTTTAAATTTCAAATCCTTAAAAAGTTCACTTAGAGAAATTTCACCTGTCGAATCCTTTGATTCCCATAAGGTGAAAGGTTTTAATATCAATGAGGTGATTCTTCCGGCACCTGAATGTTGAATTTTTGATGGATTTACTGGAGTAGTACTTCCTGTGAGTATATATTTACCAAATTGATAATCATTATCTAAATCATCTCTTATCAAATTCCAGATTTCGGGAACTTTTTGCCATTCATCAATCAAATGTGGTAATTCTCCTAGCAATGTAGATTGAGGATCTGAAGAAGCTGATAAAATTGAATTAGTTGTTTTTAATGAAATAGAAGATTTTGCATAATGTTTGCACATGGTCGTTTTGCCACAAAATTTTGGGCCACTAACTAAAACGCATCCTGATGAATTCAGTTTTCTTTCAAAATAAGGTTCTATAGTTCTATTAATATAATCTTTCATATGATTGTTTTCCTTTGCTATATTTTATCGTATGTCAAATTACAGTTCAATCAATTTCGGTGTTTTGAAAAAAATAAATTCGGTATTTTGAAGGTTTTATTTTCGGAGTTTTGAAAAAATAATATTGATAAAATTTTAGTTTTAATTCTGTTGGAACGATAAAATGATAAGGCTAATTGATAGGTTCATTCTTATTTTCGAACTATCAATTTTTTAAAGAGGTTATTGGAATTATATACACGCCATCTTCATTTTGATATATTTTGTTTCCGACTCCATATATCACACATTTTATCAATGGTGCATTACCACCATTTTTTACGATATCACCAGATACTTTACAAAGATTTTTACTAGCTTCTTCAGCTTTGTTAATACCTAGTTTTATCTCAAAAGCACACCAAGAACCATCGTTTAGTTCTATCACAGCATCAATTTCATTTCCTTTGTAATCTTGATAATGAAATAGTTTCGCATTCATTGCTTTTGCATAAATTGATAGATCTCTTTCAACAAGTGTTTCAAATAAAAAGCCCATTGTGTTTAAATCTCTTAACATTTTTTGTGGAGTTAAATTTAACATTGCACAAGCTATAGCTGGATCGGCAAAATGTCTTTTTTCCATTTGTTTGATTCTAAGTGATGATTTTATATTCACTGAAAATGGGTCTTGATTTTTTAATAAAAACATTCTGCTAAGAGCAGCTAAATACTTGACCAATGTATTTTTGCTAATTGATTCATTATCGTTTTCGATGATATCATTCAATATGCTCTGATTTGATACGGTTGTCGATTCATTTCTAGCTAATGATTTTAATATTAATTTTGTTTTATGCTCATTATAGTCAATATCTTCGCCTAATTTATTTAAATCTGTTTTTATTACATTCTCCATATATCCAATTGCTATTTCATTACAATCTTCAATAGAAACACCGATGTTTCCAGGCCAACCTCCACGTGAAATTAGATATGCTAGCTTTTCAAGATTGGTTCCTTTAACAATCATTGATTGGAATTTCTTTTCACATAAATCTTTTAAAGAAATGATACCAGTTGAATCACCTGATTCATATAATGACATTGTATTCATTCTTATATTCTTTATTCTTCCTGTACCACTATGTAAAATTCCTTTTATTTGAGGAGTGGATGAGCTTGTCAAAATGATTTGACCTTTTTCATCATTGTTGTCAACAAATGAACGTGTTGCATCCCATAAAAGAGGAACTTCTTGCCATTCATCAATTAAGCGAGGCGTTTCACCTTTTAATACAGAATAAGGCTCCATTTCAGCAAAAGAACGATTTGAAAAGTTACCATTTGGATCACCAACTAAAAATTCACTGTTTGAATGATATCTTGATGTCCATGTTTTTCCACACCATTTTGGACCTTCGATACAAATGGCACCAAAAAGTTTTAAATATTTCTCGATAGTATTGTCAACAATTCTATTTCTATATTTGTTCATCTTCATATCGTAATTCCTACTAGTAATTGTAATTATTATAAATTACTGACCGATATTTAAAAATAAAACGAAACTAAATTATTCAGAGATTATTTTTAATAAAAATTAATTTATTGTGGATATAATGTGATTAAAAGAATTGATAACTAATATGTTCACTAAATATTAATTTATCAACTTATTAATCATAAATAAAAATTTTTTTCTAATGCTTTTTTTGCTTTTAATATCTGAATCTAGTTCAAAACTCACTCGGAATTTATTAGAAAAGCAAAAAAATGATTAGAATTTGTTAATAAATTTCGAAAAGTCCCTCAGAATTTGTTAATTTTATTATATGTTTAAAAAATCCTTATATTTTGAATAATTTCAAAAAGAAAATAATTTACTATATATTTAGTTGGTATTTATCAATATAGTAAAACGAAAAGTTATATGTTGCTAAAGTCTTTTAATAATAATGACAGAAAAACCCTAAGTTACAAATGACATATAAAAGAGGCTGTTTTGGTATTCGAGTTGAATACTTAACAGCCTCATATTTTAATTGTTACCAACAATCGTGATAGGTGATAGGACCTGTTTTTTGATACAAATCCATGAATGGATAATGGAAGTAAACAGCAAGAGCGACTGTGTGCATACAGTCATCCATATAAGTTCTTTGGAAAGAACCATCAAGCTGAATGCTGTTTCCATTGCTAACACCAAAGCAGAGATAATAGTTCTTATCGTTACCTGTAAGTTCAGTGTAGTCGACTGCACTATACCATGTGTGGTAAGTAGCTACTCTAAAGGCAACACTGCGTTTGTAGTTGCCGTAATTATCATAATAAGCAGCTGAATAGTCTATATCATCATACATGAAACCATAGGTATCGACATACATATTACCAGCGAATAATCCCGCTGCTTTGTCGAATAAATCTTGGTTATTGCAGTAGAATCCTGCATAAGATAAATAGTCTTTGATTGTATAAGAAGGTGAGCAGAAACCACCACTATAAACTTTGAAGTCTTCAGAAACTGCTTTTAAAATATCGTTATTTGGTTGATATGCATAAGCGACTTGAAGATTTCCTTGTTTTCCGTAATCATTGAGATAGCCTACTAACAATCCTTGTCTTGAATCAAACCATTCTCTATCATCAAGGTCATAGGTCAAAGCTGCCATACGAGTGTTGTAATATTTACCAGTGGCAATATATTGGTTTAATCCACGATATTTCCATTCTTGACGGATATAATCGAGTTCTTTTAGTTTAGCAGCAAAGAGAGAGTTCACTTCATTGACAACACTTGCCATGTCATTCATCATGAGTTCATAGGTTTGTCTCATTCCTTCACCGACTTCTTTAGCTTTGTAGTAAATCTGGAACTTAGCTAAATTTGATAAAAGAATCAAAACGCTATCGATGTAGGCGATGAAGTTTTTCATATTCTTGTAGTACTGAATTGACCACTTATCATATAGTCCCATAGTATGATCGTAATAATAGAAAATACTCTTTTGAGCATCGGCTGGATTTGGTTGCAATGCTTTCCTAGCAAGGGTTGTGACATAGGTGGCAAGAGGAGCTCCGTCGATAAGAAGGTCTTTGACACCATCATTGTAAACTCTTTGACGTTCTTTCTCGGCCTCTTCTTCTGAGATTTTACTATTGCATTCGACATTGGTAAGATAGGTCAAACTACCAGTTACATAATTGACATATTTCCAGTTAGCATCATTGTAGCCTTCAAGAACTTTACTAAGAACATCTTCACAATGATATTGTTCTTGTTTATAGGCAATTGTATCAACTTTTTTCTCAATGATATTGAGTTGGGTTTGGATTTTTTCAAGAGTTTTAGTAGTTGCATCTCTAAAATCAAGACCGCATTCTTTCAAAAGATTTAAAGCGATGTATTTAGCATAGACAGTGATACCTCCCATGATCGCTTCGCCACCTTTGGAAATGATGAGATCAATGAAGCTATCGATTGCAGATTGATCTGTAACTTCATTGTTGATGGTTAATTTTCCATCATTAGTTATTGAATCATCTACAACATTTTGAGCCATAAGAGAATCTCGACTTACAATGATTGTATTATTCGTTTGATTGGATTTAGAAATAGGATAAAGAGAACTGAATAATATAGATGGGATAAAAGCAGTGAGTGATAATCTTTTACGTAGTTTCATAGCTAATACCTCCTTGTTTAGTTACAAATGCTATGATTATGTAACTTTATGACTATAGTATGATACAAATAAAATTAGAATGCAACAAAAATTTTAATTTTTTTAAAAAACGAGTGATCACTTATCCTTATTTAA
>CAVJWL010000077.1:0-5940 GCA_963653505.1 uncultured Prevotellaceae bacterium
TACACCAGAACAATAAACAAATTCATTATTTTCACTCACTTCTCCAAGTGAATAAGAGATATTCAAGTCAGCCATGATACTATCAGAATTCAAATCTAATGGAATATAAATTCTGATATTATCATCAGGAAGAATTCCACCTTCTTTAATTGTTTTACCGGTTTTTGCTTTTTCATAATCAGCGATGAGTTCATATTGTATTCCACCTACTAGATTGATATCATTGACATAAAATACATCTTCTGGGATTGGATGGTCTTCTATTTTGTTTGACATAGTTATTTCTCCTTTGAAATTTGATATTATTTTATAACAACATGTGTGTTAGTTTAAGAATTTAGGCTTGTTTTTTAAAAAATATACCACAAAAAACTCGCATAGAATTCTCAAAAAGTAAGTATTTATCGTAATTTTTGATATTATTTTGTTAATAAAAATATATATTCTTAAACTAAAAACTGAACAAAACATTTAAATTTTGTTCAGTCAATATTTTTAATCGATAATCTTTAGTTTGAATAAATCATCTTCTAATTCGTAGAGTGGAAGTCCCATAATTGTGTATTCGTCACCATCGATAATTTTTGATGTGATAAAATCTTTATCCTGAACTCCATAGGCTCCTGCTTTATCAAGTGGAGAAACTGTTTCTATGTATTCTTCGATTTCAGCATCAGCCATTTTCTCAATATATAGATGAGCTGTTACTACTCTAGATTTTAATTCAGTTGTACCTTTATATATTGTATAGGCTGTTACTATTTCATGAGTGTTATCCTGTAACATTCTAAGCATTTTAAAAGCATCTTTTTCATCTTTTGGTTTGCCTAATTGTTTTCCATCAAATAATACCATTGTATCAGAGGCGATGATGATATCATTTTGATGATCTTTTCCGACTGTATAGGCTTTGCCTTTAGCTTCTTCAAGACATAATTTTCTCAGTGATTTTTCTTGAATTTGTCTTTCATCAAATGATGATGGAATTGTGGTGAAAGGAATATCTTGCAATATTTCTTTTAATATCTCTTGTCTTCTTGGAGATTGACTAGCTAAGATTATCATCTCATTGGCCTTCTTTTGCTGAACTATCACAATTTAAGATGACAGGGATGACCATCGGATTTCTTCTACTTTCACGATATAAGAATCTTCCAGCAACTGTTTTTACAGTGTTTTTGATATCTTGGAATGTGACTTTGTTTCCAGAATTCATCAATGAATTGACAGAAATTCCGATGATTTCAGCTGCTTTCTTTTGTAATGCTTTCTTATTTGAGGAGATGAAACCTTCGCTATCGACAATTGGAGTATAGAGAAGCTTATTCTTCTTGGTATCGATGACAAGATAGACTCCCACCATACCTTCATTGATCAATGAAGAACGGTCTTTTAAAACAGAATTTGTGAGTGCAATCGGTGATTTACCATCGATATATGTGCTTTCAGCTTGATAAGTAGCACCTCTTGTGACTTTGTGATTGATCAAAGTTAAGATATCACCATTTTCACATACGAAGACATTTTTCTTTGGCATACCACATTCGACAGCAATTCTACCATGAAGCTTTAACATTCTATATTCACCATGAATTGGCATGAAATATTTTGGTCTAGCAAGCTTTTGAAGAAGTCTCATCTCTTGTTTTGATGCGTGACCAGAAGCGTGCAAATTTGAAATGATTTTATTAGTTACAACACTAGCACCGAGTCTTGTCAATTGATTGGTAAGAGCGTTGACACTTGAAGTATTTCCTGGAATTACTGAGGAAGAGAAGACAATAGTATCGCCTGGTAAAACATGAATGTATCTATGCTCACCTCTTGCAATACGGCTTAAAACAGCCATCGGTTCACCTTGAGTTCCTGTGCAAAGAATACATACCTCATTTGGTTGTAATGTCTTTAAATCTTCAGGTCTAGCTATATATTCATCTGGAATATGGATATATCCGTATTCTCTTGCGGATTCGATATTGCTTTCCATACTTCTTCCAAAGATGACAATTTTTCTTTTGTATTTCATCGAAGTTTCGATGATTTGTTCAATTCTTGAAATGTTAGAAGAGAAGGTTGAGATGATAAGTCTTCCACTAGCTTCGGAGAAAACATCAGCGATACCTTGAATGACGGTCTTTTCACTTGGTGTATAACCTTCTTTTTCTGCATTAGTACTATCAGCTAAGAGAAGGTCGATTCCTTGATCGCCAAATCTTGTCAATTTGGAAAGATTGAAATCACCATCGACTGGTGTTAAATCGATTTTAAAGTCACCGGATTCAACAATAGTGCCTTGTGGAGTTTGAATGAAAATACCAAATGAATCAGGAATTGAGTGAGTGACATGATAGAATTGACAAACGAAATCACCAAAACGAAGAATGTCATCTTCCTTGTATTCTAAGACTTTAGTTCTAGTTTGCATCTTGTTATCACTGAGTTTGTGATTGATCAAGGCGACAGCAATTCTTGGAGCATAGATGACAGGAACATCTATCTCTTTTAAAAGGAATGGAATACCACCGATGTGATCTTCATGACCATGGGTGATGACTAAACCTTTGATTTTATTTTGATTTTCTTTAAGATGAGTGAAATCTGGTATTACATAGTCGATTCCTGGAAATCCATCATCTGGAAACATGACACCACAATCGACAATTAAAAGTGAGTTGGCATTTTCAATGCAATATAAATTTTTGCCAACTTCTCCAAGTCCACCTAAGGCATAAATTTGTACAGGTGAAACTAATGAGTTTTTAGAATTAGTCATAATAATAACTGCTCCTTATAAAAATAAAAAATTATAAAAAATAAAGTGACATTAAAAATAGATTTTAAATATCTTCTAGCGAAAATAAGTATAACCAAAAACGAACTATTCTTCAAGATTGAATATAAAAAAATACAAAAAAATTAGGGATTTAATCCCTAATTGATAATAGATATAAATTTTATTCGATACAAACAGCATCAGGATCTTTATACAAAGGATCTTTTTTATTGATTCTATCATAATATAAGATACCATCTAAATGATCGTATTCATGTTGGAATACAATTGCTGGATAACCGTGAAGTTTTATTGTCACTTCCTTATTTGAAACAACATCAAATCCTTTGATTGTAATTTTGAAATATCTATATACATGACCTGGAATATTTTCAGGAACTGAAAGACAACCTTCCCCAGATTCTAGATAAGCTTTTTTAACAGAAGTTGAAAGAATGACTGGGTTAACTAATCCGTATTCAAATGTCTTGTCTCCATCTTCAAAATAGATGGCGAAAAATCTTTCGGAAATGCCGATTTGAGGAGCGGCAATACCAACGCCTGGTCTTATCTTATATTTCTCTGATAACACTTCATCTTGAGAAGCTTTTAAATATTCGATCATATCTAAAATTGTCTGACGTTTTTCTTCAGTTAATGGAAGCACTACTTCTTTTGCTTTTTGATGTAATACTTCATCAGTATCGAAATAAATTTTAAATAATTTCATATATGTTTTCCTATTCTATCTTTGATAATTGTTTTTTTATTTTTAATTGTTTCCTAGGTATTTCATTATCGTCTAAATCTTTTACTTTGTCTACACTTCCAAGACTTTTCGCTGTTTGATAAAACCAAATTTTATAATCTAATACGTCAAGAGTGTTTTCTAAACTATCTAATTGTTTCTTTACTTCCTCTCTTTGCTTTATAAATAAAGAAAGTCTCTCATCAATTGTCTCATCACCTTGCATAGCTAATTGAATATATGTTCTTATATCTTTGATGGACATGCCGGCTTTTTTCATGCATTCGATGATTTTAAGCCATTCGATATCTGAATCTTTAAACATTCTGATACCACCAGATGATCTTTCTACAAATGGCAATAATCCTTCCTTATCATAATATCTGAGAGTGGATGGCTGAACATTTAATTTTTTAGCTAATTCCCCAACTGTATATACCATTTATTTTCTCCATTTTATATAAAGTAAACTTTAAGTATAAATACCGATTAATGATAATGGTATAAAAAAATAAATTCAAGTATTTAATAAGATAATCATTGAACATAATTGCTTAAATGATTAAAAACTATTTCATTAGAACTTCAATTAAAAACATTTACACATCTGTATACATACAGTATAATTTATTTATCAATAAATTCACCTTTAAAAATGCAATGAGATAAAAAAATGAAAACTTTATTTTTTTAATTTTACCGATATTTTCGATAATTTTTGGTTATAGCCAACAAATATGTAATAATTACATAAAATGTGATAAGGTAAATTATAAAGAGGAGAATAATATAAGTCTTTCATCCTCGGCATCTAATTCATTAATTTCATTAAATTTAAAAAGTACTGCTTATACTGATGACATCAGTGAAATCAATGGAACATCAAGTGGAAAATTTAAAATAGTAACCTTATCAAAAAATATTAATTTAATTGAAGCAAGAATAGAAGACACATCAGATCTATTATTGAAATTCAAAATAAATTCATATGATTCAAATGTGATTTTTAATTTTATAAATGATAATAATGAAATTGTTGATTCTAAAACTTTATTCTTATATAAAACAGATTTAGGAACATTCATAAGTCAAGTTTCTAATCAAATCAATATCGATAATTATAAAGCTCAACAATTAAATGAAAATCTCATATCAACAATCGAGTTTGATGAATATAATGCGACTAGAAATATAGATTCTGCTTTAGAATCTCATTTGAAAATAGATTTTCAATTTAATACACCTCTTCAAATTGCAACATTATATGGATATTTGAAATGGACAAATAATAAAGGAATTACATTTCCATTAAAAAATACATATATAGAATTAATCGGTGTATGTGTTGATAGTTTTGCTTTCCGAAATTTTAAGGTTATTTCAAATTATTATACTGATGGAGATGGATTTTATTTATTTTTTGTAGATGTAGCACAATCAGATGATTCTATATTAGATCTCCCCTCTAAAAACAAACTATATAAATATTTTGTTAGAATCTATTCAAAAACTGAACATTCTGAAGTTTTAAAAAAACATAGAAAATAATAACAAATATTATTACGATACTAAAGAAATATCTCCGTATGAATTAAGAAATTCAATAGAAGTAGAAAATAGCTGCACATTCTTATATAACGATGCTAATTCTGATGATTATATTTCAAAAGCGATGCAAATATCTCAGGCTGTATATTATGGTGAAAAATACGCCTATGAAATGCAAGAAAGTCATCCTGAATTTTTAAAAATTGAATATCCAAGCGAAAAAATGAGTGTGGATGCCGGGTTTTCAAAATCATCTGAAGGTGCTTTTCTAGGTAAGTATACTTTTGAGTATTGGGATTTGATTCTTCATGAATACGGACACCATTTACAGTATTGGCTTGAAATAATGAATAACGATGGGGGAGAGCATTCAGTTTATAAAGATTGTTTAAATAAATATAACAAAGATAAGGCAACGCGTCTTTCCTGGGCAGAAGCATGGCCAACAGTTTTTGCTAATTTAGTGACTAAATATTTTGCTGATGATTTAGTTGGCATTCAGTATATAAATGATGATTATTATGATGCACCAAATTCAAATAATGAAGTGTGGAATTATAGTTTGGAATCTAATGTGTATAATGGCACAACATATGCACTTGGTGAAACTTGTGAAGAAAATATCATGCAAGTATTATTTGATTTATATGATAGCAAAAATGAAGATTTTGATAATATTGAATTAGGTCAATAAAGGATTATGGAATTTAGTCGTAAGTAGTAAAGCTACTACTTTTAATAGCTTTGCTCAATATGTTTACAATTATTCTAGTCATTACTCATAGAAATAGGTGTTAATTTTAAATTTTGATATCAATTTTTTATTTTTTTGCTTAGTTGTATTATAAATATGATATAATACATATATGAA
>CAVJWL010000078.1:0-5854 GCA_963653505.1 uncultured Prevotellaceae bacterium
AATTGAGGAGGACAAAATAATGGATGATGAAGAATTAAAGAAAAAATTAGAGGAGATTTTGAAGAAAGAAATTCAATTGGCTTTTTTAGAACACAGTTTGCCATTGATTGAAAAACTTCTTAATTACCCATTCTCTAACAAAGGCTTACTTATCCAAGCCTTCACAAGAAGCTCTTATGCAGTTGAGCATGGAGTTCCTAGCAACGAGATCCTAGAATTCATAGGTGACAAGATTATCGATATTGTAGTTGTTAAAGCAATTGCAGACAAATTCGGTGTAATCATGCCTGAAGAAGATAGTGATGACTATAAGTATTTCACTATCTCAACAAATCAAACAGAGAAAGATTTCACTGAAATCAAAAAGAACCTTGTAAACAATGACTATCTAGCAAGCATTATCGATATGCTTAAATTCGATGAGTATTTGCTTCTAGGACGCTCTGATATTGATAACAAGGTAAATGCTGAGACAAAGGTCAAAGCCGACCTTCTAGAGGCTATTATTGGTGCTATAGCAATCGATTCTAAATGGAATAGTGATGTTCTTAAGAACACTTGCAATAGTTTGTTATCCATAAATGCTTATTTGGAACAATTTAAACTTCCTGAACACTGTGATGTGGATTTTGATTTGGAGAATTCAGTAAGTATTTTAAAAGAACTCTCGGAACATGGTAGATGTTCTGAAGCTATTTATATATTTGGTGATACCCCAGTGAAAAATGAAGACGGATCACTTGAATGGTCTTGTGCATGTTTTATTAAGAGTCACCATATCCTAGTTAGTAGTTATGCTTCAAATAAGAAGATTGCAAAAAAGTATTGTGCATACTCTGCTTTATGCCAGTTATTCAAGATAAAAAACACATACATGTAATCAAAATAGTGGAGGACTAAGGATTATTAAGAAACGAAGAGAATTATATTTAGGTGATGTCTCCTATGGAGATAAAGAATTATCAAAAAGTGTCTTAGAGGATTATTCTAAGAGAGTACTAGAAAAATCTAGAATACTCTTATTTGATAAGAATATCAGGACTGAGCATGAATTAGCGAATTGTTATGAAGAATATAAAGCAGTTTTCGAAGATGGTCACATAGCAAGGTTTGCTAATTATGAAGCTTATGATTTTGCTAAGGCTATTTGCATTGAGCAAAAGGAAATAGAAAAGAAAAACGAAGAGATTCCTAATATCGAGACTCATATTTTAAATAAGAAGCAAAATCAAAGAAGCATCGAGATGATGTGACGACTATACGGAGATAATCCTTTATACCTATATCTACCGTCATAGGTGTCACACTCGTCATCAATATATTCACAATCTATCTTTATATATTTATAAATATATATTATAAACTCACGCGAAATGATGATGACGTCATCTCATGACGGATGAATAGCTTTAATCACAGGATTATCTCCTAAACTAAAGGAGGTAATGATTATTCAAGTAATAAACAATAATTTGAAGGAAGAGAATTCATTTTTCTTCTGTGATTTAAAAAGAGAAGAAATTAAACCCACAGAGTTCATTGTAGATAGAATTCTATCTACAGGACTTACATTGTTCTGTGGACCATCAAAAATTGGTAAGTCATGGTTTTCATTAGAACTTGCTCTTGCAGTTGCTAGTGGAGAAGATTTCCTTGGATTCAAGACAAAGAAATCAAGCGTGTTCTATTATGCCTTGGAAGATACTCAAAGAAGACTTCTAGAAAGAACGTTGAAGATACAGGATGGAAAACCTATTCCTAACAATCTTAAAGGAAGTATTCATTGCTCAACTCTATCTAGTTCATTCCTTTGTGAATTAGAAAATGAATTAGATAAAGATAAGAATATAAGGCTTGTTATCATTGATACATTGCAAAAGATAAGAGGGAAAGCAAATAATGGTGAACAGGCTTATGCATATGATTATAGAGAGATGTCTATGCTTAAAAGATTTGCTGATGAGAAGAACATATGTTTGCTTGTGATTCATCATACAAGAAAAGAAACGGATATTGATAAATACAATATGATTAATGGCACTAATGGTCTTATGGGTGTGGCTGATACTACTATGATCCTATCTAAAGAGAACAGAATGGATTCTAATGCTGTTCTTTCTATTACAGGAAGAGATGTTGAAGAACAAGAATATTCGATTGATTTCGATGTGGATAAATGCATATGGAAGATGAAAGCAACAGTTCAAGAAGAGAATAGGCAAAAGCTATTAGAGCAGTTTCATCAAAGCTTCTTGATGTTCAGGATACTCTCTATGGAAAGACCATTCAGTATTACCTCTAGTGAATTATCTGAAGCTTTAGAGAAAGAAAATGGCATTGAAATGAAGCCTTATGCCGTAGGCTCTGAAATTAGAAAGTATGAAGAAATATTATTAGAAGAATTTGGTATCAAACATACTTTCAAAAGAACCTCTGATAAAAGAATTCATATATTTGAGGACATTTAAAAATCCAAAAATCATTGCTAGAAGTCCCCTAAAACCGAAACAGGATAAGAGATGTGGAGCACTCTGCTCCAATCGACTTTGAGACAGGTCTCAACACTAGGATACCTAGGTGACGTTTTTGCAAATTTAAAAGAAGTTGAGGAAAGAAATAGTAATATATAGGTCACAAATATTTACTTTTAAGAAACAATTATATATAATCTATCTATGAAAGGTATCTTCGTATGTTAAAGGAAATTATAGGAAAAAGAGTTCGTGATTTAAGAATTACTAAGATAGATATGAGTCAAGAGGAATTCTCTAAAAAAATCAATTTAGATAGAACATATTTATCTAGAGTTGAATCTGGAAAACAAAATATCACGATTGACAATTTAAATAATATTTGTAATGGCCTTGGAATTTCGCTAAAGGAATTTTTTGAACCGTTCAATGATGAAATTATAGATAATGAGGTGACGGAAAATGAAAAACAAATGTAAAGTGATTGAATTATTTGCTGGAGTTGGTGGCTTTAGAGTTGGACTTAATAAAATTAGTAATTTTGATGAAAATGGTCATGCAATTGAGAATGGAAATTTTGACTTTGTATGGGCTAATCAATGGGAACCATCTACTAAAACACAACATGCTTTTGATTGCTATAATTTAAGATTCGCAGGCGATTGGAATATTAATGAAGATATTTCTACCATTAACAAGAAAGATATACCAAATCACGATTTACTTTGTGGTGGTTTCCCTTGTCAAGATTATTCGGTAGCTCATTCTTTATCAAAAGAAAAAGGAATTGAAGGTAAAAAAGGAGTTTTGTGGTGGCAAATAAGAGAAATTCTTGCAATTAAAAAATCAAAATTTGTCTTTTTGGAAAATGTTGATCGTTTAACTAAATCTCCTGCAAAGCAAAGAGGACGAGATTTTGGCATTATGCTTAAGTGCTTGGATGAGCTTGGATATGCTGTTGAATGGAGAATTATTAATGCTGCCGATTATGGTTTCCCGCAAAGACGTCGAAGAACTTATATTTTTGCATATAGACAAAATACTAATTTTTACAAAAAAACAACAAAATATCCTTATAAAAAGATTCTTTTTAAGGAAGGAATTTTTGCAAAAACTTTTCCTATAGAAAATAACGATGCGCCTATTACAAAATCTAATTTACGAGAAATTAAAGATTTAGCTGATTTTTCTGATAGCTATAATTTCAAATTTGAGAACTCTGGTTATATGTTTGATGGTATTGTATATACAGCTAAAACAACACCTGTTTATGTTAATCCCATAACTCTTGGTGAAATTGCTCAAACAAATGTGGATGAACATTTTTATTTGAATGAAAACGAAAAGGAAAAATTTAAATATTTAAGAGGAAGTAAGAAAATACCTAGAATAGATTCTAATGGTTTTGAATATACATATTCTGAAGGGGCTATGTCTCCCTATGATGATTTAGCATTACCAGGAAGAACAATGTTAACAAGTGAGGGATCAATCAATAGGAGCACACATATTGTTATAGATTCCACAACGAACAAGTTGAGATTGCTTACTCCAATTGAATGTGAAAGATTAAATCAATTTCCAGATGATTGGACGAATAGTGGTATGCCTGAAAAAAGAAGATACTTTATGATGGGAAATGCACTAGTTTGTGGAATTATCTCTAAAATGGGCGACTCAATAAAAAAAATAATGGATGAAGAAAAATAAAAACGGTGAATAGTAAATGAATGATTTAAATAGACACTTAAGTGAAGATGAAATATTAAAAATTACCAAAAATGCAATGCATAAAACTTTTGGTGATTTTGGCTTGGATTCTTCTTACACTGGAAAGAATAAAGGTGGACTTGGTGGCTTTGTTGAAGAAAACATTTTTAAATATTCTGCTAATAATGATGATAATCCTGATTTTATAGATGCAGGAATCGAGTTGAAAGTTACTCCAATTAAAAAAAATAATAATGGTTCAATTTCTTCAAAAGAACGCTTGGTTCTTAACATGATTAATTTTAAAAAAGAAGCAGTGACAGATTTTAAAACTAGTTCTTTTTATCATAAAAATAGACGTTTACTTATTTGGTTCTATCTTTATTCGATGGGTGTCCATCCTTCAAATTTTGAGATTACAAATTATTATTTGTTAGAATTTGAGAATTCATTACAATATAAAGTTATTGAACGTGATTGGAATATTATTCATGACAAAATTGTTCATGGGAAAGCTCATGAAATTAGTGAATCTGATACAGAATTTCTAGCTGCATGTACAAAAGGTGCAAACAGTAAGGTGCTTGTCGAACAATATAATTCAAACATAAAAGCAAAACCGAGAGCATATTCGTTCAAGTCTTTCTTTATGACATATATTTATAGGAATATGATTCATAATTTACCATCATATTCACCTTTAGTGTCTGAAGATGAATGGATGAAGAATCCGCTAGAAGAAATATATAAGGAAAAATTAAATATCTATCATGGAATGACGCAAAAAGAACTTTGTAGTAAACTTCATGTTTCTTCAAAAGCTAAACAAATTAATTTTATGCTAGCTCAAAGAATGTTAGGAATTTCTGGTAAAAGCAAGGCGACTAGTGAAATGGAATTTGCGGGTATTATTTTTAGGACAATAACTGTTGATAAAAATGGAAGACCTACAGAGGCTATGCCATTTAAATCTTTCGAATTTGAGGAACTTATAAATACTCCATGGGAGGAATCTTCAATAAGAGAAGATTTTGTTGATTTAAAATTAATGCTTTTTGTTTTTAAAGAAATTAATGGCATAATTACTTTTGATAAGGTATGTTTTTGGAATGCACCTAATAAAATAGTGGATGGTGTGATTAAAGATATGCATGAGAAATGTGCAGATTTAGTACGAAAAGGTGAAGCGTTCTATTTCGATAAGAACGGAAAGGTTAAAGATAAATTTCCGAAAGAAAATAGAAATTCTAATAAAGTATGTCACGTTAGACCACATGCTAGAGTTGAAGCAGATCATTATGTTTTGCCTATTAAAGATAAGGAAACTGGAATCACATCATATACAAAGCAGAGTTTTTGGTTTAATAAAGATTTTGTTGAAAAGATGATAACGGATGATTTTTAATAGTGTTTCGATTAATAATATTTACTGATTACCTAGATGAGATTCTTAACGAAAAAAGACCTATGATGAATAGTTTACAAATTCAAATATATGGTTAGAAAATTTCAATAAATCATATGCTTTAGTACAATAACGAGCAATGATTTTATAAAACTTAATTTATCGCAGTCTTAGCTAACTACTAAGCCAGGTGATACAACTTTAGAGACCTGCAAGTTGTAAAAGAAGGTCGCAAAGAGGCAAAGCCAACTACACGTTCTAGCGCGTT
>CAVJWL010000079.1:0-5610 GCA_963653505.1 uncultured Prevotellaceae bacterium
TAACAAATTGTGTTTTATCATCAATTTTTGTATATACACTAGCCATATCAATCCAGATGACATTGTGTTTATTTAGATGTTTATCAAAAGAAGTATTTTTTGATATTTTTAAATCTTTAAATAATTCTTTTGAATCACATCCTTTTGAATAATAAGCGTTTAACAAAGAAAGGGCAAGGGTTTTACCAAATCTTCTAGGACGAGTGATACACATATATTTTTTGGATTCTTTATATAGAGAATCATTTAACTTTTCTATTAACAATGATTTATCAACAAATATTTTAGAATTTTTATATTCTAATAATTTGTCATTTCCTTTGTTTAAATATAATCCCATGTTTTTATCTCTTTTTTGCTTATAATATTACAACATAAAGTATACTAATTTTATTATTTATGTCGAGCTTTCTATTTAATAGTTTACATTGTAAAATGCTAATTTTATAACAATCATATATTTGATTTTTTTTAAGTATAAACAAATTTTTTAGTAGGACATAGATTGGTTAATTTGTTTTTTTAATTTTAGTTCTGCAATTTTTTTAAATTTCATTAATTTTAATTTTTAAATTAATATTTTTTATTTGTTTTGTTTACTTTGTGACTAAAAGTGTTTATAATTTAATTACAAATCATTTAACTAATTTTTTTCTTTTATAACGCACTTTTATCATTTTGTTTAAGCTCTAATTAAACGAGGAGGAAAAATGTACGAATTGGAGTTATAAGTACAAAAAAAGATGAAAAAATTAAAAAAAGCAGTAATTTTATTGTTTGGTATGTTTTTGTTTGTGGGCCCGAATTTTAAAGATGTAAGATGTGTAAAAAAATTCAATAACAATTACTTTGCTGAAAGTAAATCTATGTCTGGGACTGCAGGTAGTGACAGCAACTGTGATTATAAGCATTCATTAAAAAATCAAATGTATAATTATTTTAATAATTTATATGATTATTCACCTAAAAATTTTTATGGCACTTGTGGATATGTTTCTCTTTCTCAAGTGTTAGCTTATTTTGATAATTTTTATGATGACAGAATTATTGAAAGTCAATTTAATAGTTACAAAAATAAACAAAGCTCATATTTATTAGATTCTGAATTAGTTTCTCCTGGTGTTGAAAGAGGTGATTATAATAATCAATATGGTTCTTTTAGCAGTACTGTTATTTCAACTTGTTCTTTTGATTATCAATATCAATTAGTAAAAAAATACAAAGAGCATTTAGACTCTAAAAAAGCCAACGAAAATACAACTATAACATATGATAATTCTCTTTGTGCTAGTCAAGCAGCTGAACTAGTTAATAATTGTTTAACTTATAAACCTAATAAAGTTACTACATATATGGAAGATAGCAAATCCCAAAAAGAATATTACGATATGACAAAAAATGCTATTGATCAAGGATATCCTGTAATTTTAAATATAGGTAAAAAGAAAACGGGTGGTGGTTGGAATAGTGGTCATGCTGTAGTTGCTTATGATTATTTGAACAATAATATTTATGCTAATTTCGGATGGGATAAAGCTGATACACATAAACCAATCACCTATTATGGACATGATATTGTAGTTGGAATTCTTATCATTGAATATGGTTCTAATGCTGGTTCGAAATTAAATTATCAAATTGGAGATAATAAAATTGATTATCTTTCTTTTTATAATAGAGCTGTGTTAAATCCATCTAAATATTCGGATTCAAATGGATATCCTACATTTATTTGGAAGCATTCATCAGATAGCAGTGAATATTTCGATGTTGAAATCGGTGCAATACAAACTGGTGGTAGTTTTTATAAACTTATAAGTGGAACTACTTCATATAATCGTTTTATATTGTCATATCAAGCGATGCAATACTTATACGGGGCTGCTCAATCGGGAATTGGTATCTATATATCTATTAAAAGATATGAGAAGAATGGAATTGTTAAATATAATTATGTTACTTCTTGTTTCTATTAGATTAAGGAGGCTGAATATATGAAATTGAAAAAAATGATTGTTTTATCTATTATTCCTTTTTGTTTATTTTCATGTTCGAATAATCGCGATTATGGTTTAGTTACTTTTGATATTTTAAAAGAAAAATATGAACCTATTATCAGTAACTATCGTCATCCTTATTCTGAAGTAAAAGAATATTTGACTGATCTTCCTTTTTTAATTCCTGGAGATAGAATTAAAATTAATTTCACTGATAATGAACAATTTGAATTTAAAAAAAAACCTAAGTCATATCAATTGAAGAAAGCTAATTACACATATATCATAAGAGAATCTGGTATTTGTGGTATCAGTCATAATTTTAGAATAGGTAAGCAAAATGGTGAAAATGTTAAAACAAAATTTGATTGGTCATATTTCAATTATTCAACAAAAGTGATAAATACTGATTTAACTATGAACATCATCGAATATGATTTTGAAATGCCAGATGAATGCTACCTAACTTATTGTGAAGATATTAAAAATGATGGTAAATATGTCATTCAATCAATTTGGGAAAAGAATACATTTGAAAAATACTATTTGACTGAATCATAATTTGTTTTCTTTTAATCTTTTTTGGAAATTGTGAATAAAAAATGACAATCTTTATTTAAAAGCGTGTATAATAAGTCGCTATGGCTAAAGATTTTTATATTGAAATATTACATGTAGATAAACACTGCAAAGCTAGATACGGACTTCTTCACACTCCTCATGGTGTAGTTGAACTTCCGATGTTTATGCCGGTAGGTACTCAAGCGACTGTTAAAATGCTCTCCCCAGAAGAATTAAAAGCTATGGGTAGTGGAGTTGTTTTAGCTAATACTTATCATCTTGCCTTAAGACCTGGTGAAGATATCGTTCAAAAAGCTGGCGGTGTTCAAAAATTTATGAATTACGATGGTCCGATGCTCACAGATAGCGGAGGATACCAAGTTTTCTCTCTTACTAAATTGAGAGATAAAATCACCGAAGACGGTGTTTCTTTTAAAGACCCATTGACTGGTAATAAGCATTTCTTCTCTCCGGAAAGTGTTATGGAAATAGAAGAGAAGATCGGTGCTGATATCATCATGGCTTTTGATGAATGCGCCCCATATCCTTGCACAAAAGAATATATGGCTAATTCTGTTGAGAGAACTATCCGCTGGGCAAAGCGCTGTCTTGCCGCTCATAAAAGAGAGGATCAAGCATTATTCGGTATTTGTCAAGGCGGTGATTTTGCTGATATCAGACAATATTGTGCAGAAACCTTAACTGCCCTTCCTTTTGATGGATTTTCTATCGGTGGAACGGCTATTGGTGAACCACGCCTTACTGAATATCATGAAGTTGGATTGACTCTTCCGTATCTTCCATTTGATAAACCTAGATATCTCATGGGAATCGGTAGTTTAGATATGCTTTATGATGGAATTAGAAAAGGTGTTGATATGTTTGACTGTGTTCTTCCAACTCGTCTTGCAAGACATGGATCTATCATGACCCATCATGGAAGAATTAACATTCTCAAAGGTAAGTATGCTGAAGATTTCACACCAATCGATCCTGAATGCGATTGTTATTGCTGTAGAAATTATACAAAGGCCTATGTACATCATCTTATGAAATGTCAAGAAGGACTAGGAGCGAGGTTATGTTCGATTCACAATATTAGATTCCTCATTCAAAGTATGGAAGAAGCTAGAGAAGCTATCAAGAATGATCGTTTCTTAGAATATTCTGCTTCAAGACTTGAAGAATTTGGAAATGAAAGAGGCTGCTAAATGAATACTCCTGGATTTGATTATGATATCTATTCTTTGAGTTCTTATAACTATGATTTACCTGAAGAACTCATCGCTCAATCTCCTGCTGAAAAAAGAGATCATTCAAGACTATTAGTCGTTGATAGAGAAAATGGAGATATCAAAGATGAACCATATTTTTATGAAATAGAAAAATATCTTCACGCAGGTGATGTTTTAGTCAGAAATAACACTAAAGTTATTCCGGCTCGTCTTTTAGGAGAAAAGAAAGAAACACACGCACATGTTGAACTTCTCTTGCTTCACGAACTTGAAAGCCAAAAAGATGTATGGGAATGTTTAGTCGGCAACGCTCACGTTGTAAAAGTAGGTACCAAGGTCTATTTTGGTCAAAATGATGAATTAGTTGCTACTTGTCTTGAAATCAAAGATGAAGGACTTCGCATTTTTAAATTCGAATACAAAGGAATTTTTCTTGAAGTCTTAGATGCTTTAGGAAAGATGCCACTTCCACCCTATATTCACGAACAATTAGGTGATAATTCTCGATATCAAACAGTATATGCTCAGATTGAAGGAAGTGCAGCAGCACCAACTGCAGGATTCCACTTTACCGAAGAATTATTCGATAGATTGAAAGCAAAAGGAGTGACGGTTTTAGATGTCACCCTTCATGTCGGCCTTGGAACTTTTAGACCTGTCAAGACTGATAACATTCAAAATCATGTCATGCATTCTGAATATTATATGATGTCAAAAGAAACTGCTGATGCTTTAAATCTCGCTAAAAAAGAAGGAAGAAGAATCATCGCTATCGGTACTACTTCGACAAGAACTTTAGAATCAGTCATGGATAAATACGGAACATTCAAAGAATGTTCAGGTGATACTAAATTATTCATCTATCCAGGATTCAAATATAAAGCTATCGATTGTTTGATCACCAATTTCCATCTTCCAAAGTCAACATTAGTTATGTTAGTCTCTGCTTTTTCAAGCCGTGATATCATCTTAAACGCTTATAAACACGCAGTTGAGAACAAATATCGTTTCTTCTCCTTTGGAGATGCGATGTTCATCAAGAAAGACTGATATGGAAAATAGCATCGATTACAATAAGGTATTTAAGGAATTGATAAATAAAATCGAAAATAAAGAGGTTAAACCCTCTTTATTTTTGCATTCATGCTGTGGACCTTGTCTCACATATCCTCTTTCAGTACTTATCAAATATTTTAGAGTTACCATCGGATATTTCAATCCTAATATCTATCCAAAAAGCGAATATTATAAAAGATTTGATGCGATGAAAAAATTCGTTGAAGAATATTCAAAAGATACTGGGTATAAAATCGATATTGTCGTCAATCAAGATGATTTTGAAAGATATAGAAAAGCCTTTAAAGAACGTATCAATGATAAAGAAGGCGGAAAGACCTGTCTTAAATGTCACGCCTATAGAATGGGATTGGCTTATGAATATGCAGCAAGTCATAATTATGATTATTTTACAACAGTTATGACAGTATCTTGTAAAAAGCCGTCTAGAGAACTCAATGAAATAGCGTTTAAATTAGCTAATAACTATCCGAATACTAAATATTTATATTCGGATTTTAAAAAGGAAGACGGACAATTAAAAGGGATTAAAATAGCTAAAGCCTATAATGTTTACCGTCAAAACTACTGCGGATGTGAACCATCATTAAAAGAAAGAATCGCATATATTGAAAGCAAAATGAAAAAAGAAGCTTAAAAATGCTAGCAATTACGCATCCTAGGTGTTTTTATAAAGAAATGCTACTTTTTTTAGTTTGTTTGCATTTCTTTATAATTTTTATTTTGGGAAAAATTCGTTT
>CAVJWL010000080.1:0-5596 GCA_963653505.1 uncultured Prevotellaceae bacterium
TTAAAAACTCGATGTTATTCTTCTTTTAGCGTTGCACTTAGGTTTAAAACTGACAAAAGGCTTAAATTGTTAAAAACTATTGAAAAAATGTATACTTGTTGATATAATTTTTAATTGCCGTTGATTATATAGTTTTAGATAATAGGAGAATAAATTTATGGCTAACATTAAATCACAAAAGAAGAGAATCTTAACTGCTGAAAGAAATAGACAAGCTAATGCTTCTTTCAAGACTAAGATGAGACATGCTATCAAAGCTGTCAACGTCGCTTTAGAAGATGGCAAAGTTGAAGATGCTGAAAAGCTTCTTGTCGTTGCTGTTTCTTTAATTGACAAATCAGTTAAGAATGGTATCCAAAAGAAAAATACAGCCGCTAGACAAAAGTCTACCCTTATGAAGGCTGTTAACGCTGCTAAGAAAGCTGCTTAATAAATTTTCTTCTCAATTTAAAATAAAGGCGTAACCGCATGGTTACGCTTTTTGTGGATACATAAATTTTATTTTAGCTCAATGCTATTTGAAGTGATTTTGATTGAATTGGAATAGAAAGCTTCGACAAATGCTTTCATCGCTTCTAAATCATATTTACCCATGACTTCATAAGATGAGTGCATTGAAAGTTGCCCGATACCGATATCGACACTGGTGAGTGAAACCATCGAATTGGAGATATTTCCTAAGGTAGAACCGCCTCTCATATCTGAACGATTTGTGTAATCTTGATAGTGGATATCGTAATTATCACAGATCAATTTGACAATCGCACTAGAGAAACTATCAGAGGTATAGCTTTGATTGGCGTTATATTTGATGACGATACCATGATTCATCAAGATTGAGGTTGTCTTATCTTTGATTTCAAGATAATTTGGATGATCGGCATGGGCGTTATCGATGCTGATAAGACAGGATTTTGCAATTTCTTTTTCAAAGTCATCAACAGAATGATTGAATAGTTTTGAAATTCGTTTTAGTGTCTCTTTTAAGAAGGTTGAATTAGCTCCTTGCTTTGTAAGACTTCCGACTTCTTCGTTGTCGAAGGCAACAAAGACAGAGACTGTATCTTCATGATTTTTGCTATCTAAAAATCCGAGTAAGGCTGAGTAACAAGAAGCTAAATCATCCTCTCTTGGGGAGCCTAATAATTCTTGGTTTTTACCGATAACAGTCGGTTTTTCTCTGTTGTAGAGGAATAGATCATATCCTTTGACTTCATAGGAATCATCTAGATTCAATTTTTCTAATAAATAAGAATCGAATGAGAAATCATCTCTTTCATCAAGAGCGAAGATAGGAAGTAAATCCTTACTAGGATTGTATTTGAATCCTGAATTTATCTCTCTATTCATATGGATGCATAGATTTGGGATTATCAAAAGATCTTCATCGATTGCTAATAATTTTGTTTGAATCTTTCTTTCGTCATCACTCACCATAACTCTTCCTGCAAATGATAAAGGCTTATCAAGCCAGGTGTTGTGGATTAACCCACCATATGGTTCGGTGTTTAAAAGAATAGCAGTTTCTTTTCTTATAACCGGATTTGGTTTGATTTTAAAGGTTGGAGAATCAGTGTGGCTTGCCGTGATTTGGAAATGAAAATCTGACATGTCCTTTGGCAATTTAAAAGCGATGATACTTGAATCATTGCGCTTTACATAATATTTATTACCAGGTGTCAATTCGTAATTTTCATCTTCTGAAAGAGCGATGAAACCTTTGCGTTTCAACTCCTCTTCGATATTTTTGACAACGTGATACGGTGAATATGATTTATTCAATAAATCGATAGTTTTTTTGATTGTATTCATAACTTCTCCTATTTATTTAAATATTTTTTCTTGAATAAAGATAAAAATAAATACATTCTTTCATCGGGATTATCTAAGTTGAATTTGATATCTCTTTCGATATCGGATAGTTCAAGCAAAGCTTTCAAGAGATTCTGATAAGTGATATATTGAACTTCTTTTTTCTTGTAATATAACGATTTTGGATTTTTTATTTGAAGTTGGGAGCAAATATCACTATCGCTAGAATTGCGTTCGATGTGGTATTTTAAAAGTGCGTAATTTTTAAGCACGGAAACAATTCCGGGGATGATCATCAAAACATTAGTTCCTGAGGTTCTTACATCTTTATAAATACATAAGGCTTCATTTGTCTTTTTGTTCAACAATAATTTTATGATATCGAAAAAATTGTCTTCTAATGGTTCGTGTACTAGAAGCTTGACATCATCAATTCTGACTCTATCGGTGTAGAGAAATAATTTTGTGAGTTCGTTATTGAAAAGCATGAAATTTCCATGAACTTTATAATTTTCTTTATAACTAGTTCTTTTATAGAGTTCTTCACTAGCTTCTCTATCGATATCTTTATTCTCTTCCTTGGCTTTTCTTAAAGCATAAGTCACATAATCATCAAGTGTCATCTCCGAACAATTGTTGAAGATAGCACCCTCTTCTTTTAAGACTTTCAGCACTTCGCTTTTTGAATCTAAGTCTGAGTTTGCAACCAAAAAAAGATCAATAGATTCTTCTGGAGATTTCAAGTAATTGATAAATCCTTCATAATCTTGTTGAGAATCTTTGATTTGTCCTTTGACATTTTTGCCGTTGGAAGAAAGAAAATAAAAATTGGTGACTAAGATGACTTTTTTTGATTCAAAAAGAGAAAGGGAGAGACAATCATCGACTATCTCGGACAGATTGTTGTTATAACAATCATATTTGATGAGATTATCCACTCCCGATCTTATCATTTGTTTTTTTACTTCTTCTTTAGCTTTAGTCAAAGTTAAACCGTAATCGCTTCCGAAGAAAACAAATATCATCTTTTAAATTCTTTCTGGTTCTTTGATATCTTCGCCTTCGACAATAGCTTTTTCAATGATGACAGCTTTGATAGGCTTATCGTTGAATCCAGTTTTGGAAGCTGCGATTTTATCGACGACATCCATTCCAGAGACGACATGTCCGAAAGCTGCATATTGACCATCTAAGAATTCATCATCAGCATCGCAGATGAAGAATTGGCTACCAGCAGAATCTGGTTCTTGAGTTCTTGCCATGGAGATGACACCTCTTTTATGGGAGATTTTATTATCGACACCATTGGCCTTGAATTCACCTTTGATACAATATCCAGGTCCTCCACTTCCAGTGCCAGTTGGATCACCGCCTTGAATCATGAAATTTTGAATGACTCTGTGGAAGATTTTTCCATTGTAGAAACCTTTGCTTGCTAAATATGCGAAATTAGTAGAAGAAATAGGAGCATTTTCATAATCCAATTCGATTTTAATCTCTCCTAATCCGTAAATTTTAAGTGTTACCATGTTGATTTTTCCTTTCAATATAAAGACAAGGCTGTTTCAATAGAAACAACCTTGTTTTAAGATTTTATTTCTTGACAGAATCTTGATTCTTAACAGCGTTGATTTTAGCTTGGATAGCTTCTTGATCGCCTAAATAATAATCTTTGATAACTTTGAGATCATCATCGAGTTCAAAGACATATGGAACGCCAGTAGGAATGTTTAAACCAGCAATATCTTCATCAGAGATGTTCTTGAGATATTTGACAAGAGCTCTTAAAGAATTACCATGAGCAGCGATTAAAACCTTTTTGCCAGCTTTGATTTCTGGAACGATGACATCATTGTAATATGGAACAACACGAGCGATTGTATCCTTTAATGATTCATGAAGTGGTAAATCTTTCTTGTCAACATTCTTATACATATCTTGAAGAGCTGGATTTCTTGGATCATTTTCTTCAAGAGCTGGTGGAGCGATATCAAAAGATCTTCTCCATTGGTGAACTTGTTCTGCACCATATTTTTCAGCTGTCTCTTTCTTGTTGAGACCTTGTAAAGCACCATAATGTCTTTCGTTTAAACGATAATCCTTGATGACTGGAAGATAGGCTTGATCAACACCATCAAGAACGTGCCAACAAGTGTGAATAGCTCTCTTTAAAGTAGAGGTATAAGCGACATCGAAACGGAAACCAGCTTCATTTAAAAGCTTTCCGCCAGTGATGGCTTCTTGGACACCTTTTTCAGATAATTCGACATCAGTCCATCCGGTGAAGAGATTCAATTTATTCCATTCGGATTCACCATGACGGATAAGAACTAATTTAGTCATTTGACTTCCTCCATTTTTTTACCTAAATATTATAAGACAAATCAATTAAAAAATAATAGAATAATATTGTTATTACTGAGATAAATTATGAATTTCTACGATTTTAAATATAGAGATAGCGATAATAAGGAAAGAGATTTTAAAAATTACTATGGAAAAATAGTGTTGATTGTGAATACAGCTATTCACGATACTTTTTCTCTTGATTATAAAAGAATGGAAAAATGTTATCGAAGATTTAAGGAATATGACTTTGAAATACTCGATTTCCCATGTGATCAATTTCACGGAATGACACCAGAAGATGATGAGGAAATTTCTAGGATTTTAAAAGACGAATATGATGTCACCTTCACTCGATTTTTAAAATCTGAGGTGAAAGGTGAAAATAAAATTGAGTTATATGATTTTCTCACTAAAAAAAGAGGATTTAAAGGCATGGAAATAACTCATCCGATGACTAAAGTCATCAATTCTTATAACATCAAAAATGGTATAATTTCAAATAAAAATAGTGAAATCCGTTGGAATTTCACTAAATTTCTCATTGATAGATATGGTAAGGTTGTCAAAAGATTTGAACCGACAACTGATTTTGAGATGGTTGAAAAAGAGATAAAGAAATTGATAGATACCCAACCACAATTTGAAATTGATACTAATACGGGATTGATGAAAGAAAAAATATAAAAAAAGAACTCGTGATGAGTTCCGTTTAACAATAGTGGTGACCCCGAAGCGACTCGAACGCTTGACCCACTGCTTAGAAGGCAGTTGCTCTATCCAACTGAGCTACGGGGCCAACAAATAAAGCTTAATAATGATATACCATCGAATTTTAAATTTCAAGCTTTTTTTTAATTTTTTGATGATATTCGACATATTTCAAAAATCTGGCTTAAAATTTTATGCTGTTTTAGTTACTCTTATAAATATATTTTGCTAGAATAATACCATTGTCTTTAACGAGGTCATTTATGGATAAAAAAGATTATAAAAAATTTCACGATGAATTCAAATATTTAGAAAAGAGAATCAAAGATGAAAAGAGAATTGTCATCTATCGACATGTTTCACCTGATTTTGATGCTCTTGGAAGTCAATTCGGCTTAGCCAATTGGATTAAAGAGAACTTTCCTGATAAGGAAGTCTATTGTGTTGGTGAAAATCAACCTAATTTCCAACCATCTATTTTCCCGCTTTGTCCTGTCTTACCAGAATCTTTCTATGAAAAATATAACAAAGAACATTTAGCAATCACTGTCGATGTCGCTGATAATAAAAGAATCTCCGACAATGGCTTAAAATTTTATGCTGTTTTAGTTACTCTTATAAATATATTTTGCTAGAATAATACCATTGTCTTTAACGAGGTCATTTATGGATCGGTAGTTTTACAAAATAATTAAAATAATCGAACCTTGTGAATTCTCTTATACTT
>CAVJWL010000081.1:0-5511 GCA_963653505.1 uncultured Prevotellaceae bacterium
GTGATGTTCTACTTCTTGGAATCAGTTATGATTCAACAACACTTAAGCATTCTTCTAAGGTGGAGATATTAAAGCTTTAGTCGATTTTGAAAATATATAAAAGCTCATAATAGTTTTTAAGCTACTATTGGTTTTATTTTATTATTTATCGTTGTTTGTAAAAAGGTAATACTTAATTATTTGCTTATGTCTTTTAGTACATATTTTTTTGTTTAAAAAATTAAAACATCTTAAATTCAAAAATAAAATGGCTTTAAAACTATTCTTTAAAACATTAAGAATTATCGTTTATTGATTTAGATGTAAAAACGTATCAGTAGTTATTTTTCAACATTCTTTGGTAAAACTGATGAAACTATATATAATATTGTTGCCGCGAAATAGTTGTATATTTCATTTGAATACTATGATTTTTAATGGATTCATATGGACTCCCAAAAGAAAGAAATGAGGAAGTGCTATCAGGGAGTAATAAAATAGATAACACGGATAAAATATGAATAAGAAAAATTTGTCTTTGATTGGTTTATCTCTTCTCCTTTTAACTGGATGTAATGGTAAATCAAACAGCAGTACTTCAACAACGAATTCGACTAGTAATTCTCCGTCTAAATCTCAACAAACCAATTCTAAAATTGATTCTACTTCTACTTCTAAGACTGATTCTAGTACTACTCCAGTTGTTCCTAGTGAAATCACTGGTAATGGAACAAAAGAAGATCCTTATGTCATCTATACTGGGGAACAACTTGGTGAAATTGCTGATGCCTATAATGAATTAACAGCAGCACCTGAATACACTTATTATAAACTTGGAAATGATATTGATTTAAAGGAAGTTGACTATGCTCCAGTTGGAACTAATTCAATCCCATTTTTTGGTGAATTTGATGGAGCTGGACATAAAATTTCTAATCTTACATTAGAGGAATTTTCAAAATCTAATTCTGCATATGGTTTATTTGCATATACCTATAACAGTAGCATTCACGATGTTCAATTATCTGTTGATTTTACTTTCTCTCCAAAAGGAGCTAGTACAAAGGTATATGTTGGTGGCCTTGTCGGATACGGCTTAAACACAGAAATCTATAATGTTGATGTAGAAGGTGATATTTCATTAGCTTCTTCTCAAAATACTTCTGCAGCACTGTATGTCGGAGGTATTGCTGGTATTCTTTCTGCAAACAATAATAGTTTTGTCAATTTGACAAATTCAACAAGTGATGTAGATATCACTTGTGATATGGAAGATTCTCAAAACACTACTAATGTTGTTGGAGGTATTGCTGCATCAGTTTTAGGAAGCGTTACTTCAAATAGTTTAGGTATTTATTCTATTTCTTCAACTTATTATCACGGCAATATTGATGCTAAAGATTGTGCTGGTGGTATCGCAGGTGCTCTTTATTATTATGTCAGTATCACTGATTGTGTTACTGAAGGTGATTCTATCTCTGTTCAAGCTGAAAATGGATGCTACGCTGGTGGTATTGTCGGTCAAGGCTATTATATGACTGGTGTTTTAAATACTTATTCTAATTACACCACTATCTCTGCTCAAAACACAAGTACTAATGCTACATATAAAGCATATGCTGGAAGTTCTATTGGATATAGTTTCTCTAGTTATGAAGGCTTATACAACTTATTAGGAACTATCAACTATTCTAACTATGCTTCTAACTCTACGACAATCACTTCTGATAAAACAGGAGTTAATGGATTAGCAGTTCCAAGTGGTAAGACTGTTAAAGAAGCTGCTGGATTATCTGAGTATTGGTCAGAGAATAATTCAAAATTGAGTCTTATAAAATACGCACAAGCCAAGACTGTCACTGTCAAATTAGATTCTAATTATGAAGGTGGTTCTAGTCAAGATGCTGATGTAAGTTTCCAAGCTAATGATTTTGATTCAACTGGAATTAAAACAGTCACATCAAAAGAATTCACAAGAGAACATTATTGTTATTCTGGTTTGTATTATGACCCTGAATGCACACAACCATATTGTGAATTCATTCCATTTGCTTCTAATACTACCTTATATGCTGGATATGGTGATTATTCTAAATTAGTTGGTACTTATTCTTATGTTTGTTCTTCAAGCTCTAGCAGTATA
The DNA here is from genome assembly GCA_963653505.1 of uncultured Prevotellaceae bacterium. GTDB lineage: Bacteria > Bacillota_I > Bacilli_A > RFN20 > CAG-288 > Enterosoma. The sequence continues at coordinate 2,123 of CAVJWL010000081.1, forward strand.
ACTAATTCTGGAACTTGGTATTTTGATGAAGATTATTTCTATTGGGAAAATGATTATGAAATCATCAAATATACTTATACATTTGATGGTACTTATATCTTCTTAGATGATTCTAATTCCGGTTCATATGCTGGTGAAATGTTCATGCTTGATAGCGAAGGAAAGATTCATGGTTATGATATCAACGATTCTGATTATGAATATGTCGCTACTAAATCTACTGAGACATTTGTCATTCCTGATTACACAGGAAAATCATATTTGGGAACTTGGTATTTCTCTAATAATGCTATTGCAACATTAAATGACGATGGTAATGCAAGTGCTAAGACAACTACATCAACAGCTGACTATACCGGTGGCTATCGTGAATTAGAAGATGGTTCTTTGAATATCAAGATTTATGCTAGAATCAATGCTACTGTCAAATATGATTCTACTAATGATATTGTCTATGGTACTACTTCAGTTGGAGATGTTATCTTTGGTGCAAGAAGTGCAATCACTACTACTTATTCTTCTGCTGATAAAAAGTTATATATCTTTGTTGTCGGTGATAAGCAATATACAATCTACAATGGTGAATTATCTTCATTCACTGGTTCTTTAACTGAAGGTGGAGAGATCAAAGTTGGTGATGATACTTATACTATCAGTGGAACTACTTTAACTATTAAAGAAAAGACTCCTTCAATTCCAGAAGATATCTGTGGTACTTATACTGATAAAAATAAAAATGCAATGGTATTGAATAGTGATGGTACTGGTACATGGAACGATTCTACATTCACTTGGACATACGATGCTACTACAAAGAAAGGTAAGATCAGTCCATTTGGTGCATTTGATTCTGATAATAATTCTGTAACCTTCAATGATGATGGTACAGTAACTATTTCTATCGATGATGCATATGGTGAAAATGGCTATTCTACAACTATGACAAAGAAAGCGGCTACTCCAGCTTATGTTGGAACTTGGACTTGTAAGGCTATGTCAAATAAAGTTACAATTGTACTCAACGCTGATGGAACAGGTACATATAATGGAACTGATATAACCTATACTGTTAGTGGAAATACAATTAGTTTAAGTAGCGCTGGTGATTTAGAAAACATTACATTTACATTTGATGATACAAGAGGTTTGACTAGTGGTTCATATGAATATGATTATGAAACATATTACTATAGTGATATTGTAAAACAAGCCTAATAATTATCGTTTAGTATTCAAAATATGATTGAAATCCCTGGGTAATTCTCGGGGGTTTTTTAATGCAACAAAAAACTTAACATACTTCACTAGAACGTTTAATAAAATTAAAGAAAAATAAATAAAATTAAATATATAATTGACAAATTAAACGACTGACTCATAATTTAATTATGATTAATGATGATGATATTCCTTCTTGGATTTTAAAACTAGAAGTTGAAGACCTCAGTTTTATTCGAAAATTTGTTCTCTCTTCAGGATCTCTTAAGGAGGTAGCAAAACAATATCAAGTATCTTATCCAACTATGAGAATTAGATTGGATAATTTGATAGAGAAATTGAAAATTGAAGAAACAGTTGATGATTCATTTGTAAGAAAAATTAAGAGCATGGTATTAGATGATAAGCTTGATTATGAAGCAGCTAAAGAAATTTTAAATGAATACAGAAAGGAGAAAAAATAAATGGATATTGTTGCTTGGGCGTTAATTTTTCCTTTAGGTATATTAGTAAGTGGAATTATGAGTTTTAATAAAAGAAAATGGTTAGGTGTTGTACCTACAATTATATTTTCAATTTTATTTTTGAGTTTTCATTATGTTTCAAATTTTACTGTGAACTATATCGGAGACATATTTCTTATTTTGGCTATAACATCGGTAGTTATTAATTTATGTTGTCAATTGGTATTCTTTTTGGTTAAAAGTAAAAAGCGAACAATTAACAATTCCAATGTAAAAAAATCAAAGGTGCAAGATTTATGAATTCGAGAACAAAGAATATTTTAATGACTAGTTGTTTATCTTTTGTTGCAGCTAGTCTTCTCATTCCTTCGATAATCATTGCAGCTAAAGATGGTTATTTTTTTGATAATTCTAAAAAATTGAATGTTGATTTAGAAAATGTCAATCAAGAAAATATTTCATTATTTCCAAATTTGATGGTAAATAAGATTCAAAATAGTCAAGAATTCAAAGTTAAAAGTTTCTATTTAGAATTTGACTCTGATGGAAAGATGAAAAATAGTATCATCAACTTTGAAACTGTTAATGATAAAAAAGAATATACAAATTATCAATTTAAAACATCTGATAAAAAAACTGGTGTAATTTTAGAAATTGATAAAAGGAAATGTGAAAACTTGTTAAATGAAGAAATCAGTTTGCAAGTCTTTAATTTGATACAAAATACTTATTTGAATGATTCTTTAGAATATCGTTATAATTTCGACGGAATATATGAAAATAAAGGAAAAACCTTAGATGTTGGTATTACTGATGAAATTAAAAATTATTTATATGTAGATGATTCTTTGAATCAAATCACATCATTGAAAAATGATAAATCATATTTGAAAATTAAAAAAATAAGATTTGATTCTGGAATAGCAGTATCACAAGTAAGATATTTTCTACCGCTTTAATTGATTTAAAATAAAAAGGAGCATTATTAAAATGAGAAAGATAATTTTATCTTCATGTATTTTATGTACTTTATTTTCGATAAATCCAGATGGATTTACAAAAAATAGTGATGAGACAAAATTTAAAATCGAAAGGCTTGATTTAGAAAAGTCTTCACAAAAAATAAATAGGGTCAATTCAAATACTAATTTTGGTTATACATTATCTGATGATGTTTCATGTTATGTTGTAGATGAGAGTGAATTAGCATCTTTAGAGAAAAACAATGTTACTGATTATTTGAAAAATGGAGGTTCAATAATCATCAATGATAAGAATGTGAAAATGTCTGATATTACTAAAGTTGTTGATGTTTCAAAGGGAGAATTAGATTTTTTAAATATCAGTAATACTTATGGTTCATTCTTGTATCAAAATAAAGATGAAATAAAAATAAATTCATATACTGTTTCATTTGTTGAAGAACAAGAAAAGCTTGATAATCTTTCAAAAGAAGAAATTAATCAGTATGTATATGCGGCTGAAAATAGTGTCAATGTTGAAGATATAATTGATTGGATTACGAAGATTATTGAAGAAATCTTAAAACAAATTGGTGATTTTAAAGATAAAGAGAATGTGGAAGAAAACGAAGAATATGTTTTAGGGAATGCTACTTGTTATAATTTGTTGTATGGCTTAATTTCTAAAAGAGGAAGTAGAATAAATTATGTGTAAAAGATATTTATCCATTCATTCCGGAATGAA
>CAVJWL010000082.1:0-5438 GCA_963653505.1 uncultured Prevotellaceae bacterium
GAAATAAAGTTATTAACATTATCAAAAAGATTACACATAATTATTGACAAGTCTCTAAAAACATCATAAAAGGATTTTATCCAGAATTATATTCGAATAAGTATCTTACGACAGATATGTTTTTTGACTATATTGAAACACATATCGAACGAGATATATCTCAAATCATCAATATTAAAGATAAATTTACATTTAGAATGTTTGTGGAACTCCTTGCATCACTAACAGGACAGGAACTTATTTATGATAATATTTCAAATAGCATCTGTATCGATATTATAACTGTAAAATCATTGATATCTGTATTGATGGCAGGTGATATAGTGTATTTACTTGAACCATATCATGAAATATCGATAAAAAAGAGAGGGATAAAAAGTACGAAAATCTATTTTTTTGATACTGGTCTTGCTTCATATATTGCAAGAGCAAATTCTCCAGCGATGCTTCAAGCTAGTTTTTTTAATGGAAGTTTTGTAGAAACGTGCATAATAAATGAGATAAGAAAAACATATCTAAATAATGGTAAAAACCCTAATTTTTATTATTACAGAGATGATAAAATGAATGAGATTGATTTCTTGATTCTTGAAGATGGAAAACTTCACCGCATAGAATGCAAAGCTGGAATTATCTTTAATCTTTTAAGTGTAAAAGGTTTTAAATGTTTTGAGAATACTAAATATAATCTTGGAACATCTGGCATAATCTGCAATACTGATGTCATTTATCCATTAGATGATGATATTTTTGTGTTTCCAATTGCCAGTATTTGATTGAATTGATAACAAGTTAATTCTTTTTAGTTGAATAGAAAATGCTTGTCACATTATTTGTTTCTATTAAGATTGAATTTTGATTTAATTCTACTATTACATCATCACAAATTTTATATACGGTTTCTTTTTCAATATCTTCTAAAATGCATACTAATGTATTTTCTTTTGTGATTGCATCTGTGTCATCTTTCCAATAACCAGCGGCATCATAAACTGTGCAACCACCTGTATATTTCGTACAGATTTCAGTTACCTTTGTACGGCATACTTCTAATTCATAAACTGGTTTGTATATATCTTTATCATTAGTTCCAATATATAGTGTATATTTAGTTTTTTCATCTGGATTATTTTTATTTGAATTGATGTGTAAGCATAACAATACACTAGTAACTGCAATATTAGCGATAAGTAGAATTGTTACAATAATTGCGTAGATTTTGCTCTTATTTAATTTCTTTTCATTCATGATGATTGATTACCTCTCTTTTAATAAATCAAAATAGTATATCATTTTAAAGACTTGGTTGTATTAAAAAAAGAAACGATAAATGTATAGTGCTTAATGTCTTTTTAAGAGCTTGAATTTTTTTCGTTTATTTATTTTTTGTTTTTCTATATCAAAACAATTAAAATATAGGTATGGAAAAAAATATCGATATAGATTTCTCTAAATCTAAAAATTATATTAAAAACTTATTTTCTGATAATCATGATAAAGATATCAAACCTTTATCATATGATGATTTCTTAAAAATTGTTAAACAAGAGGATATTGTTGTTTCTAATAAAAATATTGAATCGTTCTTTTGCCCTGTTTTTTTAATTGATAAAAAAAGCAATAAAAAATATCCTATTTTATTTTTAGAGACAAAGATAAATGAAATTGGCAATGGAATAAATATTAAAGCTAAAGATAATTTCTATCCTATTTATTCCTCGATTCTTGATGAATTTTTACATGAAAAAGGTATATCTTTTGATAAAGAATTGAGGGAAGCTGATATTCCTGCATATTTGTTTTCTTTGCAATCTTCAATTGATAAAGATAATTTTAAAGATGAATTAGTAATCTCTTATGAGATAGCTTTTTATTCATCATTAGATATTCTTTATCATTCTATCTACACTACTCTTCCGATATTTTCAAGCATGGAAACTATTCCTAAGAAATATTTAGGATTTTTTAAAAATATATATGATGAAGACATCGAAGAAAAAGTAAAGACATATTCAGAAGAAAGATTTTTAGCACCAGTTCATAATGCTATTGAGTATTTAAATGATTATCATGCTTGCAAAGTTATCTATAATAATATTTCAGATCATGATTATTTTTTGAATTATTTTTTGAGAAATGAATCAAATAAAAGAATATTATTTGTTGTTAAAAGAAATGAAGATTTAAATCATTTGTTGTTATTTTTAAAAAATAATGACTTATTTCCATACGCATTTAAATATAGTAATTTTAAACCTTTAGAATTAAATAGAAGAGATTTTGCTAAGTTTAAAGAGAAGGATTATTCGAAAGTTATAGAAAAAAATAGAGAGATAAACCAAGAAAGAAGCGATTATCTAAAACTCAGTTTAGAAAAACAATCATTCTATATCCATCCTACTTTAGAAAATGATTTACAACAGCTTGTATATCAATCACAATTTGAAGGTATTGATCCATTTGAATTGGATTTGAGTGATTATACTGAGAATGATTTTAATAATGATGTCAAATTTTTAAAATCGCTAGATCAATACAAAAGCGTATTATCGACAACGATAAAAGAACATCCTCTTTATGGTCTATCGCTTAGCAATAAAAGAGAAAACTATGATAATTTAGTTTTGACAATATCTCAAGCATGTTCTAAGTTGATGGAGCTTAGAAACTATCTAAAAGAAAAAGGAGTTATTTTATTCAATCAAAAAGAAATTGATAATTTCAGAGAATTTTTAGAGCTTGGAAAAGATATCGAAATATTGAATGAATACAATGGTTTTCCAAAGAGATATTTTAAAAATGAAGAAGAGCCAGAAGATCCACGGTTTAAATTAGAAGATTTGAAGAACTTATATAAAGCAGTCTCATCTTCGAGATTGATGGTTGAAAATTTATTCGATAATAAAATATATCAACAAGACATTGATAAACTTGTTAATGATTATGAAAAAGGAAACTTTTTTAAGAAAAAAGATGTTAAGAAAAAATTGAAACAATTCATCAAGAATGATGTTACATTGGATTATGATTTGTTCATAAGAATTTTAAAACATTATCGAAATGCAATATCTTTATTGAATGCTAATTTACCAGATTATCAAGAAATATATGGAGATTCAGTTTTAAATATGAATGGAGTTATTGAAATTGAATCAAATATCAAATATTTGAATAAATTTAAAATGCGTGGAAAATACAATCCGAATTTTAAATTCGATAATCCACGTGTTAAAAGAGCAATTAAAGATAAAGAATTCAGATATCGAATTATTTCTGAATATAATGGAGCTAAAAAAATATACGATGAATTTATCGTGCTTATGAATAAATACATAGGCTATTTTATCGATGTTAGAAAAGATTATTTATCGATGAAATTCGATGATCTCAATGCTGAATTTTTGACAAAACAAAATATCACTTATTCTATATATTATGAATATTCATCATTTAAAAAGGAATTGGAATCAACATCAATTCAACTTCAATTGAAAATCAGAGAATTCATAATTCAAAATAAAAAGATATCATTATTTAAAAATCAATATTTGTTATCGTTATTCCATGCGATTTATTTGACTGCTGAAACCAAATTTAAAAACGATGATGAATTGAAGGAAGTAAGTCATAAGTATTTCAATGATATTAATCAAATTCCAAGTATAAGAAAAGAAATGCTTCATAAAGAGCTTGAGTACAATATCAATATTAAAATTGATGAAAATTATGATTTATTTAATCATACAATTGATAAAATCAGCAATGGTATTTATTCGATTGATGACATTAAAACTGCTTATTCCTTATATGAGATGAGATATCCTATTGCTATAGCTTCTCTGGAAGATTTAGCTACTACATATGAAGATCAATTTGATATTGTTGTGATTTATAACTCTAAGAAGATAGATACATTATCTCTTCTTGGAAGTATTGATTGTGGTAAAACTGTTTTATTTTTAAATTCAACTGAAGAAAATGATATCAGATTACAAGGATACAATGAAGAATTGATATCAGTTGATAGAATGTATTTATCTCATTTCAATTTTAATAAAATACCAAGTGATTTTATCGAATATATAAAAGGAAAAGCTCCATTATTCGGTTATGAATTAATCTTTGATAATTCTGATTTTAAATTGGTTTTAAGAAATAAAAATGATAAAAAAGAACAATATGCATTGATGATCGATGTTTCTATTTCTTCTAAAATGCTTAAACACTCGCTTTCTCAATTGAGAGAATATTTACAAGCATATAAAAATTTGAGGACTTTGAATTTTATTATGTTTGAATCTTTATTTGAAAAAGAAAAATTCATCAAAGATGGATTAGATTTATTTAAAAACACATCGGATTAATCCGATGTGTCATTTCTTTATAAATCAATTTTCCAAAGTCCATGAAGATTACAGTATTCATAGCAAGTTTCGACTTTTTCACCATCAACTAAATTGAATTCAGCAACTGGTTCATCAGTTGGGGTTAAATTTCTTCTAATAGCTTTTCTATCTGTGACAAGAGTTATCATTGTTATCAAGTGAGCATCACTCATTGGATGTAAAACACTACCGACTTGAACAGTGACCTTGTTTCCATCGACTTTGACAATTGGAACGTGTTTTTCTTTGCTAGCATCAACAGTATTTGCTTTTAATACTTCTAAATTAGTATCTGTTTCATTATCCAAAGAAAGGATAACTTCACCAGTGGTTTTGTCTTTATAAAAATTAACAGGTATCATGATAGTCTCCTTTTTTAGGCGAAATATTCACGGAAATCTAATTCATATTTTCCCATAAGGGCTTTGACAAAATCAAAGATATTCCATAATACACCGATTAATATGATATTGTATAAGAATTTGACAAGTGCGAATTTCCAACCATTTTTGAATGATTTTGCAGCATAAAATTTATCAATACCTAACCAACCTAAAAAGAAAATGATAACTAAAAGTATAGGATCAACTTCTTTCTTTTTTGTTTCGACGAAATATTCTTCATTACTCATTATATTTAACCTCTTTATAACTCTTTAATTATATCTAAAAATGATTTTATATTAAAGAAAAATGAATATGTTTAGCAATTACGCATAGATATTTTTAACAATATTATCGAATTAGGTCGATTTTTTGAAAATTTTTAAATATCGACCTTTTTTAAATTGCATAATATATTATAACATGGTATAATATAGTCATGAAAGATACAATATATCCTGAATGGGCATTAAAATACAAAGAAAAAGGAATGACTCTTAGAAAGAAAGGTAAAGGGTACGCTTTGCTAAAAGTGACTTCTACTTATGTAAAAGGTTCATATCCTAAGCTTTCTCAAACTTATCTTGGAATGGTAACAGAAGAAGGTTTTCATCCCGGTAGTTTTACAGAATAATTGAATAAATCCTGATTTAAGTGAGGCTCTTATACT
>CAVJWL010000083.1:0-5213 GCA_963653505.1 uncultured Prevotellaceae bacterium
CAATTGGATTTCAACATTTTAAAAATAGGTGTTGCAAAAAAAGTATAAACTCAATTAAATTAGTTTTAATTTAATTTCTAAAATGATATTATAAAATTCGTTGTTTAAATATAAGGAGTCAAGATATGCAGATAAATAAAGTATTTGATAATGATACCTTGATCATAACTCTTAATGGTCGTCTTGATAGTCTTTCTTCACCTCTTCTTGAAAAAGAACTGAGTGAATTGAGTGATGTTAAAAACATCACTTTTGATTTAAAAGATTTGAATTATGTCTCTTCTGCTGGTCTTAGAATCTTTTTAAAAGCTCAAAAATATATGAAAAATAAAGGTGAGATGAAACTCATCAATGTCTGCCCACTGGTGAAAGAAGTATTAGATTTCACCGGTTTTTCCGATATCTTAACAATCGAATAGGTGAAACATGACATACGATTTTTTAACAGTCTTGAAATTGATTGTGATGACATTGATTCCAGTTATCGTTTGTATCATCATATATTTAATAGATAAGAAGACTAAATTTGGAAATATCAAATACATTCATAAACAAGTGATTATCGGCTTGCTCTTTGGAGGACTTGCGGTTCTTGCAACAGTATGCGGATTACCACTTGAAGATGGTGCTATTTTAAATGTCAGAAATTCAGCTCCTTTGATAGCTGGACTTGTCTTTGGTGGAACATCTGGAATTATCGCTGGAATTATCGGTGGTATATACCGCTTTGTCGCTACTTATTGGGGAGCAGGTGCTTTCTCACAAGTGGCATGTTCGATTTCCTGTATCTTAGCTGGTCTTTTTGCTGCATTTTGTCATAAATTTGTATTTGAAGATAAAAGAACGAATTTTATTAACGGATTTATCATCGCTGCTACTACTGAAGTATTTCATATGTTATTAGTGTTCATCACTAATATGAATGATGTCAATACTGCTTATGAAGTGGTTGCTACATGTTCAGTTCCGATGATTGTATGTAATTCTTGTGCAGTGATGATTTCTTTGATAACAATTTCTATTTTGAATAAAGAAAGTTTTTTCCCAAAGAAAGGAAAAAAGAAGATTGCTCAAATCTTCCAATATATTTTAGCTATCTCGGTTGTCATCGCCTTTGTCGCTTCAACTATTTTCACCTATAGACTTCAAACAACGATTGCCGATTCACAAGCTGATAGTCTTTTAGCTTTGAATCTTGATGATGTAGAAAATAGCATTGAATCAGCTTCGAATGAAAAACTTTTAAAAACAACTAAGACCATATCATTAGAGGTGAGTATTGATTCAACAAATGAATATTTGAAATCTCTTGCGAGTAAAAATAGTGTTTCAGAAATCAATATCATCAATAGTGAAGGTATTATAGTAAGAAGTTCAAATGAAGAATTTTTAAATTATGATATGTCCAGTGGTGAACAATCAAAAGAATTCTTATGTTTATTAGATGGAAATACTACTTATTATGTTCAAAAATATCAACCGACATCTTCAAATAGTTCGGTCTATATGAAATACGCAGGTGTCATCTTTAAAGACGGATTTGTTCAAGTTGGATATAATGCTACGCAATTCCAAAGCGATTTATATGAACAAATATCATGGTCAGTCAAAAATCGTCATATCGGACAAAATGGTGGTATTATCGTTTGTGATGAAAAGGGAATTATCATCTTTGATAATTCAACTGGACATACAGGTGAAGCTATTTCTGATGTTGAATCAAACACTGATACTAAAACATTAGCTGAAGGTAAAAGATTTTCGACTAAAATCGGTGATATTGAATGTTACTGTATGTATGTTTATTCCGAAGGTTTTTATCTCATCGCTTATCTTCCAAGAAGTGAAGTGATGTTCTCGAGAAATATCGCTTTTTCAATCTTAGCTTTCATGGAGATCATCGTCTTTGCTGCCTTATTCATTCATATGTATATTCTTTTAAGAAAGTTGATCATCGATAATATTCATAAAATTAATTATTCTTTGGAGAAAATCTCAAATGGTGATTTGACAACTAATGTCGATGTCAGAGATAATGAAGAATTTTCATCCTTATCTGATGATATCAATTCGACTGTTAAAACCTTGAAGAGATATATTTCTGATGCTGATTCTAGAATCGATAAAGAGCTTGAATTTGCAAGACAGATTCAAAAATCATCTCTTCCATCGGTTTTTCCTCCATATCCTGAAAGAAAGGATTTCGATATCTTTGCTAGTATGGATACAGCTAAAGAAGTCGGTGGTGATTTCTATGATTTCTATATGACTGATAAAAATCATGTTGTCTTCTTAGTCGCTGATGTCTCTGGCAAAGGAATCCCTGCTTCTTTATTTATGATGAAAGCTAAAACTCTCATCAAGAATTTAGCTGAGAGCGGTAGAAATGTCGCTGATGTTTTCACCGAAGCTAATCGTATATTATCTGAGAACAATGAAGCTGAGATGTTTGTCACAGCTTGGATGGGAATCCTGGATTTGACAAATGGAGTCTTGCAATATGCAAATGCCGGACATAATCCTCCCCTCTTAGCAAGAAATGAAGGTGAGTTTGAATATCTGAAATGCAAACCTAATTTCATCCTTGCAGGTATGGATGATACTGTTTATAGAATCAATGAAATTCAACTGTATCCAACAGATAGATTATTCATCTATACCGATGGTATCACGGAAGCTAACGATATCTATTCAAATTTCTATGGCGAAGATAGATTGAAACGCATCTTGAATAAGAAGTATTTAAAGAATCCAAAAGATATCTGCAAAGCAGTTAAAGATGATGTTTCAAAATTTGTTGGCAATGCCGTTCAATCAGATGATATCACAATGCTTTGTTTTAGACTTGATCATATAAGAACAAGACATGAACTCACTATCAAGCCCAATAAGGATTCACTTGAGACTGTTTTAGGTTATGTTGAAGATAGAATGGAGACATTCAAGATATCACCGACCTTAGCAAGTAAAGCTCAGATAGCTGCTGATGAAATTTGGTCTAATTTTGTCAATTATTCTTCTTCTGATAAAGCTAAATTATATGTTGGAAGAAAAGACGGAATGTTAGTATTGACTTTCTATAACAACGGAATCAAATTTGATCCTACTGAGAAAGAAGATCCTGATACTAATGCTTCGTTAGAAGAAAGACAAATCGGTGGTCTTGGTATATTCATTGTTAAAAAGATGGCTGACATCTTCAATTATGAATATAAAGACGGACAAAATATAATCACTGTCGCTTATGATATGAAAGAGGATAAATGATATGGAAGAAGATCTTAAAATAAGAGCTTATAACTTCGCATTTGAAGTTCATAAAGGACAGAAGAGAAAAGATGGGGTTGACTATATCTTGCATCCTGTTGAGGTCGCTACAATCCTCGCTAAAAACGGAGCTGATGACTTTCTTATCTCGGCTGGATTATTGCATGATACTATCGAAGATGCGGCTGTCACTGAAGAAAAACTTCTTTCTTTATTTCCAAAAGAAGTAGTTGATATTGTTCTTTTAGATAGCGAAGATAAATCTAAGAGTTGGGAAGAAAGAAAAGAAACAACATTTAAAAATCTATCTACTTGCGATAACAAAAACTTCTTGATGTTAGTATGCGCAGATAAGGTATCGAATTTGAGAAGTATCAAAAGACAAATAGATGAAGGAATCGATGTCTGGAAGAAATTTAAAAGAGGTAGAGATAGTCAAAAGTGGTTATACGAAAATCTTTTGATATCTCTTAATTCAATCTCTGATTTGGATATGTATAAAGAATTTAAAAGCCTTGTCGAACAAATATTTGAATAGAGGATAAAACAATGGAAATAAATAGTGAAATCAAAGATAATTTAGCTGTTATAAATGTAAGTGGTAGTATCACAAGTCAGACTGCGATGGAATTTGAAACTGCCATCGCAAATTATCCAGGTGATAATAAGGGTATTATCATCGATTTTAAGAAATTAGACTTTATATCCAGCGCTGGACTTCGTGTTGTTTTATCAGCTAAGAAAAGATGTAAAGGAAAGATTTTTAAAATCGTCAACGCTAATCCTAGTGTTATGAATGTATTTCAAGTCACAGGATTCAGTGAAATAATGGATATTGAAAAAGCACCAAGACAAGTTGATGTAACTGGATGTAAGATTATCGGATCAGGTGCTTGTGGTGAATGTTATCGTTTAGATGATGAGACCATCATCAAACTTTATTATCCACATATCAGCAAGGAAGAGATTGAAAAAGAAAAATCACTTGCAAAGAAAGCTTTTGTCATGGGAGTTCCTACTGCAATCTCCTATGATATTGTTGAATGCGATGGAAGATCTGGTGTTGTTTATGAATTGTTGAATTGTAAAACACTCGCTGAACTTTTAAGAGAAGATACTAATTTCACACATTTTGATGAATATATCAAGTTGTATGCTGAGATGTGCAAGCAGATTCATTCAATCGATGGAAAGGATGCTTTGCTTCCTACTTTTAAAGATTTGAATCGTGTCGATATTCCAAATGTCACGGATATCACTGAAGAAGAAAGAGATTATCTTTATAAATTCTTAGATATCGTACCGGATAGAACTACGTGTATTCACGGTGATTTAAATCCTAATAATGTCATGTTCCAAGATGGGGAACTGAGAATCATTGATATGGGAGAATTCTCAACTGGTATCTATCTCTTTGACATTTCAAGACTTGTTTTCACCTTTGAATTTGCACCAGATAGAAGTGTTGATATCAACAATTTCTATAAATTACCACATACAACTCTTGATAGAGTCTATCATTCCTTTATCAAATATTATTTTGGATATGGTTCAATTGAAGAAGCGAGTAAACATATTGAAGATGTAGAGTGGCTATATCCATTAGCATGGTTTAGAGTCGTTACTTCGATGTTAAAAGCTAATCGCTGGACACCTGAAAAGAGAAAGATGGCAGGTGAAATCTTGAGAGAAAAACTCATTCCATTCATCAAATCTAAAATTGAGAAGTAGATATACCATAACAAGTAGAAATCTTATGTACATATAAAATTTGAATCACAATATTTTAAAATTTTTTGCTAAATTCTTTTATTTTTAGCCATTTTTCATTGGTTTTTAAATGTTCTAATGTTATAATAATTATGTACACGATATGTATATAAAACGAGGTATTTATTTATGGGTGATTACACTGTTCCTGAAGATATTAGAGCTTTTAAACCTGC
>CAVJWL010000084.1:0-4729 GCA_963653505.1 uncultured Prevotellaceae bacterium
GATTCTTTATTAATATTTTCAAATACATAATTTAAATATTTTTCGACATTAATTCCATTAATTAATGTAGTTTGTATAATTGAAAATATCTTAGTAGTTATTGTTGCTCCTGCATATGATCCAGAAGTTTGAAATGCCTTTCTTTGGATCACAAAAGGCTTTACAGCCCTCTCGGCATTTTATTCCGAATTCAGCATAAAATGCAGAACTTATGGCGAAAAAAATTCGCCGTAGGTAGAAAAAACTGGTTATTCTGTGAAAACCCTAATGGAGCGATTAAAACTTGTGTAATGTATACAATAGTTGAATAAGCATAGCCAATGGATTAAAACCATCAGATTATATTCAATGGTATTTAGATAACGTTTCTACTACACCAATTAATGATATAGAACAACTTGCCCTTGGTCAGATAAAATACCCGACAATATGATCAATGGAACCAATGGTCTTATGGGCGTGGCTGATACAACTATGATCCTATCTAAAGAAAATAGAACTGATTCTAAAGCTGTTCTATCAATTACACGAAGAGATGTTGAAGAACAAGAATATGCAATCGATTTTGAAGTGAATAAATGCATATGGAGGATGAAAGCTACAATTGAGGAAGAGAACAGGCAAAAACTTTTAGAGCAGTTTCATCAAAGCTTCTTGATGTTTAGGATACTCTCTATGGAAAGACCAATTAGTATCACTTCTAGCGAGTTATCTGAGGCTTTAAAGAAAGAGAATGGCATTGGAATGAAACCTTATGCAGTGTGTGCTGAAATTAGAAAGTACGAAGATATCTTGCTTGAAGAATTTGGTATCAGACATACTTTTAAAAGAACATCTGATAAAAGAATTCATACATTTGAGAACATTTAAAAATCTTAAAATCACTGCTAGAAGTCCCTTAAAACCGAAACAGGATAAGAGATGTGGAGCACTCTGCTCCAATCGACTTTGAGACAGGTCCCAACACTAGGATACCTAGGTGACGTTTAGATGGATAAACACGATGGACAAATATATGATATTAAGCTATAATATTAATTGAAATTGATTAAATTGAGGTGGTAGAAAATGGCTTTTTCAATAAGAAATAGAAGATATACAGGAAGTAAATTAAAAATTACCGAATGGATTAATAACATGATCAATGAAAATTGCAATGATTGTCATTCTTTTTTTGATGTTTTTGCAGGGACAGGGATTGTAACAGCTTCTAATTTAGAAAATTATGATTCATTTTATATAAATGATTTTTTGTATTCTAATAATGTTATATATAAAGCATTTTTCTTAAATGAGAAATATGATGAAAAAAAGTTGAATGAGTATTTTATTTTATTTACAAATTTAGATGCCAATAAGATAAGAGAAAATTATGTTTCAAAGAATTTTACTGACAAATATTTCACACACAATGACGCAAAGAAAATAGGATATATAAGAGAGTATATAGAAAAAATTAAAAAAGAATTAAATGAAAGAGAATATTCAATTCTGTTAGCATCATTACTCTATTCGTTGGATAGAAGTGCAAATACCTGTGGGCATTACGATGCATACATAAAAAAACCTATAAAAAATGATAGTTTTCAATTTGAATTGATCACACCATTTGATTTGAAACAAAAGAACATTGAAATATTTAGAGAAGACGCTAATTCATTAGCTCCGAAAATTCATGCTGACATTGCTTATATTGATCCACCTTATTCATCAAGACAATATAGTAGATTTTATCATGTTCTAGAAAATATTACTAAATGGGAAAAGCCAGAACTTTATGGAACAGCATTAAAACCCAAAGAAGAAAATATGAGTGAATATTGCAAATCAAAAGCAATTGATTTCTTTACAGCTTTAATTTTATCTTTAAATGTAAAATACATTGTTGTCTCTTATAACAATACATATAATTCTAAAAGCAGTTCATCTGAAAATAAGATGACACTCGATGAAATAAAAACGGCATTAGAAAAAAGAGGCGTGACAAAAATGTATTCTATTAGTCACCCAGCTTTTAATACTGGTAAAACCTCCTTCGATGATCATAAAGAAATCTTGTTTATTACGGAGGTAAGCCGATGATTATACGTTCTCCTTTTTTTTACGTTGGTGATAAGTATAAACTAATGGAGCAATTGCAAAAGCTATTTCCTGAAAATATCAACAATTATTTTGAACCATTTGTTGGTGGTGGAAGTTCATTTTTAAATACAAATGCTAAGAAATATTATCTGAACGATATTGATTCAAATATTATTGATTTGCATTCTCATTTTTTGAATCAAAAAAATAATACTGATGAATTTATTCAACGTCTTATAAACCTAATCAAAAAATACAACTTATCGTGTTCATTGTTATCTGATGATGTTCCTAAGGAATTGAAAATCAAATATCCCAAAACATACTATGCAAAATATAATTCTAATTCATATATAGAATTAAGAAACGATTACAATAAAGGGCGAGATGTTGAATTATTATACATATTATTGATTTATGGCTTTAATCATATGATCCGCTTTAATTCTAAACATGAGTTTAATTTACCTGTTGGCAATGTTGATTTTAATAAAAATGTAAAGCAAGCAATAGAAAATTATTTTAGTTTTATCATAGATAAAAATATTGAATTTTTTAATTTTGATTTTGAGAAATTTTTGAATAAACAACGCTTTGAAAATGATGATTTTGTTTATTTTGATCCTCCTTACTTGATTTCTATGAGTGAATATAATTCTCTTTGGAATGATGATAAAGAACAAAAGCTTTATCTTCTTTTAGATGAATTAGATAAAAAGAATGTTAAATGGGGAATTACAAATTTGTTGAATCACAAAGGAAGACATAATGAGTATTTGGCTAATTGGATGGGAAAATATAATGTTTATGATATAAAAAGCAATTATATATCTTTCAATGATAATACTCAAAAAAAAGACTCTAAGGAGGTATATGTAACAAATTATGGCAAAGGCAATTTTTAAACCACTATCATTTTCAACTACAATAAGAAACCCACATCGAATTGCAGATTTTTTATATTGTATAAAGGACTTTAATGGAAAAATTCTAACAAATGATACAATTCATAACATTGTTAAAAATGTTTTAGGAAATAAAATATATGCAACAATGCCAGAAAAGGATAATCCAGTATTAAAAAGCATATATAATAGTGACGAAAAGTTTAGTGATAAACAACTTGAACAAATAATAAATATATCTCCCCAAAAACA
Source organism: uncultured Prevotellaceae bacterium (assembly GCA_963653505.1). Lineage (GTDB taxonomy): Bacteria > Bacillota_I > Bacilli_A > RFN20 > CAG-288 > Enterosoma. The sequence continues at coordinate 3,240 of CAVJWL010000084.1, forward strand.
CAAAGAAGCTGGTTTTGATTATGGTTGGCCAAGTAGATTTGATACTTGGTATAATTTGTTAAAAGAATTTGGTTTTATTTATTATTCAATTAATGAACCTATAAAATTAACAGAATCAGGTCTATTAATGGCAAAAGCCGTTACTTCAGCTCCTACAAGTTATGAAGGATGGGAATATGATGAAGATATAATACAATCAGCAATGCTAAATGCGATGGCTAAATATCAAATCGATAATCCGTTTTGTAAAAATTTAAATCATAATAGGCCATTAATTTTATTGCTAAGTTTAATAAAGAAATTAGAAAATGAGATACCAAATCAATATCATGGATTATCAAGAGGGGAAATTTCTTTATTGATTTGCTGGCCTAATTCAAACGTTGATGAATTGACAAAATATATTATTAATTTTAGAAAAAATGGTGGTTTACACTATAGTGATGAACAAGTATACGATTGCTGTTTGAATTTGCTTGGAGCCACGCATGAACAAGAAAAAAGATTTAAGATTTCTCAAATTACTGGTGAAGCTGTAGATGAATATATAAGAAAAATGAGAATCACCGGTGTTATTTCTTTGCGAGGAAATGGTAATTATATTGATATTAATACATTAGAATCTTCAAAAATAGATTATATTCTTCAAAATTATCCTCAAGTACAAGATTTTTCGTCTACAAGTATTGAAGACTATATCTATTATATGGGTTCTCTAGATGAGAATTTAGTTAAAATTGAAGCAAAACATGATGATTTAACAAATCTCAAGCAAGATGCTTTAGAAAATATGGCCAATGAATATAGTTATGAAGAAATTTTGAAAGAATTAGAAATTTGCGGAAATAAACAAGCTTCGCAAGATAATATTCTAAGATTAATTGATAAACCTACGAGATATGAACTTTTAATCAGTGTTTTATTATGCAAAAAATTTGGAAAATATATAGTTTGCCCTAATTATAATGTAGATGATGAGGGGATGCCTACTCATACTGCTAAAGGTGGTATACCAGATATAATTTGTGAGGATGATGAAAACATTACTTTAATTGAAGTTTCTTTAATGCGAGGAAGAAATGAACAAATTAATAATGAAATTGTTCCTATAATTCGTCATTTGAAAGAATATTTAAATCCATGCAACAAAAAGAAGGTTGCAATATTCGTTTCTCCTCAAATCCATAATGATACAGAACAAGCGGCTACTTTCTCTAGACTATTAAATAAACTAGATGTTTACACATCATCTACGGAAAATATAACTGATTTGGTGAAAAATAGTAATTCAATTCATGAATTCTTGAACAAAGTTAATCAATCAAATGCGGTAATTCAATTCTAATAGTTTTGAACATAAGGTATTTTATTTATTTAAATTTTATCGCAGTCTTAGCTAACTACTAAGCCAGGTGATACAACTTTAGAGACCTGCAAGTTGTAAAAGAAGGTCGCAAAGAGGCAAAGCCAACTACACGTTCTAGCGCGTT
>CAVJWL010000085.1:0-4548 GCA_963653505.1 uncultured Prevotellaceae bacterium
GCCTTTTCTTTGTTTAACGATGTTTATGCTAGATGAAGAAAAGTTCTCAAATATTAGCGTGGAAAATGGTAAAGTCATTAATCTTTCTGGAAATAAGATTGTTACACTATATGGGGAACCTGGTTTAAAAGAAAGTTTGAAGTTATATACAGTAGATACGTTTGATGATGTGAAACTAACAGACACGGCAACATTAGAGGCAGATGTGACAGATTTTACGCTAGAGTATACTTCGACAATTATTTCTAATGGAATCTTTAAAGAATTGGAAGATAAAAATATTAATGAACTAAATGATTCCATCAATGATTTAAGTGAGTTAAATGACAAGATTGATGAAATTCAAGATGCGACGGCTAAATTACAAGATAGAGGGAACGCACTAAGTGAAGGAGTAGGAAAATTAAATGATTCTGCTTGTCAATTGAATGATGCGGCAAAATCTTTTGATGAAAATATATCGCAAATTGGAACATTAACAACAGGATTAAATACGTTAGCTTCAGAATTAAGTAATGTGATTACTAACGAAAATCTAGTGAATGTAACTACAGCTATTGAAACGACTGACACCTTATTGAATGTCATGATTAGTTATTGCAATACATTAATTGCTTTAAAAACAGAAATAGAAGCGATAAATATAGAAGATTTATCAGAACTCTCAGAAGATAATGCGACTAGGGTCGCTATTACAAATATTAAAAATAGTGATTTGAATAACATAACATTAGAGAGTTTAACAGAGCTAAAAGCAAATATGGAAGCTTTAAAGAAAGGCTTAAATAGTGAAGAATTTATAAAAGGATATGATTTACTTGTTAATTCATCTAAGCAATTAGCAACTGCATGTAAAGCAATAGATAGTAATGATACAAAAAATAAAGTGATATCTGGAGCGTCAGCTTTAGCAGATGCGTGTTCTACGTTTAAAGATGTGATTTCTTCACTAAATGATAGTATGCCAGATTTAATGAGTGCTATAAATGAATTTGCCGGAAAAATAAATGAAGCAGTAGATGAAAATAGAAGTGATTTAAATAAATATTCTGGAAGTAATATGAAAAATATTATTTCTAATATTCGAAATCTAAAGAAATTAGATCAAGACTATGACACATTTATTGGTAAATTAGAAGGGACAACTTCATCTGTAACTTTTACAATTGAAACAAGTGAAATCAAATAATTGATACAAAAACAGGATTAGTACAAAATATGCACAAATCCTGTTTTTAATATGTATTTTTACGAAGAATGTCTAAATATTCTTTATAAGAATATATTTTTGATTTACCTAATTTATCAGTTTGTTCTAGAACATTTAAACTAATAAGAATAGAAACAGCTTTTGAAACAGTATTGTAGGATAGATTTAAAGCTGTCGCTGTCTTTTGAATGTCGATTATAGGATTAGATTCAAGATAATTGAAAACTTCTATAATAGTTGTACGCTGTCTATTTGTATAAGGCTCAAATAATTGAATGTTTTTCTCATGCAGTTGTACAAGAGAATCAATCGTATTAATAGCATCTTCTGATGATTCAATAATAGCTTGTAAAAAGAACATAATCCATTGTTCGTAATTGCCAGATTTGCGTACTTCACTCATGCGATCATAATATTCTATTCTATTTGTTTTTAAGTAGTAAGAAATATACAATGCTGGAGTGGATAGAATCTTTTTCTCTATAAGAAAGAGAGTAATAAGTAGCCTACCTATGCGCCCATTTCCATCAAGAAAAGGATGGATTGTTTCAAATTGATAATGAATTAGAGCAGCTTGAATAAGTGGATCAAGCGAATCATCACTATTGATATATTTTTCTAAATCCATCATTGCATTTAACATATCTTCAGGATTTGGTGGAATATATCGCGCATTTTTAAGCGTACTTCCTTGGCCACCAATCCAGTTTTGTGAATAACGAAATTCTCCTGGATTTTTTTCTTGTCCTCTTACATTTTCTAATAGAACAGCATGTGTTTCTTTAATCAATCGATTACAAATAGGTAATGTTTTTAATCTGTTTAAAGCAAATTCTGTAGCATGTATATAATTGACTACATCACTAAGATCTCGATTTGTATTAGAATCTAGCATTGGGTTTAAAACGTCTTCGAGTGTGCATTGTGTCCCTTCAATTTGAGAAGAAAGAAGGGCTTCTTTGCGAACATACATCGAAACAAATAATTTCATTTTTGGTATGCGAGAAGATAAACCTTCTAGTAAGGCTATTTTTTTGTTTGCTTCGATAAGTTTCTCTAACATATCATTAGAAATTTCGATTGTAGGATTTGGTGGTAAAGGAGATGGCTTAAAAGATTGATAGTAAGCGTCAAATAGTGACGTGGTACAAGTAAGGTTTTCTTTGAAGGATAATGAATTCCAAGGAGGACCTTTTAAAATGGAGAAAACAACACGCACAAATACTTGTTCTACAAATAAACAACAGACTCTAAAGAATTTAAAAGCTGTTGAACTTGTTCCAGTAGCTACAGAACCACAAGTATCATCATTTATTCAAGTTCAAATTGGAAACTGTAATATAACTGTTACTGAATCTACAGATATGAAACTACTAAGAAAGATTTCAGAGGCATTTAACTATGATTGATTTATCTTCTATTAATCATATTTATCTTATAACTGGATATACAGATTTACGAAAAGCAGCTGATGGTTGTAGTGCTATAGTGCAATATGATTTGAATATGGATCCATTCACTAAGAACTTATTCATCTTCTGTAATAGAACTAAAACAACAATTAAGATTATTGAATGGGATAGTAATGGATTTTGGTTACATACAAAAAAGCTATTAGGAAAAGATAGATATAGATGGCCTAAAACACCAGAAGAAATAAAATCATTAATGATTGATGAACGACAATTAGAGTGGTTACTTTCAGGTCTAGATTTGAATCAAAAACACGCTCATCATGAGGTAAAACCAATCATATAAAATCTTCGAAAAAGTGCGTATTTATGCTTAAAATATGCACTTTTTCATGGTATAATAATACATGTAAAAACGAGTGTAAAAATGGCAGAAATTAAACTTTTTGAAGAGATGACAAAAGAAGAAATATTCGCTGAATATTTGAAAATGAGAGAGAAACTTGACCAGTTAGCTAAGAAAGATGAAGAACTAAAACAGAAGTTCATTGACCTTCAAGCAAACTATAAAGACTTACAAGAACAATATACAATTCTTAACGAAAAGTATATGAAGCATATCGCTGCTAAATATCAATCACAGAAAAATACAATTGTCATAGATATGCCTACACTATTCGATGATGTTGAAGATGAAGCACTTAAAGTAGCTGAAGAAGAATGTGAATACACAGAAGTTGAGAGCTACAAAAAGCGTAAGAGAAAACCAAAAGAACAACATATTTCTTATGATAATTTAGAAAGAAAAGTTGAAACATTACCTATCCCTGAAGGAGAAGATATTTGTCCTAACTGTGGATCAAAGATGACAATCAAGAAATATGAAGAAAAAGAAGAATTAGTGATTATTCCTGAACAAGTATATGTACGTGTTACTAGAATACCAGTACTTGAATGTGTAAATTGCCAATCAGTAAATGAAGAAGGTAAATCTACATATGTAAAGGTAAGTCATCCATCATTCTTATTTGATAGAAGTAAATGTTCTCCAGAGTTATTAGCTTATATCATGGATATGAAATACTCTGCAGGACTTCCACTATATGCTTTAGAAAAGCATTTCCAAAAACATGGAGTAGTAATACCTCGACAGAATATGTGTAATTGGATTCTAAGTTCGGGAAAGTATTTAGAACCAATATACAACTTAATGAAAGAGGATTTATTAAAGTATCCTGTCATACATGCGGATGAAACCTTCACACAATGTTTAAATGAAGAAGGAAAACCTGCAACGAGTACATCGTATATGTTTGTTTACCGTAGTCCTAAATGGACAGATTCGATTGTGCTATATGACTATGAGGATTCTCGTAAAGGAGATAATCCAAAAGAATTCCTTGATGGATATAGTGGATATCTAACAACAGATGCCTATGCTGGATATAACAAAGTCAAAGGCATAACAAGGACTATGTGTAATGTGCATGCGTTACGAAAATTCAAAGAAGCATATAAGCTATTACCAAAAGGTAGTGGCAGAAAGACTTCTGAAGAAACAATCGCAATTGCAAAATATCAAAAAATCTTTGAAATGAATACTGAAGCAGAAAATAGAGCTGCACAGAAGTACAAAGATTTTGATAAACGCATAGAATACATCACTAAGATAAGACAGAAAGAGATCAAACCTAAGTTTGAAGAGTTTTTGTCATGGCTTGAAACATTAAATACTGGAAGACACAGTATGAATGAAGCGATACGATATGTATTAAATAATCGAAAAGAATTAACTGAATTCTTGAATGATGGAAGAATAGATATTTCTAATAACATTACAGAACAGAGTATTCGTCCATTTGTAACAATTAGAAATAGATGTAAGTTCTATGTAAGTACAACTGGAGCAGATGTAAGTGCTAAGAT
>CAVJWL010000086.1:0-4291 GCA_963653505.1 uncultured Prevotellaceae bacterium
GGAATGGTGCAAATGGAAAGAAGTTTTGTGAGAATCAATCTATCAGATTCATCTGATATCTTTTCTTTTAAAAGAGTATTTATTTTGTTGGAAATAGCTTTGATTCTTCTAATAGAAAAAGAATCTGCGATTTTAGAAAGATCTTTTTCGTAGTGAATGGAAATATATGAAGAAGATAAGAAAACAGGATCAATGGAACCGAAAATATAGAAGATGATACCTAAGGTGATGACATCCATATTGGAATTGTAACTTGAACGCTGCAAATCTCTTTTAAAGTTGGTGATGATGAAATGACTGAGTCCGTATTCAATGGAATGCGTCTGATAATCAGAAATAGATTTCTTAGGAACAAATCCATCTTTTTCAGTAATCATGCCTAAATACTTTTGAACGGATTTAGGATACTTTTGACCAGGTACATAGATAGAAGTGCATTCATACAATCCATAGCCATTACGAACTTTTCGAATTGTTTTACCTTTAGTGCGATATTTTTCAGCCCAATCAGGGTAGCTAATCTTGGTTTTCATACTTATAGTATACACGTATATACTATATTTTGAAAGCACAAAAAAATGAAACTCCATAATCGGTGGAATTTCATGCGTAATTACTAGCATCCTTTAGAAGTGTGGGATTTCTTGCCTAAAATATGTTAAACTGTAGTAAGAATATAAGTAATAACAATGTGCTTAACAGAAACAAGTACTTTTAGGACAAAATGGTTAAATAAAAAAATAATCAATTTTGTGAACAGTATCTATTTGGTGCTGTTCTTTTCTGATAAAAAATAGATATAAAAAAGTGAGGAAAAAGAATGAACTTTAACTATCAGATAGAAGAATATGAATTAGATCAAAGAAAAATAGTCATTCGTGCTTATCGGAATCTAATCTACGTAAAAAAACCAATTGGAAATATTCATCAACTAAATATCTATGTGTCAGATCAAGTTTCTGAATCAAATCTAAAAAATATTCCAATCTTCATACCTAATAGTGTTGGAGGATATTTATCAGGAAAAATTATGGAACCTGGTTACGATAAACATGGACAACTCAATTCTATTTTTCAAGCAATAGAACATGGATATGTTGTTGTTAGTCCATCCATTCGAGGTCGTGAACAAAAAGATAGTGAAGGCCATTTTGTTGGTAAGGCACCTGCATGTATCATTGACTATAAAGCTGTAATTCGGTTCTTGCGATACTTTGATTCTGAACTGCCTGGAAATAAGAACCAGATTATTTTGAATGGTACAAGTGCCGGCGGTGCACTAAGTGCTTTAGTTGGATGTAGTGCAAATCATCCTGATTATGAATCAGAGTTAGAAATGATTGGTGCATACAAAGCAAGTGATGCAGTATTTGCATGTTCTTGTTATTGTCCGATTACAAATTTAGATCATCAAGATATGGCGTATGAATGGCAATTTAATCATGTTTATGATTATTTCCGTAAAAATATGAAAATGGATGAGGAGGGACGCCCAATCTTAAGCAATAATGATGGAAGAATGAGTGAAGAACAGATTCAATATTCTAATGATGTTGCCAAAGAATTTATTCCTTATTTAAATGATTTAAATCTAAAGGTTGATGATCAATATCTTACTTTAGATGAAAATGGAAATGGCTCTTTTAAAGAATATTTAAAAATGTTGGTCATTCAATCTGCCCAAAAAGAATTAGATTCTCCGGCAAAACGAACGCGTCAAGTTGATGATTCAAAAGTGACAGATAAGAAGTGGTTGAAAATAGATAATGGTAAGGTAATTGATATTGATTTTGAAAGCTATATAAAAGATATTACCAGAATGAAAACAGCTTTAGCGTTTGATGATGTTGATGGTAAATCTGGTGAAAATGATTTATTTGGAACAAAACATTTCACATCCTACAGTCAATTAAAAGACGTGAAGAACAAACTTCCAATGGAAGAAAAAAAAATCATACGAATGATGAATCCGATGAATTATATTTTGGATGAGAATGCTCTCAAAGCAAAATATTTTCGTATAAGACACGGATCTTGTGATCGAGATGGTGGTTTAGCAATTCCAACTATTTTGGCTTTGAAATTAAAAGAAGCAAATGTTCAAGTTGATTATTGCCTGCCTTGGAATATTCCTCATGCAGGTGATTATGATTTAGAAGAATTATTTATGTGGATTGATGAAATTTGTAAATAAGATAGTAAGAAAGCTTTCAGTATGAGTTAAAAAAAATATCATTGATATTTTTTGCAATTTAGAATGCTCATTAACACATGCATATTAAACGGATGGTAAGACGTATTGTGTGCTGACTACCAATGTGAATCATCAGGTTTATAAGTAGGATTTGATGAAAAAAGAATATTTGCTGAACAGGATCATTATGGAAAAATACAATGTCAAAAAGCTTATCATCCGTAAAATCAGATTTGAGATTATATATCTAGTAGAACAATTTTATCACTTTGAAAAGTGATGTAATCATAAATGCGTGCAATTCCCAAATGTTGGGTTGTTTTTGTTAATGTTTGTCTACGGGAGTATTTAATTCTTCATGGAAAAGTGCTACTGAGATTGCAACGAAAACAGTAAAGAATTATCTTGACAAAGATAGCAAAATCAAACAAGTAATCTTTAATGAATTAATTAGCGCTTTAATGTGTAATACTGAGTTGGATCTTTTTGATTGCTACCATGCCATTCAATAATAGATAATTCTTCTAAATGTTTAAGTTGTTTTCTAGAAAATGTTTCGCCTTTGCCAATAATATTTTTAACAGCTTTTAAGCTAACAGTTTTATTGTTAAATAAATATTGAAGAATTATTTTTTCATGCTCATTTAAAGATTGTAATATTTCTTGACTGAAAATGGAAGAAATTTTATCTTCATTTCTTAATTGTCTAGAAGTAATACTATTTTCTAAAACTAATAAAACAGAATTTCCATTTGGTTCTGAATATGTTGGTGACTTAAGATAAAATAGTTGCATTTCATCGTAGATTCTTTTAACACCCTCGTTTAACTCTTTAACCCAACCAAATTCACTTAAAACGCGGGCAATTCGCGGATTTCTAGAATAACGGGTATTTAACATGTTTTCTAAAGTTACAATATTAGGTAGCTTTCCTGGACTGAAAATTTCTAATCGATCATCATACAATGAGACGCGGATATGATCACCCATTATAGAATAATTTCTATGGGTTAAACTATTTACAATTCCTTCAAACCATGCGAATTCAGGATATTCAGGAATGATTTTGAAATTTCCATTATCATCAAGATATTGAAATTCGCGTAATTGCAAATTTATAGTTTTTTTAATATCTTCTATTATTTTTGGAATTGCACATTCGTAATTGATTTCTTTTATAACATTTAACCTCTGACCTGTTTCAAATTTGTTCCCGTCAAATTTAAGAATACGTAAACGAGCATTTGGTAAGAATTTAGTAGGGAATTTAGCGAAAAGCAGTATTCCAGCATTTGTTAAATGACCTTTTTTCATTAATCCTCGTGCGTCTAGAATTTCTTCATAAGATAAAGAGGTTCCTAATTTATCTTTATATTTCTTAAGTAATTCCAAATCAACATCATCTATGCTTGAATCTTCAACGATAATATCTTCAAATATTCGCTCACCTTTATCATATTCGAGTTGAGTCACTTGTTCATGGTTCAGTAATTTTGATTTGTCACCTACTCGAAGATATACTTTATCATCTATTGTTTTAATTACGGAATTATCACTAGGTTCAATGAAAAGTAATAATATAGAATCTTCTTTAGAGTTAATCACTATTTTTCTGATTTCATGAGTAACGTTTATTTTTCCTTTGCATAATGAAAATGGAACTTCTAAAAAATCGTTGATTGATTTAGAAAAATTGTTATTAAAACCAGTTATTGTTCCATCATCTTCAATTCCGATAACAAGAACACCTCCATTAGCATTTGCAAAAGCAACCAAATGTCTTGCGATATCACTCGGTTTGATTCTTGCGCTTTTTCTATCTAAATATTGTCCTTCTTCTTCTGTTGTTAAATATTCTACTGTTAGAATTTCAGGTAGCATCATTAACACCCTCTTTACACTTTCTTTGATATTTTATCATTTTGGATATGTTAAATTCCACTGCGTTTTACTCCGTTCTACTCCGTTTTACTCCGTTCTACTCCGTTTTACTCCGTTCTACTCCGTTTTACTCCGTTCTACTCCGTTTTACTCCGTTCTACTCCGTTTTACTCCGTTCTACTCCGTTTTACTCCGTTCTACTCCGTTTTACTCCGT
>CAVJWL010000087.1:0-4205 GCA_963653505.1 uncultured Prevotellaceae bacterium
ATCACCCTTCATCAGCGTAAGTGTGAAAAGCTAAAAAATATGAAAAAAGCTCTTCTTGAAAAGATGTTTTGCTAGGAGGGATAGATATGGCTTACGATGACGAATTAAAATTTGAAGCCGCTGTTATTAAAAAACTAACAGAACACGGCTGGAGTAAGAATATACTCAAGAATAAAACTGAAGAAGAATTAATCGATAATTGGGCTGAAATTCTATATAACAATAATAAAGGTATTGATAGATTAAATAATCAACCACTTACTGATGGTGAAAAATCTCAATTATTAGAACAAATAAAAAAACTGAAAAGTCCGTTAAACCTAAACAAATTTGTTAATGGTAAAACTGTATACATTAAACGTGATAATCCAAACGATCCTTTGCATTTAGGAAAAGAAGTCCCTTTAGATATATACGATAGAAATCAAATTGCTGGTGGAAAGAGCGTATATCAAATATGTGAACAACCAAATTTTAAAACAAGAGACCCGATGTTAAAAGATAGAAGAGGGGATATCATGCTCCTAATTAACGGAATGCCTCTTATTCATATTGAATTAAAAAGATCTGGAGTTCCAGTCTCTCAAGCAATAGAACAAATTAAGAAATATTCCAATGAGCATGTATTCTCGGGATTATTCTCACTTGTTCAGGTTTTTGTTGCGATGAATCCAGAAGAAACTAAGTATTTCGCTAATCCTGGTGAAGAAGGATTTTTCAACGACAAATTTTATTTTAAATGGGCGGATAAGAACAATGAGCCATTTACAACATGGGATAAGAATGTTGAAAATCTTTTATCAATACCTATGGCTCATAAGCTTATTGGCTTCTATACGGTTCCTGATAGTGGTGATCGTATCCTGAAGGTAATGAGAAGCTATCAATACTATGCATGTGAGGCTATTAATTCTAGAGTTGAGAAAGCTGAATGGACTGCTAAAGATAGACTTGGTGGTTATATTTGTCATACAACTGGATCAGGTAAGACAATGACAAGTTTTAAGGCTGCTCAGCTTCTTGCCCAATCTAAACGTTCAGATAAGGTTGTATTCTTAATAGATAGAATAGAACTAGGAACTCAATCTGCTGGAGAATATCGAAACTTTAAAGACGATAGAGAAGATATACAAGAAACTGAAGACACATACGCATTAATTTCAAAACTAAAGAGCGATGACACTGCTAATACTTTGATTGTTACCTCAATTCAAAAGATGAGTAACATCCAACTTGACGAAGGCGTTAATGCTAAAGATATAGAGAAGATAAACAAAAAGAAAATTGTCTTCATTGTTGATGAATGCCATAGATCGACTTTTGGTGAAATGTTAGCTGACATCAAGAAAACATTCCCAACAGCTTTATATTTCGGATTTACTGGTACACCTATTTATGAAGATAACAAGAAGCACGACAACACTACAACTACTGTTTTTGGAAATGAACTTCATAGATATTCAATCGCAGATGGTATAAGGGATGGCAACGTTCTTGGCTTTGATCCTTCATATGTTTTAACATTCACTGATTCGGAGATTAGGACTGCTGTTGCTTTAAAAGAAGCAAACGCATCAAGCGTTTCTGAAGCAATGTCAGATCCTAAAAAGCAAAGCAAGTATCAAGAGACTCTTAGATTACCTATGGTCGGTCATAAAACTGATGATGGCAAATATATCAAAGGCATTGAGGATTATATTGATGTATCTCAATATAGACTAGATAAAGGTGACCTAGAAAACGGTATTCTACCTAAGCCATTAGAAAAACAACATCCATATCAAGTTGGAAAAGATATATTAAAGAACTGGCAAACTTTAAGCGTAAATAATAAATTCCACGCTATTTTTGCAACCTCATCAATTAAAGAAGCATGTGACTATTATCACATCTTTAAACAATTGATGGGTAAAGATGGCTTACCTATCCTTAAAATTGCTGGAGTCTTTGATGAATCAATAGGAAATGATGGTAATGCAATCCCGAAAGAAGATGCATTAAAAGAAATGCTTGAAGATTACAATATGAACTTCAATCAAACATTCACAATTCCTAAATATCAAAGCTATAAAAAGGATGTGGCTAAAAGACTTTCTCATAAGAAAGAATATCTTGGAATCGAAAAGCAACATCCTGAAATGCAATTAAATCTAGTAATTGTTGTTGATCAAATGCTTACTGGATTTGATTCTAAGTGGGTTAATACGCTCTATTTAGATAAGTTGTTGAAATTTGAAAATCTAGTTCAAGCATTTTCAAGAACTAATAGAATTTTTGGAAAAGATAAACCTTTTGGTATTGTTAAATGGTATAGATATCCATATACAATGAAAAAGAGAATGGAAGAAGCATTCGAACTTTATTCAGGTTCAAATCCTTATGGTATCTTCGTCGAAAAATTAGAAAAGAATTTGAATTCAATGAATGCTACATTCTTGATGATTAAATCTATTTTTGAAGGTGCAAATATCAGCAATTTTTCAACCATTGATCCTTTAAGTGGTGAAGAAAAGGCTAAATTTGCAAAGGAATTTGCTACATTTGCTAAATTAATCAATGCAGCTATTATTCAAGGCTTTGTATGGGATAAAGATACATACAATTTTGAACATGATGGCCATGATACCATTGTGAAAATGGAATTTGATGAAAGAACATACAAAATTTTAGCCCAACGTTATAAAGAATTATTTTCTCCTTCAACGAATCCAAATAAGAAAGAAGATACTTTATTTGATATAGATGCCACAGCTATTGAAATTCAAACAGATAAAATTGATTCTGATTATTTGAATAGCAAATTCAAAAAATGGCTTTCTGCTTTATACGATGGAGAAGAAGAAAATATCGTGAATCAATTGAGTCAACAACTTCATGAATCTTTTCCTACTCTATCTTCTGAAGATCAGAAATATGCAAATCAAATCCTTTTTGATATTCAAAATGGAACTCTTAAACTTGCTAAAGATGATAACAAAACATTCAACGATTATATAAACCAATATAAAGATGAAGAAAAGAACGATCAAATACACAAGTTTGCATCAAAGATAGGTTATGATGAGGATTTGTTAAGAAAATTAGTAAATGAACGACCTACAGAAGCAAATCTTAATGCATATGGAAGGTTTGATGAATTGGCTAGCACTTTAGATAAAGACAAGGCATTAGAGTATTTTTCAGCTATTGAAGGTAAAAAAATACCAAAACCTTTAGCTGTAAATAAAGCAGAAAATTTAGCTAGAGATTTCATCATAAAAGGTGGATACGATTTATAAAATAGAAAGAAGGTTATTTTATGCCCAGCAAATCAATGAATATATTTTTAATTGATGGAACTTCAACCGGAAGAATCAAATGCACAATGCAAAATTGGACTGGTGTTGCCTATAAAATACCAAGACAAAAATTAGAAGATTGTACTTCAAATGGTGGAGATATAGTAAATCACTTAAAACAATCTGGTATATATTTTCTTTTAGGCAGTAATGAAGATACTGGACTTCCAACTATCTACGTTGGTCAAGCTGTTACTAGAAAGAATGGTGAAGGTATTCTTTTACGTTTACTTGAGCATAAGAAGAACGACAAAGAAAAATATCATTCATATTGGAATGAAGCTATTGCTTTCACAACGACAAATGATTCATTTGGACCTACCGAAATAAGCTATCTAGAAAATAAATTCACTAATTTAGCTAAAGAAGCTAAACGATTTGAAGTAAATAACGGAAATGATCCTAATATTGGGCATGTTACTGAAGAAAAAGAGTCTGAATTAAAAGAATTCATTGAATACGCAAAAATTATAATGGGCGTATTAGGTAATAAAGCATTTGAACCACTCATAGTTAATGAAAAAAATTCAAACGAAAAGAAGATCATCTTTAATTATCAAGGCAAAACTTATAAAGCTAAAGGAATATTAACTGATGAAGGCTTTGTTTTGTTAAGCGATAGCCAAATATCTGGCGATATTAAACCTAGTGCAAAAGATACTGCAATCGAAAAGAATAGAAAGAAATACGAGCATAGCATTTTTAATGATGTAACTATTTCCGATATCTTATTTACTAGCCCTTCAGCAGCGGCTGCTTTCGTATCGGGAAGCCCTGCTAGTGGTAATGTACTTTGGAAAACCGATGATGGAAAATCTCCTAAAGATTTCTAACTTAAGTTGGTTTGCTAACTCTTGGGAACAGCGT
>CAVJWL010000088.1:0-3731 GCA_963653505.1 uncultured Prevotellaceae bacterium
TCGATAGCTTTGAAATTTTGGTCTTGAACTCCACCGAGCTTTACGCGAGCAAGATTAATGCGCTGCTATCTAGAGCCACACCAAGGGATTTATATGATGTGGATAAAATGATTAGCAACGAAATCATTTATGATAGTGACTTATTAAGGAAATGCCTGATCTTTTACAACATGATTGGTGGCGAACAAGACATAGATGATATTTCGTTTGAGAAAATTGAAAACATAAATTTCAAGAAATACAAAACTCAGCTAAGACTTGTCCTTGCAAAGACTGATAAGTTCAATTTGGATGAGGCGAAAACAAATGTCATCAACTATTTGAAGGCAATGATAACAATAGATGAAAAAGAGCAAAGATTCATAGATGAATTCAGAAATAAGAACTATAGACCAGAACTGCTTTTTAGCAACAAAACGATAATCAATAACATCAAATGTCATCCGATGGCGTTATGGCGATGCCAAGACAAAACTCAATCATCCCATCGCACTAGCGATGCAGAAATGGATTAAGGATGTCATCTCAAAGGAAATAAGAAATAAACGTCTTTAATAACGTTATTTTCAAAAAAATGAGTATAAAAAGATTTTTCACTGCTCAAAGGAGCCTTCTATAAATGGTAAAATAATAGTGGAAGTTGAGAGGTAGACTTCACCCGAAATGTTTTGAGATACCTGGATTAGTAGAGGAAGAAACCTTCACTCAGTAGTGGAAATTTCTTCTCCACTATAAATTCCACTCTTTTTGGAAAAATTTACCACTCTATACTCAGTCATAAAAAGGCTTATTAGTTCTTGAATAAAGACCAAAAATCCAGTAACTAAGCCGAAAATCAAGAGTGCTAGTTTCACGCCTTGATGGTTTTGTGCCTAGATTTAAAGAACTTAAAATTTTTAAAACTGAAATTTGTCCTCTCTAGTCCCTTAAATCATTCATAGTCTCATCAGAATGTAGTATTTAGTTTTTTTGCCTTTAAAATAGCTCCGCTACTCAAATGAAATAACATAAAAACTCTTATTCGATGTTCCACTGATGGAATGGACAGTACTCAAAGCTAAGAAAAGAAGCATTTTAAACGCTTTGTTCCAGTTTTTGCAGATTTGAGTGAAGAATCAATCAAATAAAACTCACTGCTACTATCTTATGATATTCTTTTATCATGACAGTAACAGATTTTGTGTCGTTCGGTTCGTTAAACTTCTATATTCGATTTTTGATTTGTGCCGTTTGTACGAGCTTCGATATATAAGTCAATATCATTGATAATATATCTGTATCCTGTGGTGTGTAATACTTCGTAGAAAGTATCAAGGTAGTCAAACACTTTGTATTTCTCAAATAGTTCTTGGGTCATAATACCCGTCATACCTTTTTCTGCTTTATACATTTCAAAGCAAAAGGTTTTGAATTGTAATGTTTTGCTCATGTTAAACCTCCGGAAATTCCAAATTCCCTTTCATTTCTCTGTCGAATAATTCAACGATCATTTCAGAACTATACTGCCACACTTTCGTATCTTCGTTTTCAAGTGCCTTGTAAAGTTCGGATTTATGAAACAATGCCATAGCCTTATCTTCGTCTAATCCGTATTTGTCCATTATCTTACTGATTATATCAGGCGTCATCATAGCCATTAAAGCCGAAAATCTATCTTTGTTCATTTAATTTTCCTCCGCTCCTATAAACTTTAAGTATGTTAAAGATTTTTCAGTGTGGAACAATACTTGATTATAGAGTTTCTCGACTTTTAATCTCTTTAATGTTTCTTCTATATCATACACGCCGATTTCGTAGAATCTAACGACTTCATAAACACTGTCATCAGCAACAGGGCCTATGACAATATCGTATGTTTCTTGGCATTGTCCTTTACGGTTGACTGAAACAAAATCCAACCACTCCTTATCTGCCTTATCAAAATGAATAATTTTCAATTCATCTTCTGCCTTTTCAAGATTGAAGTCATACATTGAAACATATCCAATATTTGTTCCTTTTCTATTCTTTTGTTTTACTGTCCATTTGATAGCTTGTTCCTTGTTTTTCGTGGTATAAAAGCCATATCCAAAATCCAAATATCTGTCGCCAATTCTTATTTTGGGCTCTTCCACAACAACAAGACTGCCGTGATATACTCTCATACAATCGCCTCCATTTTCTTAATCTTTGCTTGCTCTGCTTTTAGCTCTTTGACAAGCCCCTCAACAACCTTTCGTCTCTCAAGCTGTTCTGCAACAAGAGCAATATCTTCCTCGTTCATACCAATATATTTCGCACACACCTTTTGACCGTCTCTGTATTTCAAATAATAATATGTGTTTGCTTTTGTAATTTTAGGCGTTATCTTTCCTTTGGGTAAAAGTGACAATTCCTTTTCATATTTCTCTAACATATATTCATTTCGTTTTCTTTCATCTTCTAAAATCGAATATATTAGCTGCATAATCTCACCTCACTAATATTATACTCTACAAATGGTGCTTTGCTAACTGCTTTTGTAGAACATTTTACTTTTTGAAATAATATAGAGGATTTTCAACATTGAGAAAATCTCCCTTGTGATTTTATGTGGCCATCTTGTCGCTCTTGTACTTTTCCAAGCCAAAACCGAAATCAAAATTATTGCGAATGCTACTGCGAATTTTGCCCTTAATGCCGCCTTCCATGCTTGCGGGAAAGACGAGAATTGCCAACATTTTCTCGTTGCCCCTTTTTCAATATTTCTATGATACCATTAACATGTATATTCTGTTGGTGATGAATGGAAGAGATGACCATCTTTCCTATTTAGGTGAAGAAGCCATGGGTTAAGGAAACGGACTTCATTCTTACTGGGCATTAGCACCAGCTTTTGTGATTGGCCGTCATTCCCCATATCACCTCCAGTTCTAGAAAGTTGGGCAGGATTCATCTCCTACGCCCGTATCAATCGCATGTCTGGTCAATGTTGGTAAAAAAGGGACCAAGCCTTTGCTTCGGAAAGGAAATATTATGAAAAAATACGTTTGGGGCTGCGGACGAAATCTTGAACCGCTTTTTGTGTCGCTTGATTCATGTAATCAGCAGGCTAACAATGCCTAATCTTTTCTTAATTCCCTTGAGATGATAAAGAATATGTATCTAAAAATTTAATCAATAAACGAACCTCCAACCTGACGAATAAGGTAAACTAATTCATGAATGGCGAGTTCAAATGGATGAGTCTTGATAAATTAGAGAATGAGCAGTGGAGGATTCTTTATTTATTTTTATGTCTGCAGCTTGAACCTTGTAAGTATCTTAAATGGTAGTAATGGAAAATTTCTTAGTTTTCACTACTCGAAAGAGCGTTCTAAAAATTGTAGTGGAAGTTGAGAGGTCGACTTCATTAAAAATAGCTTGAAAAATCTTAGTTAGTAGTGGAAGAAACCTCCAATCAGTAGTGGAAATTTCTTCTCCACTATAAATTTCACTTTTTTGGAAAAATTACCACTCTATACTCAGTCATAAAAAGGCTTATTAGTTCTTGAATAAAGACCAAAAATCCCGTAACTAAGCCGAAAATCAAGAGTGCTAGTTTCATGCCTTGATGGTTTTGTGCCTAGATTTAAAGAACTCAAAATTTTTATCGCTGAATTTTGTTCTCTCTAGTCCCTTAAATCATTCATAGTCTCCTCAGAATGTAGTATTTAGCTGTAGATTTACATCTTATATGAAGGAGATATTAGCAAATTAGTTTAATCTTCTAG
>CAVJWL010000089.1:0-3698 GCA_963653505.1 uncultured Prevotellaceae bacterium
ATAACAGCTTAAATTATTGTGCTAATAACGTCATCAAATAATTTGACAGTCTATAAATATGGTCATCACTTACAACATATGTTAGAAATAGTAGATAAAAAAGTCGGTGGCAAACACACTTCCTCTAAACCTAGCGAGGATTTTAATTTAAATTGGGCTGAATCATGGCCAACTGTATATGCAAATCTAGTAACCAAATATTATGCGAATGAATTGACTGGAATTCCATATATAAATGATGATAATTATGATGCTCCTAATTACTCAAATATACATTGGACATATAGCTTAGAGAATTTGGAAGATAATATAAAATATGGTGAATATGGCGAAAGAGATATTATGTATGTGCTATTTGACCTTTTTGATGATACAAATGAAAATTTTGATAATATATCATTAGGTCACCAAGAATTCCGGAATATAGTCGCCGATAGTAATGCAGAAAATTTTTATGAATTTTCAAAATATGTTTTAAATTCTACAGCAATAAATTCAAATGATTTTTCTAAATTATTAGAAGAATATGGTATGGCTCCAACAAATATAAAATGTAGTCCAATAACTGGTTTAACTACTCCGCCTACTATAGAATGGAGTGAATACAAATCATATGGAACAAATAAAATTGAAATATCTAATGATTGGGGTGTAATAATTCATACGACAATACATCGTACCTATTCTGGTCAAACAAGAAAATATACGATAAGTGAATCGGTGTGGAATAAAATACTATCAACATATGGCAAACAATTTAGAATCAGAATCTTTTCAACAAGTGGTTTAAATAGTGCAGATTTTATTTATTCATCAGAATATTATTATTTCGATAAACCAATAATCAATGTTAAAGAAAGTTTTACTTATGAAGAATCAACAAGACTTATCGAGAAAGATTTCAAGATTTATCCAGGATCAACTGCAACATTTTCAATTAGATTTACGACAACAGGAAAAAAACTATTTCAAACATTAGGTGATTTAGATACGCAAATGTCTATCTACAATGAAACAACCGGTACACAATTAGGTAGCAATGATAATTCTGGTGCATCAACCAACGCTCTTTTAAACTTAAAATTATCAACAGCCTTCAGATTTAAAGTAAAAATTACAGCACGCAATATTCAATTGGTTGGAGATACTAGATTAATCGTTTCGCAATTTGATGGATATTCTTCAAATTTTGATTCACAAATTAATAATTTTGATGATATATATAGAATAAACGAAAGAAATTTCGAATTCGAATTAGAAATAAATCAATACAATTCAAAGGTCCTATGTTTTGTTCCTGTGAGCGACAAACAATATCAAATTGACCTAACTAGCACATTCGACAATTATTTATATCTTTTTGATTATCATTACGGATATTCAAATGGAGAAGATATTGACTATAATGATGACTTTAATGGAACCAACGCACAGTTAACTTTAAAACTATCAGCAGGTCGTCCATATTTACTATTTGTTTGTGCTTACGATGCAAGTATAAACCTTAGAAATACGAATAATTCATGCCTTTTATCAATTAAATGTCTTGAAAATTGAAAGGAGCAATTCTATGAAATTAACAAAACCTTTTTTACTTTTCTTAAGTATATTATTAACTTCCTGTGATACTACCTCAACCTATAAGAGCACTAGTGATGTTTCAAAACAAATACCAATTAGTATCAATTCAAAAACAAGTGAATCTACTAGTGAATCAAGTGAAAACACAAATGCATGTGAGACAAATATATTTTATTGTGATAATTGGGTAGAAGAATTCGATGATCAAGATAATGGAAATTATTACTTTAATTTATATGAAAAAAATAGGGAAGCTTGGCATAGCATCAATGATGAATATGTTGAGTTCACAGTTAATTTAGGTTTTTGGCGAAGATTAAAAACATATGAAAAATACATGTCAATTCAATACACATTCTACAATCATGATTTACACATGGATCCTGACCCAGAACCTGATGACCCTAAAGAACAAGGAACTCCATTTTTTATTCAGAAACAAACCGAAGAATTTTATAATAATCATTTCTTTTACTACAATAATTATGGTATGACTAACTCATTTTACGACTTTGATATAAAAATGCCAATTAAACAATTTTTAGAAAAAGAAAAAGAATCAGAATATAGATATGTTTTCTTTACTTTTTGCGAATTTGCAGAAGAAGATGGATATACATATACAGACGGAGTTAAAGATCAACACTTAAAAGACTATACGATAAATTCAACTATGTTCGAGTTAAATTTCAAAGATAATTGTTTCCGATTTTCAAAATTTCAATTTTAACTCAAATAGAAAATAACTCTCCATTAAAATATAGACAAACAAAAAAGTTGTTAATAAGCATTTAAGCGATTAAATACCTCATTAACAACTTTTATTTTTATTTATCTTTTCCTAATATGATCAAAACGTAATAGAGAACACGAATGAAGATATTGATGAAATCTACATAGAGACAATAAGCGCAGTAGATAGCAAGATTTGTACCATTTAAAGCACCTTTTGAAGAATCGACAATTTTCTTGATATTGTGCATATCGATTGCAGTGATAAGAAGAACAACGCCAAAAACAACAAAGTCAATAATCCAATAAATCATTTCAACTCTTAAGAAGAAATTGACAATTGACATGATGAGAACACCGATAAAGGCAGTTGCGACAACTGGAATTGCAGCATTCATATGTTTAGTTAATGCACCAATGACTGCCATCAAAACAAAGCATCCACCAGTGATGAAGAATGACATTGAGACAGTTGATACGAATGTAGGATTTAATAATGCGTTCTTATCAGTTGGATCATAAGTCAAGACATAAACACCGAGAAGCAAAGTGGAAAGTAACATACCCATTGCAATGGTGTATACGAAGTATCCAACTTTCATCGCAGTAGCATTCTTAGCACCGGCTTTGACTGCCATCACAATGGCTGATGGAATCATTAAGATGATTGACACGATGAACAATGCGATAACTGTTTTGCTGATGCTTTCAACATTCTTTGTAAATCCATCAGTGATAGCTGTGAATAGATACGGTAATCCAAATGCGATAACACCAGTGATGAGAAGTCCGATACCAAGCCAAATAAAGACCTTAGTCATCGAAACATCACTTGAGCTAGTTCCAACATCTTCTTTAACCTTCTTGCCTAAAATAGAATTTGTAGATTTGTTATTCATACTTGCCTGAGTATCAGGACCAGGTTCATAACGATATTCGTCCATAAATATTAACCTCCTTTCAAGAAGTAGTTATATTATATAAATTATAAATAATTTTTAAATAGTTTTGAATTAAAACAATGAATTATTATGGCAATCGCAAGAATATAAGCCCGTTTTACCCGTTTGAATGTTTTTTTGATAATTTTAAACAAAAATCTAATTTTTATAAGAATTTTATCAATTAAAAATGATTTAATGTCTATTGATATCTAATTATTTGGTCATCAAAAGGCACTTCAACATGAAGTCATTATCTGTGATGCAATGTTTCATGAAATATTTTAATTTCTTATCTTTAGGATTATCACTAGCTTCAGATAATCGCATGACTAATCTTCGTATTATTGTCATATTAATTCCTGCGTTATCTTTTCTAGCTGTTTGAGCGGTAGTTTTACAAAATAATTAAAATAATCGAACCTTGTGAATTCTCTTATACTT
>CAVJWL010000090.1:0-3640 GCA_963653505.1 uncultured Prevotellaceae bacterium
TTGCTGATGAGAAGAACATATGCTTGCTTGTGATTCATCATACAAGAAAAGAAGCTGATATCGATAAATACAATATGATTAATGGAACTAATGGTCTTATGGGTGTAGCTGATACAACTATGATCCTATCTAAAGAGAATAGAACGGATTCTAATGCTGTTCTTTCTATTACTGGTAGAGATGTTGAAGAACAAGAATATTCAATTGATTTTGATGTGGATAAATGCATATGGAGGATGAAAGCGACAGTCGAAGAAGAGAGTAGACAAAAACTTCTAGAACAGTTCCATCAAAGCTTCTTGATGTTTAGGATACTCTCTATGGAAAGACCATTCAGCATCACTTCTAGCGAATTATCTGAGGCTTTAGAAAAAGAAAACGGCATTGAAATGAAACCTTATGCGGTAGGCGCTGAGATTAGAAAGTATGAGGATATTTTATTTGAAGAATTTGGTATCAAACATACTTTCAAAAGGACCTCTGATAAAAGAATTCATACTTTTGAGGATATCTAGAAATCCAAAAATCACTGGTAGAAGTCATCTAAAACCGAAACAGGATAAGAGATGTGGAGCACACTGCTCCAATCGACTTTGAGAAAGTTCTCAACACTAGGATACCTAGGTGACGTGAAAGGCTCTATCATCTAGCAAAAATCGATAGAATTTGTTAAAATAATTATAAATAATCATTTTGAAAGGGATGTTAGTGTATGAATGATAATTTTTCAAAATTTGGTTTTACATTACAAAAATGTATTTGTGATAAATATGGAATAGTTCCAAATAGTGATAGAGCTATTTCTTTTTTTCAATCATCATATGACTGTAGGTACAAAGGCAATTGCTCAATATTAATTGATAAAATTTTCAATAAAATAGGGCTTAAACCAATTTCATGTACAACATTTGATAAAACAACTAAAGGAAGAGATGTACCATATAATTTCATATTAGAAGACAACTCATCATTATCTATTAGAACAAATATTAAAGGAGATAAAGTTGCACCACGTAATGTAGGACAAGCTGGCTATAAGAAATTAAATGAATATTTTGGAAGTATCTATGGTCATGAAATAAAAGACCAAACAGATATCAAAAAACTTGTTTTTTATCATTTGAGTGAGATATTTCCTATTTTCTTAGATAATTTGTTTGACGCAGATTATATCGTTTGGGTAAATCAAAAGGAAAATAATTACGATTGTGAAATTATTAAAGGCGATAATTATGCTGACTTAGAGTTTGATGCAAAAAACTTTACATTCACTAGATCATTTGAAGAATGGATTGAAAGCAATACTATTAAATACAAGGGAGTATCGATTGCTGAAGTTCAAGTTCATAAAAACAGAACTTTTAAATTTAGATTCGCTATGGAAGCTCTACTTCCATATGTTAAAGACAAACAAATCAACAATGAAACATTAGGAATAACGGCTGAAAAAGTAATTTGTAATGCTTTTAACCTTGATTTTCCCGCAAAATATAATCATAGAGCTTCTTTAAATTATGAAAGAGAATTAATACCTTTAATCAATAAAATATTTAAAGTTCTTCCAAAACCAATAGACTATACAGGCAACAAAGTTGGTGAAAGAGGAGGGGCAAGTAAATGTTCATATGATTTTATGCTTGAAGGCAATAAAACTTTATCATTAAAAACCAATATAGGAAAAATGGTGTGTCCACCCGAGGTTGGTCAGCCAAATTCTACTACATGCTACCAATATTTTAAGAATTTGATAGAGGATGACCATATAGATAAGAATAATTTCAAAAGTATGGTTTTTTCAAATATAGAAAAGATGATTCCAATCTATATGCATCATATGTTTGATTCAGACTATCTTCTGCGAATTTATGCTCCAAAAAATCAAAAAAATGTTTTTAAATACGAGATTTTTGAAAAAGATTATGGAAATGAGATTGATTGGGAAAGAGATGATTTTGACTTTTCAAAGCAAACCATCGATGAGTGGAATGAAAGTAACACGTTATATTATAAGAAAATAAGCATTGGCGAATTCCAGGTTCACACGAATAGAAACTGTTTTAAATTTAGATTCAATTTCGAAAATCTAAAAAAACTTATAGGCGATTTTGTGGAAGGGGATTAGAAACGGTTTTGAAAATTTTCCTATTAGGAACACTCTCGGTTGACTTTTTCACAAAAAATTAAAATATAAGTTCTAAGTATTGACTAAATATCTATAGACATGTATAATGGACATTGTAAAAACATGGGTAGTGGACATAACGGAGGATTTATAATGATAATAACAATTGCAGAAGCAGCTCAATTGGCTGGCAAAAGCCAAAAAACGATTAGAAGAGCTGTTGCTTCGGGAAAATTAAAAAGTACTAAAATTCAAAATAAAACTCGTATAGAAAAAAGTGACTTCGATGAATGGGTTGAAAACGGTTGCTCAGGATCTGAGGAACAAGAAAATAATTGCACAAAAAATGACATCGTAAATTGGATGGACATTTCAGATGTTTGGAAATTAGATGGTTGGAAACACAAAAAAGATAGATCTACATATAACTTTATAGATTTATTTTCTGGTGCAGGTGGCTTATCTTGCGGTTTGGTAATGGCTGGATTAAATCCGGTTGCCAGCGTTGAAATTATGCCCCAAGCTGTTGCTACTTACGAAAAAAATTTTATCAAGAATAAAAAATTCAAAGAACAAGTAGAAACACGTGACATTAGAACGCAGGAAGTTAAGGATAATCTTTATGAATCTGTAAAAGGCAAACACATCGATGTGATTGTCGGTGGATTCCCTTGCCAAGGTTTTTCAATGTCTGGCTATAGAGTGGTTGATGATCCTAGAAATTCTTTATATAAAGAAATGAAGGAAATTGTTGAACATTTAAAGCCTGATTTTGTCGTAATGGAAAACGTAGAAGGGCTAAGATCTATGTTAAATGGCAAGGTCGAAGAAATGATCATTGAGGACTATAAAAAAATAGGATATGAAATTAATTTGACTGTTCTTAATAGCGCAGACTATTACACACCACAAACTAGACATAGAGTTATTTTTGTTGGAAATCGAATTGGTGTCACAAATTATCATCCAAAGCCAATGTTGGATGAAGAACATTATGTAACTGTCGGTCAAGCAATTGGTAAGTATATGGACATACCAGAGGATAAATCGATCAATCATATCTTTACTAAAACAAGTCCAGCTATGAAGAAAAGATTAGAAGAAATACCTGTGGGTAAAAGTCTTTATGCTAACTATAGTGATGCTTGGAAAAAGGTTGATTGGAATAAGCCTTCATGTACAGTTAAAGAAAATCATGGTGGAGTTAATATCCACCCAATTCTAAGTAGACCGATGACTCCTAGAGAACTAGCTACATTACAGTCTTTTCCAGAAGATTTCATATTTGAAGGAAGCAAAAAGTGGCAACTAGTTCAAATAGGAAATGCCGTTCCTTGTTTGTTAGGAAAAGCAATAGGTTTGACATTAAGAAAAATGTTAGACGATTATCATAAAGAAAAATAAGATACTTATCGCAGTCTTAGATAACTACTAAGCCAGGTGATACAACTTTAGAGACCTGTAAGTTGTAAAAGAAGGTCGCAAAGAGGCAAAGCCAACTACACGTTCTAGCGCGTT
>CAVJWL010000091.1:0-3625 GCA_963653505.1 uncultured Prevotellaceae bacterium
ACGTTCTATTATTTGATAAACATTTTTTATTTGATTATGTGCGGAATTAAAACAGGCATTTAATAGTTGAAATGCAACAGGATTTGTTTCATCTTCCTTTAAATTTCTATAAAAATTTAACGAGGAATAATTGTTTTGGATATATTTTGACAACCCAAAAACATATTCAAATGAATTGACGTTCTTACTTTTTCTTTTCCCTTCTCTATCATAATCCTTAAGCGCATATTCAGTGTCATTTGATACATCGTACTTTTTTAAGACATATTCGACAATTTCACTATTGTTTATTTGGAACTCTTTTCCAGGCCATGAAGCAGCATAGATTTCGTATTCAGTCAAAGGAACGCCTTGTTTATTTATTCGTTCAAAAATTTCTGGCAAAGTACTTTCATCTCCAGTATAAACAATTGCCGGAATTCTCATCGAACTTAAATCTGAATAATTTGATTTCAAATCTTTGATATCATCTTTGAGAATCTTATTAAATTCGGAGTAATTTGAAAAGTTTGGAAACTCAATATTAAGAGCATCCACCAATTCTATTGGTTCCAAATCATCAAAAGACTTCAAACCATGTACATAATTGAGAATAATATTATTTATTTTCTCGATTTGTTCATCTTTGTTTTCACCATCAACTATCAAGTTATATATCTTGTCAAGAGATTCCTTCTTTATATCAGTCAATTTAAAGAATTTAGACGGGTTTGATAAATATTCTCTAACACATGTACCTCTTTGAAGGCCATCAATTAAAGTATATGTTTCTTGTTGCCCATCAACAGTTTTATAAAACAAAAGAGTTCCTATTGGATATCTTTTACGTAATGAATCGATAAAGGTCTCTTTCTTACCTTTGTCCCACCTTTTTCCTCTTTGGAACATCGGTATAACTATTTTTTTCTTACCATTCCACTCTTTTTCAAGCGAATCCCTTATATCTTTAAGTGTCCAAAATTCCGGAGTGCAATCATTCATAGGTTTTACCTCATTTTTCTAAATTTTATTTTCTTAAATTATAACAGATTCTGTCGATATTTTCTACTACAGTAAGCTATTCACCATCATTGTTTTGCCATTTTTAAAAAAGTTCCTCGAAAAGCCATCTCAAAAGTTCATGAAAAAGATTATTACAAAGAATCATGCATCAACTACCTTTACGTTTTTTTACAAAAAAAACTAAACTGCTATAGTCATCATATAATTTTCTAAAAAAGATCCACAGGATTGGACTATCCTATGGACCCTCAGCATTTCAAAGGTTAAATTTTCGAATTAAGATTATCGTTAATTATGCACCAGTAACTTGATTGATTCTGGTATAGAATGACAATGAAGCTGTAACTTTAGACATAAGTGTGTCATTATCACTTACAATGTTTTCACTCTCACCTTCAAACCATGCAACAGCGGTAACCTCCAATGAACTAGTTGTCTTAGAAGAATCGACTGTCATAGCCTTAATCAAGCCAACATTGTTGGAGAAATCAGTTTTATCAGAAGCTTTAGTATAAGATGAATTTCCTGCAACGTTGTAAACACCATTAGCGAATTTTCCAAAATCATTAGTAGTACCACCTTTGACGTGATTGGTTTCAATCTCGCCGCCAATGACTCTTACTATTGTATCGGTCATCAATGCAATTCGGAGACCAGGCATTGTGGTACCACCTTCAACACTATCAGAGAAAGTGCAAGATTTATAATCTACAAATAATGAGAGAGTATCATCTGCACTATGAGTTGCCGAGAATGTCATCTTCCACGCAACACCGTACCAAATGTTCTTAGAGTTTCCACTTTCAGTGTAGGAACTAGCCCACCATGTAGAATGTGATGTTGCAGTAGGAGCTGACGTAACTTCTTGAGCCTTAGTCAAATTGCCATGAGAGCTATAACTAGATACGATTGCATCTTCATCGACGTTTGCAACATATAATTCTCCAGTATAATTAGCTGTTGCATTGTAGGAACCATGCGTGATGGCACCATCAACAGTAACTGTGCTGGAATCAGTAGGTTTTGAGGAAGAATCAGTTGTAGAAGTACCAACTAAAGCAGTCGAATAAACGTGCAAATTGGCATCTATTGCCTTAGTCTCAAATGTTGAAGCATTGACGGTAGCCACTCTAACAGCCGTAAACCATGCCACAGTGCCAGTGACACTGGCGACTGTTGTAGTGTTGATTAGCGTTTTATTTGAGGTTTTAATAGTCAAATTAAATGGGTTTAGAATTTGGGCAAAATAAAAACTCAACTAAATTATTTAAGTCTAGTTGAGCAAATTATTTAAGTCTTTAAATTTTTGATTCTTCAATAGCTTCAAACATTATTTCATCATCGATGAGGTCTAATTTTTTATTTTCCATTAATAATAACGCTTTATCCATTATTTGATTAATATTTCTAGGTATACCATTAGAAGATGAGATTATTTGAATATAAGCTTCATCAGTAATTATCTTGTCCTTCACACCCGCAAATTTAAGTTTTTCATCGATATACTTCTTAGATTCATCTTTATCCATAGGGCTGAAAGAATAATTCATTGATATTCTTTGTTTTAAAGGCTCATGTGATTTCATTGAAAGAGTATGTCTTATGTCATTTTGTCCTATAAGCAATAAAATATAAGGTTCTTTAGAATCCATTTCAAAATTTAATAGAATTTTTAAATCATTTAATATTGTCGGAGACAAGTAATTAGCTTCATCAATAATAATCACTGGTGTTATACGCTTTTCAATGTATAATCTTAATATTTCATGTTGTATATTGTTTAGATTTTTACGTTTAGAATATGATTCTTCTAGACCAAATTTTTCACATAAATCTCGATAAAATTCATGAACTGTAATGGTAGAATGAGGTATATAAATAACTTTAAACAAATTCTTATTTAAAGAATTTGCCCAATATCTTACAGCACTTGATTTACCTAATCCAGGTTCACCTGTTATAAGTGCAATACCTTTAATTTCCTCTAAATGATGTAATCTAAATAACAATTGTTTATAATTTGTAAGTTCTAACTTGATATCACCACTATTTTTATTGAACGGATTAATTTCAAGACCAAATTTCATTAAATAATTCATTATTGAGCCTCCTCCGTATTAAAGATCGGTTTTGATCTCTTAATTTTTGAATTTGATACTTTATCAAGTAAAGTTATTGGTGTTAACGAACCGTCACCTTCAACTACATAACAAGTTTTAAAATCACTCGCATATCTTAAAATTACTTCTTTATTACTATATTTTTGGGGGATTTCAAATTCAATATTATCTATTTGTATTACACAATCAATACTAGCTTTTCTTTTGACTTCAAGAAGAAAAGCTTTTTCTAAAGTTTCCTCATCTAATGTAAGTATTTCCTCGCCAGAATTAAAGAAACGTTCATTAGGTGTTTTTCCGTTCAATCTTGAGTGAATGGTATTATTATACGTATTCACATATTCTAAATAAGCTGTTTTAAATTCTTCTAAAGTAGTTTTACTTGTTAAAGGATATTGAGCCATGAAATGATCTTTCATAGTTCTAAACCAGCGCTCTATTTTTGCCTTACCTTGCCCGTAATAAGGTTTATTGTGGAATAATGATATCCCAACTCTAGCCGA
>CAVJWL010000092.1:0-3568 GCA_963653505.1 uncultured Prevotellaceae bacterium
CGACTTTTCTATTAATTTTTTATTTATAGTGCTAGATTTTAAATTAACTATGGTTAACTGATATAAATAAAATGCACGACTGCATTAATATTTATGAGAAAGCAGTAAAATAAGGCGAATATATAACTAGAGATCTTGATACTTATAAATACATAAGCAAATCCAAGACATTCAATCTAGAGTAATGGCAGATTAGATTTTGCATATTTCTTAGATAATAATGGTTCAGTGAAAGCACATGAGTTGCAAAATAAAACGAAAACGGAATGTTAATGTGTATAAAATAGAGTTCGAGTCTCATAAGGTCCACCAAATGGTAAGGAGACGAACTCCAGTTGTATAATAGGTATCTATTATATTCCTGGACACTTCGTTGTAAGGGCAAAGTTAGATGTTGCCCGTAATAGAAAGAAGAATAAATAGTGGTGTGAAAACCACTATTTTTCTTTTGACTTTAACATTGGCATTTAATAAGTAATATCGGTTAATTTGTTTATGCGCAAATTTTACTGCTTTATTACAATACAAAATTATTAGATTAGCTGATTTTAAAAAAATGCAAAATAAAATTCAATTAAGTAAACGTGTTGACTTGCAAAAATGAAATTGATATAATTAAATCGCTTTAGAGATATAAAGCTTAGGAGGTATAACTCATGAAAGAGTTTAAGGATCGAGTAAAAAAATTGATGGAACGAGATAATATTTCACAAAAGGAACTGGCCAAACTTTCTGGAATATCTGAAGCTTCTGTCAGTAGATATCTATCAGGCGATTTAAGACCTAGAATGGATATATTAGCTAATATTGCTAAAGTGTTTAATGTCAGCACATCTTATTTGGTTGGCGAGGTGGATAACACAGTTCAATCAGATGCATATGAAGAAACTTTATTCGTTGTTACTCGCAATAAATCAAAATTAGATGATGCTCAAAAGGCAGAAATCATAAAAGTTTTGTTTGGAGGAAAGTAATGTATCATAGTGGTAAGGATTATCAGAAAGTGGATGAAGTGGCATTACGACTAAGAATTGACTATAGTCATTTTGAGAAACATCTAGATGTCTTCAAATTAGCAAAACAACTTAACATGATCCTTATCAAATATTCTTCTTTAACGGAGGAACAGTTAGACGTTTTAACTAGTAAGGAAGAATTAAAAGATGGTTTTACAATTTTCAAAAAGAAGAATAGTGAATATCAATTTTTTACTTTCTACAATGATTCAATTGGTGATGCCCGAATAAGACTAACGATTGCTCATGAAATAAAACATGTAGTATTCTTAGAAGAAAATCCGACAGAAAAAGATGAAGATCTAGCCAATCATTTTGCAAGATACATACTTGCGCCATCATGCTTAGTAATGCCATATATTGATAGATTTCAAATCATCAAATTAGTTTGTGATTTTGACATATCATATGAGGCTGCTTCTAATGCATATAAATCTGCAAAAAGTAGAATCTATGGAAACAAGTCAGATCTCGAATATTTTGAGAAAGAGTTTATTGCTGAATTTATTAGTAAGCGACAAACAAAAAAGACCTAGACTACTGGAATAGCCTAAGTCTTTTGGATAGTGTGTTATAAACACTTCCTTGAACAAGTGAATTATAGCATAACTATCCTTAAAATATCAAGCCGTTTTTTAAATGGCACAAAATTTAAATTTTATAGGAGGTGCTACAATGCACAAAAAATTATCTAATTTATTAGAAGTTATTTTTGCTAAACATTTAGTCATTTCTTATTTCTCTGGAGGTAAGAAATGTCTGGGTACAATGTAAGAGATAACTTCAAAGACATCTTTGGTGTCTATTTACTTCGTTCACTTTCTTTTGAGGGTGACTATGATATGATTGCAACTGAATGTAAAGAAGATATTAGCAAAATTGATTATTTGGCTTTATATTCAGATTTACAAGAATATCAAAAAACTGAGAATACATGTGTCTGCTTTTATCAGTATGATCATGTGTTTGATGGAATTCATGGACTTTATAATTCTATCATTTATCAAGATGAAAAAAGACTAGAAAAATTCCGTGAAAGGTTTAAAAATGTTAAATATATGATTGGACCTGATTATTCACTTTATGGTGATTTTCCAGTTCCATTACAAATATTTAATGTTTATAAATCAAGATTATGTATCGCTTGGTTAAAAATTAATACAAATGTAATTATTATCCCAAATATAAGATGGACTTTTAATTTCAGCTTTGATTTCTCTTTTGATGGAATAATGAAAGGTTCTAATATTGCTATAAGCATCTTAGGGCAAATAAAAAGTAAAGAAAATAAGAAAATGTTCTTGAACGGCTTTAAAGAAGCTATTAATAGAATAGAACCTAAAACAATAATTGTTTATGGCTTTGTTACAAAATCTAATTTTGATGAAATCTTTGGATATGCAAAATCTAAGGGAATCAAGATTATAATTCCTCATTCTAAAATTGATAAATATAAGAAGAAGGATGCTATTTATGGGACAAGGTAGTAAATTTGATAGTTCTCTTTCAACCAAAGGTGGAAGATCTAATTTTATAACTAGTAGTGATATTGCTTCAGGTGACAAATTAGCTAAAGAAATCTTAGGTGAGATGCGAAAAGAAGGTACAAAGTTTTCAAAAGATGAAATCGTATTTGCAGCTAAGCTTGAAAATGGAAATAAGGTATTTTTAGAAACTAGTGACGTTGACCATATTATGAATCGTCATGGAAAACAATTTGAGCAAACGTTTGGAACTAAAACAAAAGAAGATGTTACAAATGTACTTTGCGAAACTATTTCTAAAGGTAAATTGGTTTCTTCAGTCTACCGAAAAATCAATGGAGTAACTTATTATTCGAATAAATATTATCACAATGGAAAATATTGTATTGTTTATGGAATATCGGAAAATGGTTATATAGAAACTGCATACCCTGAAAAACATAATGGAGGCAAAAATAATGGATAAAATTTCAATTTATGTAGGGCTTGAATTGGTATTTGGCCCAATTTTAAAAAATAATCAACTAGAAGACGGAACGTTTTCAAGTGGTAGTAAAATAGTGGATGACGATTTGGTTTTGAAAAATCTAGATAAGAAAATAAATGACTTATGGTGTACACTTTACTCTAAAGATGAAACAAATGATAGTGGGTTCCGTTTTGATGAAGTTAAGGAGAAAGAATTAGCTCCACAATTATTA
The DNA here is from genome assembly GCA_963653505.1 of uncultured Prevotellaceae bacterium. Lineage (GTDB taxonomy): Bacteria > Bacillota_I > Bacilli_A > RFN20 > CAG-288 > Enterosoma. The sequence continues at coordinate 3,202 of CAVJWL010000092.1, forward strand.
GAAATGATTAATAAGTTGATTGATAGACTTAATGAAATTAATGATGGATCATATGAAGTAGAAGATATGATAACCGATCATTTGAAATCATTAATCTAACAATTGCCACTGGTGAATTTCTCACAAATTATTAAGTACCTCTATTGAATAAAAACTAAATAGTATGTGGAGATGTGATTGCAAATAAAGGTATTTAATTTGTTTAAATGAAATGAATTTTTATACAAGGAAAGGATCAATCATCCTCTGATTGATAAGTTCATCTTAGAGAATGTTGTTTCTAAGGTATTCAACCATAGTTAATTTAAAATCTAGCACTATATATTTAGAGGGTATTATGGCATTTATTAGAATTCAAAATTTAAAG
>CAVJWL010000093.1:0-3411 GCA_963653505.1 uncultured Prevotellaceae bacterium
GAAGAGCTTTTTTCATATTTTTTAGCTTTTCACACTTACGCTGATGAAGGGTGATGAGGGAGTCAAGACTATCAAATAAGTTTGAAAGTTTGGTTTGTTCTAACTTTTTAGGTAGGTTTAAATCAATGTCCATTAGAACTTCAGCATTTAATTTAGCTCTTCCTCCGCCGACAAGGAGATTTTCAATATTTGTAGAACCTATCAAATACTTAAGGAATTTATTATCGTTCTTTTCGTTAGATTGAAGAACGTGAGCATGATTATTAACCCAAATACGGCCATTTACATATTGTACAGGGTAGTTTTTTAGATCATTTGCGCCATCTTCAGCAACCAAGACAAATTCTCCATCATGAGTATAACCGTCAACATAATCTTGAATACCGTTAGCCCCATAGTAAGGAGTTGAACCCTCCTTTCTCTGCGAAGCTGCAACAGGTATCCTCAAATTATCGAATCTCTCAGCAATTTCATTAACCTTACGCTGTTCCCAAGAATAATTTTTTTAGGAAATTTCATTATCTAAGGTAATAAATGCTATATCCGTGCTATAATAGAGAAAACGAGGTTTTACATCATGAATTACGCAGTTTTGATAAAAGATTTGAGAGATAAATTACTATTAACTCAAACAGAATTAGCAGAGGAACTAGAAGTTTCGTTTGCGTCAGTTAATAGGTGGGAAAACGGGAGAACCGCACCAACCATTAAAGCAAAAAGAAAAATAAGAGAACTTTGCAAAAAAAATAATATTGAAATGGAGAAATACATCAATGAATAAACAAGAATTAGCAGCAAGAATATGGAAGTCTGCAAATGACATGCGTTCTAAGATAGAGGCTAACGATTATAAGGATTATATCTTAGGCTTTATTTTCTATAAGTTCCTTTCTGACAAGGAATTAGAAGGTCTTTTAGCTGATGGATGGGAAAAAGAAGACTTAAAAGAATATCTAGTAGAAACAAATGAAGATTTATACAAGACTTGTAGAGATCGTTATGGATATTTCATTGCTTATAACGATTTATTTTCAACATGGCTAGAAAAGGGATCTGATTTTGATGCTAAGGATGTCAACGATGCCTTATCTGCATTTAAGAGAAACATCAATGAAAATCACAAGAAAGTATTCGAAAACATCTTTGATACACTAGATACTGGTCTTTCTAAGCTCGGTGATACTTCTGGTGCTAGAACAAAAGCTATTAGTTCATTAATTAATCTAATTAATCCTATTCCTATGGATGATAAGCAAGGATACGATGTGTTAGGTTACATTTATGAATATTTAATCAGCAATTTTGCTGCTAACGCAGGAAAAAAAGCTGGTGAATTCTATACACCACATGAAGTTTCTTTAGTGATGTCTCAAATTGTTGCAAATCATTTGAAAGACAAAGATACTATCCAAATTTATGACCCAACATCAGGTTCAGGATCACTTCTTATCAATATCGGACAAAGTGTTTCTAAATATTTACAAGATAAAGATAAGATCAAATATTATGCCCAAGAATTGAAGGAAAACACATACTCACTTACTAGAATGAATCTTGTAATGAGAGGAATTAAACCAGACAACATTGTTGCTAGATGTGGAGATACTTTAGCTGATGACTGGCCATATTTTGATGAAGGCGATAAGGAAAACACTTATGAAGCGTTATATGTTGATGCTGTAGTTTCAAATCCTCCTTATTCTCAAAAATGGGAACCACATGAGGACGCAAGATTCTCTAATTATGGTATAGCTCCTAAATCGAAAGCTGATTACGCATTCTTATTACATGACCTTTACCACTTAAAAGAAGATGGTATTATGACCATTGTTCTTCCACATGGTGTTCTTTTCCGTGGCGGTGAAGAGGGTGAAATACGTAAGAACTTAATTGAAAACGATAATATCGACGCTATTATAGGCTTACCAGCTAATATTTTCTTTGGAACAGGTATTCCAACTATCATTATGGTTCTAAAGAAGAAAAGAGATAATAGTGATGTTTTAATTATTGATGCTTCTAAAGGCTTTGTAAAAGAAGGTAAAAATAACAAGTTAAGAGCATGCGATATCAAGAAAATAGTTGATACATATATCAATAGAGTTTCAATTGATAAATATTCTCGTGTTGTTTCAAAAGATGTAATTAGAAATAATGACTATAATTTAAACATTCCTAGATATGTAGATTCTAGTGAAAAAGCCGAATCATATGATATTTGTTCAACAATGGTAGGTGGGATTCCAAATTCTGAAATCAACGAACTTCATGATTACTGGAATGCATTTCCATCTTTAAAAGGTGAATTATTTACTCCAATCAAAGATAACTACTCTAAATTAGCTGTCGGAGATATAAAAGAAACAATTGCTAAGAACAAAGATGTAGAAACATTTGAAAACTCATATAAAGATAAATTCTCTGATTTTGGTTCATATCTTGAAGGTTTATTAATCGATCAATGCAGCGCTTTAAATATACCTCAGGTAGAAGAAATCATATCTGATGAGATTTTCAATAGATTGAAGGATACTGCTTTAGTAGATAAATATACTGCTTATGAATTATTAGCTGAAGCGTGGAAAACTATTTCTACTGACCTTGAAATTATTCAAACTGAAGGTCTTTCTTCTCTAAATAAAGTTGATCCTGTTATGGTCACAAAGAAAAAAGATAACAAAGAATACGAAGTTCAAGATGGTTGGAAAGGACATGTTATTTCTTTTGATTTAGTTCAAGAGGAATATTTAAAAGAAGAGAAAGATAAACTTTCTTCTTTAAACGACAGATTATCAGAAATCACTTCTTTATATTCAGATAAACTAGAGAATTTATCAGAAGATGACAAATCTGAAATCAGCGATGATTTAAGTGAAGAAAACGATTCATTTGTAAATGCGAATGTAAAAAAACATGCAAAAACGTTAAAGAAACAAAGAAACATTCTTTCACTTGCTGAAAAAACAGTGGTTGAAGTTGCTGATTTGATAGAGGAAGAATCTAAATTAAAGAAAGAACTAAAGGCTTTAACAAGTGATTTGGATTCTAAAACAAAAGACACAATCGAAACTATGTCACAAGAGCAATCATTATCTTTATTATCTAAGAAATGGATCTCACCATTACTAGATAAGATTAATGATTTACCTAAATCTATTATTGATTCATTAACTAAGGCTGTAAATAACTTAGCTAAAAAATATGAGACAACTTTGATTGATATTGATAATGATATTAAAAATACTGAAAAAGACTTAATATCAATGCTAAATGACTTGGATGCAAATGAAGATGACACTTTAGGCTTAAAAGAACTTATGAAACTTCTTGGAGGTGAATAAATATGGCTGAAAACGTATTAAAACCTCAAATAAGATTCAAAGGATTCACTGAAGCTTGGGAACAGCGTAA
>CAVJWL010000094.1:0-3301 GCA_963653505.1 uncultured Prevotellaceae bacterium
TTAAGGATAGAGATTGTTCTATCTCAACAGCAAGAGCTGGTAATGTCATCGGTGGTGGAGATTTTGCTAATGATAGAATCATTCCTGACTGCATAAGAGCTATTGAGTCAGGTAAAGATATCATTGTACGTAATCCATTCTCAACAAGACCATATCAACATGTATTAGAACCTTTATACATTTATTTAGAAATATGTGAAAAACAATATGGTAACAAGAAATATGAAGGCTATTACAATGTAGGACCTGATGATTGTGATTGTGTAACAACTGGGGACTTAGTCACTAAACTTTGCAATAAATGGGGAAATAATCTTACTTGGATCAACAAGTACGATGGTGGACCTCATGAAGCTGCCTTCTTAAAACTAGATAATACAAAGATAAAGGAAACATTCTCTTGGCATCCAAGATGGCATATTGATGAGACAATTGATAAAATAGTAGAATTTACAAAAGTGTATTTAACAGATAAAGAGAATATACCAGGTGAAATGGATAAAGAAATTAAAGAATTTTTTGGAGAATAATATATGAAGGCTATAGTAACAGGAGCAAATGGTTTTATTGGATCAAATCTAATAAAAAAATTGATAGACAATAATGTAGAAGTTACTGCAATAGATATTTCTTTCAATCCTTCAAGATTAGAAGAAAACAAATTGATAACAAAGATAGAAACATCAATTGATAAATTAGACTCCTCAATGTTGAATGGAGAATATGACCTATTTTTCCATTTTGCGTGGGGGGGGGTAAACGGCTTAACTAAAGGAGATATTAACGTTCAATTAAAGAATATTAGTATGACTATTAATTGTGCCAAAGTCGCTAAAGAAGTAAATTGTAAAAAGTTTCTATGCTCAGGAACAGTTGCAGAACGGAATGTTGAATCATTAAATAATTTAGATAAAACAGGCCCGGGAATGTTTTATGGAGCTAGTAAATATGCTACACATGTATTACTGGAAACATATTGTAAAAATATTGGTTTAGACTTTATATGGATGCAATTCTCTAATATATTTGGTCCTTCTAATAAAACAGGAAATTTAGTTAGTTATACTTTGTCTCAAATATTAGAGAATAAGGAAGCTACATTTGGCCCTGCTGAACAACCATATGATTTCATCTTTGTTAATGACTTGATAAATGCGGTTTACTTACTTGGAATCAGTGAAACTAAATCAAATTTTTACTTTATTGGTTCTGGAACACCAAGATTATTAAAGGAATATTTATTAGAGATTGGAAAAATAGCTGATAAAGAAGAATTAATAAAGATAGGTGTAAGAGCAGATGATGGCATAAAATATAATTATGGTATGTTTGATGTAGAAAATCTTAAAAAGGATATTGGTGAATATATTTCAATGTCATTTGAAGAAGCTATCAAATATACAATAGAAAATTACTAGTTTTATTTTATTCATAATTGAACGATTTTTGTATTAAATATAAGGAGAATTCAATTATGAAAGCAATTGTAACAGGTGCTAACGGTTTTGTTGGTTCAAATGTTGTTAAAAAATTATTAAGTGAAAATATAGAAGTTCTTGCAATATCATTGTCATTCGAAAAATCTAGATTAGAAAAATATCCCAATTTAAGAATGATTGAAATGGATGTTAAAGATATTTCTAAATTAAAAGATATTGTTAATGTTGGTGAATATGAATTGTTTTATCATTTCGCATGGAAAGGCTCAGCTGGTCCATTAAGAAACGATGAAGTTATTCAAACTCAAAATGCGTTACAGACTGTAGAATGTCTTAAAGTTGCATCAGATATAGGATGCAAGAAATTCATTGTTGCTGGCTCTATTATGGAATATGAAGTCAATGAAGTTATGTATACACAAAACACTAAACCAGGTTTACCATATATTTATGGTGTTGGTAAGGTATTAGCACATGAACTTTGCAAACCGATTGCTAACTCTTTAGGAATTGAACTCATTTGGGGATATATAACAAATGCATATGGTGTAGGAGAATGTTCTCCTAGATTCATTAATACAACATTAAGAAAAATCATAAATCACGAAAAATTAGAATTTACTTCTGGTGCTCAAAATTATGATTTTATTTATATTGATGATGTCGCGAATGCATTCTACTTATTAGGTTTATATGGTAAATCAAACAAAGGTTATATGATTGGTTCTGGTAATGCGAAACCATTAAAAGAATTTATACTTGAAATGTGTGATGCAAATGCCAAAGATAATAAGCCATTATTTGGTAATGTACCTTTTACTGGAGTTAACATTCCTTTAGAGATATATTCAATCAATGAAATAGAAGAAGATTGTAATTTTAAACCATTGGTTACTTTTGCAGAAGGAACTAGGAAAACACTTGAATGGCTTAAGGAGAGATAAATTATGAAGTATGATTACATCATTATTGGAAGCGGACTATCCGGCTGTGTAGCAGCTAGAAAATTAGCTGATGAAGGAAAGAAAATATTGGTAGTTGAACGTAAAAATCATGGGGGGGGAAACCTATTTGATGAAATAAATGAAGATGGAATTTTAATTCAAAGGTATGGTCCTCATACATTTCATACAAATAATGACTATGTAATAGAATTCATCACTAAGTTTGCCGAATTTGTTCCTTATGAAATGAAATGTGAAGTAAAAATCGATGATGTAATCACCCCATCTCCTTTTAACTTTAAAACAATTGATCAATTCTATTCACAAGAAGAGGCTATCAAACTTAAGAACAAATTGATTAAAGCATATCCTGCTGGATTAACCACTGTTGTTGAATTATTGGATTCTAATGATGAAGATATTAAGAAATATGCCCAAATGCTATTTGATAAAGATTATTCCTTATATACATCAAAACAATGGGGAATAAGTCCTAGTGAGGTTGATCCATCAGTTTTAAAACGTGTTCCAGTCGAATTTTCATATTATGATAGATATTTCCATGATAAATTTGAAGCACTTCCTAAAGGTGGATTTATGAAATTAATAGAAAATTTATTAGATTCACCAAATATAGATATTGTTTTAAATGAAGACGGACTTAAACATATTTCTTTTAAGGAAGATAAAGTGTTATATGGTAACGAACTAACAAATATAATTTTTACTGGTCAAGTTGATGAACTATTTAAATATAAGTATGATAGATTACCATATAGATCATTAAGATTTGAATATGAAACTCATAGTACGAGTTCATATCAAACCTCTGCAATTGTAGCTTATCCATCACATGATTATGAATTTACTAGAATTACTGAATATACGAAATTACCTTTTCAAAAGAATGATAAAACT
>CAVJWL010000095.1:0-3212 GCA_963653505.1 uncultured Prevotellaceae bacterium
CATATCTCACGATACTAGACTTGAGTTTCACTATGTAGTTATAACGACATTCCTACTCGGGACTTTCACCCTATAGATATATGACATGCCCGTCACACGCAAAAAAGAGTCCATCAGATAAAATGGACTCTCATTCTTTGATTTATTTAGATAATTTTTTGATCAAATCTTCAATTTCACTATCGCTCATGCCAGCATCTTTTAAATATGCTTTAGCATCAGGTACATAATCAGCAGTTTTTAAAACTTCAACATCGCTATTATTATGAAGGTATTCGACAAAAGTGTTGAAATAAATCGAAACTACTGCATCATATTTTTTAGGTGTTTCAGTTTTAGTAATTCCATAATAGTTTTTATATGTCTCCATATAATCAGCACACATCTCATCATAATTAGCACCTAATAAAGCTTCTAAAAGCAAACAGACAAATCCAGTGCGATCTTTTCCTTCAAGGCAGTGAATATAATAAGGACCATCATTTGCTAACATGGCTTTAAATCCTTTGGCGACGCTTTGTTTATAATCAGTTGAAAGATAGCTAGAACTCATATTCAATAAGATGACCTTATCATCTTTATATAATGATTTTGTGTAATCTGATGAGAAAGTATCTAAAGCGATAAAATGCTCCATATCTTCTTTAGAATCAGCTAAATCAACGATATATTTGATTTCATGACTTTTAAGAAGATTATCAGTATATTTAGCTCTCTTTCTTTTATCATCGACAGGGCTAGCACCTCTATATACAATATCAGTTTTTAATTTTCCACCGCTCAAAGGTCTAAAATTGACAAATGCTTCATCACTTGGATATTTATCTCTTTCTAATGAATATGTTTGTGCTAATGTCTCTTGAGTGTCCAAATACTTACCAGCAGTATTTAAAGTGATATCGACAGTATCTTTATCTGTCAATTGGGCATCTTTATATAACTGACCATTGTTATATGCAATCTTCAATCTTGTACTAGAAGAATAGGCGACAATCAAAGGAGCTCCGGTTTTGACATAATAACCATCATAGTAAGGGATATCTGTCAATTTATAACCATTGCTAAAAGCAACATCACAACTATCTCCTAGTTTAAATCCTAGATTGTTGAAATCCTCGATAGTTGAATCAACAACTACGGAATTGAATTTTGTATCTTCTGAGATATTAGCTTTTAAAAGAGCTACTTTTGGTTTATTTGAACATCCACAAATAGAAAAAAGAATACTGCTTAATGTGAGAGATAATAAAACAGAAGATTTCATATTTTTATTGATATTTCTAATTAACATATTTTTTCTCCTAATTTAACCAACTATATTTTACAATCATTTACCTAAATTTCCAAAAATTCTTTTTTAAATAATCGTTGATTGAAATATGAGAATAAAATAAAATAGCTCTATGAAAATAACAAACAAAAAGATATACATATTTCAAATTATAGTATCTGTGTTAGCAATCAGCATAGCTATCGCTATGGAAATATTTTGGGAAATAAATAAAGAACTATCAAATGTTATTTCATATATAACTATCTTCAAAAGTTTCATCGGACTATGTTATCTATTAATAGCAATTCCTAACTCAATTAAATATAAAAATGATTACCATATCATCATGCCAATAGCTCTTCTATGTTATTCAATTGGTGATATCTTGATGAAGATAAATTTCATCAACGGAAGCATATTCTTCATCGTAGGACATTTGATCATGATAATTTATATGTTGATTGCAAATAAACAAAATAAAACTAATTTGATCACATTTATTATCATTTATCTATTGTTATCACCGATTGGAATTACATCCATTGTCTTAAAACATAGAATTGATTTAGGATTAGCAGTCTTCGCTTATGGTATTTTTATCTCTTCCTTCCTCTCATCTTCAATAAAAGAAAAAAAATCAATAGTGATAGCGATAATGTTGTTTGTCATTTCAGATGCTATGTTGCTTATCAATTTTGAACTAGGAACTCTCTTTTCATTCTCACACTATACGAGAATAGTATATTATTTAGCTCTTACAATATTAGCGAATACATATAAAGAAAATGATATATTACGATAGAAAGGAAATAACATGAATAAAAAAATATATAATTACCCACTTATGATATTGATAGGATTGATGGCAATATCGATAATAGGAATCATTATTGGATCATTTTATGATTGGAACATATCAAAAAATATTGTTGATACAAATTCATCATTTGGTTCTTTTATCGAAAGCTATGGATTATCATTTGCTTTCATAATCGTAGATATCGCTGGCGTATTATTATTCAAAGGATTTATAAATAATGAAAATAAAGCGTATAAAATTCTAGGTATAATAGCTTCAATATTATGTATACTTGGATCATTATTTCTTTTTGGTAAATTCTTAAAGAAAGCAGAATATGGAATCACCTATGATACATGGTTAGCATATTTGATAGCCATTATCATAATAGGATTTTTCACAGCCTTCTTTATGTATTTTATAAAATCAGATGATACAAAAGGAATGATTAAAACAGGTATCATAATCATTATGTTTATGGCTATACAATACGCAATAATTGAGTTATTAAAAAATGTAAATTCAAGACCGAGATATCGATACTTGTTAAACACAGCTTTGAACACTTCAAATGATGTTTTCTCGCCTTGGTGGAACATCAACCCATTCCAAGCAAAGTCTGATTATTTCAAATCATGGCCAAGCGGACATACAGGAAGCGCAGCTGTCACATTATCATTGCCATTAATTGCACCATTTTTTAAGAAAAAGTTTAAGTTTTTAAAACTTATATTAACAATTATAAGCATAATCTATATACTAACTATTGCATTTTTTAGAATTAGATACGGAGCTCATTTTTTAAGCGATGTATCATTCGCATTATTATTGACAACAGTTATATTTACAATAATATTAATTATCTTTGAAAAGATGAATAAAAAGGTAGTAAAAGAATAAATATAAATAGAACTTAGGCTAGTTTAAAACTAGCCTTTTTGATGAACGCAATCAATGGAAAAAGACGAACAAAATATAATTTAACATTCAAATATATGTTAAAATATAAACAATATAGAAAGGAGAAAAATATATGGCATTATATTTGAATCAAGGCAATGAAAAATTAAAGAGATATAGAAATCAAGAAATATTTGTTGATAAATCTATGTTAATAAAAGAATGCAATAAGGTTTTTGA
>CAVJWL010000096.1:0-3120 GCA_963653505.1 uncultured Prevotellaceae bacterium
TGATCTTCTTGTAGACCTCTTCATCGATTGGGAATCGAACTTGCTTTTCTTTCTTATGGTCTAATAGAATCGTCACCTTGTGAATTTTATTCATTGTTGGATACCTTCCTTTCTTGAAGGGAAATATTTATCCCCTCACTATATAAGTCCGCCCAAAATGGGCTTAGGTGTCCCTTTTCTCTAAAAATTTTTTAGAAATTGCTTTTTTCATCTTCTTTATGGACATCTTTACTGCATTTTCTGAAATTCCGAGCTTAAGAGCTATTTCTTCTTGAGTGAGATTATCTTTGAAATAATCTCGATAGATAATTTGTCTTTTCTCAGAAAATGTAGCTACATAAGCTTCAACTTGATCAGTTAATGTCTTGATTCTCTCTTCTTCAGCAATTTCATACTCTTCATTAAGAGAATTGTGATAAAGAAAGTTATCAATCATATCTAAAGTTGCATTCGGCGTGAATACATTCAAACTAATGATCTTAACTGGTCTGTCGTACGGGTTATCTTCATTCTGATGTTCTTTGTCCCATTGCTTCTTCTTTTTGATTCTCTCCTTCATCATCGGCTTGTCTTCAAAGTTGCGAGCTTTAAGGTTTTCTCTAACTTCTCTGTCATCGAGCCTATGAAGGTAGGAAATGAGTTCTTTGGTGATGGATGTATCGTAAGATACAGTAAGCGTTCCATTATGGAATGAAGTTACCTTACCAACTGAAACTACGCTCCAATCACCATTATCAAAGCGATAGGTGTAAGTATCCCTTAACCATAAGGGAGTCTTTCTTAGTTTCATCTTAACCTCCGCTTCTTACCCATTACGAAGGCTTGAAGATGTTGTTGATTTTGTCGCTGCGTAATACCTAGGATCAGCGACAACTAGAGAATACCTCTTAATCAAAAAATCTCGTATGCATCAACGTGCATATGAAAAGTAGCGATTTCCTATTTGAATACAGCAAAAAAGCCATAAGAGAAGCTAAATCATTAAGATCTAGCCACTCCTATGGCTCGTTTATATGCACACACGTGCATAAATTTATTCAATTTTTTCTATTCAGGATAGTTTTTATAGTTTCCAAGCTCATCAAATGATAATTGAGTAAGAGACATTTAATGGTTGAATCAATTATTGATGCTGTTAGCAATAAGCCCGCACATTGGAATAAGATAAAAGAAATATCACTTGGCAATCTCATGCATATGCATATAGATGCAATGACCCATTTAGAAGGCTTTTCTATTTCAACTCTTCTATATTTCTCAAATGTTCTAAATGATAATGGAGATTCTTCATCTTCTAGATTCGTTATCTCCTTCAGCTGGAATTTACCAAGTTCAAACAGGTAATTTATCGCTTCTTTCAGCTGCATTGATTGCATCTTAGTAGCAACGATTGAATAAACGTTAGAACGTTCATCAATTTCTTCTAGGGTTTTGCATGGTGTTCTAAGGATCTGCAAATAATCCTCTGTCTTTTTTCTTGCTTCATATAATTTTTAAACCTTTCTTATTCGATCGTTTAAATGAATGCCTTAACTTCCACACTTAATCATTAGCAAATAGAGAAGGCAAATCATGGTATTTCATCTTTGCCTCTGTATACGCAATCACTTTGCCGACACATGTTAAATTGCCAAAATGACCTAAATTGTTGATCCACTCTCTAACAATATTAAGTGATTGCTTTTTTTCAATTTCTTTTATCAAATTTTCTTTTATAGTCTCTTGCATTTTGTCATTAATAACATATAAAGATAAAACCTTAAATAAACCAATCTTTTGTTCTTCGCTTAATGAAGTCTCCACAGAATTTTGAAAGATACGCAAATTATCGATATCATCCTCTTTCGAGATAATAAGTTTTACATATCCTGGATTTAATTCATGTTCCGCTAATATTGAATTTGGAATTCCATTGTTTTTAAGAATGTTACAAGCTTCCAAATATTGTGAACTATCAATTTTTATTCCGTTTGCAAATGAACAAGGATACATCTTCATATAATAATCTTCTAATTTTACTAAAGATGTTACTTCTGATATTCTTATACACTTCAAAACATCTAATTGATCCATCCATGACTTATCATTTGGCAAATTATCAATTCCAATTTTTTGATACAAATCATCCATGATACTTAAAATTTCAAAAACATTATATTTAGCCGCCCAATATGTCATATGAACAAAAATAACTGTCATCGCTTTAAGAGAATCATCATCGATGTCATTAACAATTTCAATCGCTTGTTTAACTCCAGTTCCAAATTTTCTATCATTTTCCCTTTTGGTTTTATTTAGTAATAGATTGACAAGCAAGTCATAGTCATGATCCCTATCTGTTTGAATTGCACTTTTTTGAGCTGAACGTATCAAATACAAAAATTCCGGCTTGTTAAACCATTTAAGCAAATCATTACATTCTTCGATTTTATCAATCAACTTATTTTCTAAAGCCAAAGCTCTTTCCTTAGCTTTATTATTCGCATCTGAAACTAAATTGGCCATTTCCTTAGCTAACATTTCATGGCAAATTTCTCTTGCCCTTTCTTCTGTTATACCAAAATTTAAATCACCAGTAACCTGTATTAATGTAGAATTATCCCCAGTTTTTTGAACTTGTTTATTTGACATGCAAATCACCTCCGATTTGTGTTTGTCGAGAATCATTGCCGGCTTTTTGTTTTTGGACTATCTTGTTAGTTTTTTTAGATATTTGTTTCTTATAGCAAGCTTTGCCACCAAAAAACCCGAAAACACCTGTAATCACAGCGCAAACAATATCAGATATTATCGTTACCCAAATTGGAACATCCATAGCCAACCTCCTATTCAATTCCTAATGCCTTTATAACAGCATCTTCAGGGCTGCTATAAAAACTAATTTGGAATTTTGCAAATAACTCAGCAGGAACGGTTGGAATATCAACTGCACTGCTCATCGGAATCAAGATCTTTTTTGCACCGGCATCAAAAGCGACTTGCAATACAGAAGCTAATTCCTCTACTTTATTCAAGGTTCCACCAATACTCATAGAACCTAATATAACCATTTGTGGTAAAACAGCTCTATTTAACGCACAAGAACAATATGCGACTAAAGCTGCTAAAGATAAATTACTA
>CAVJWL010000097.1:0-2955 GCA_963653505.1 uncultured Prevotellaceae bacterium
CGTCATCTTTATCTTTTTATGTTATACTTAAGCACTATGAAACGTTCATTTGATATATATTACGAAGATAAAGACATCATCGTTGTCATCAAAAAATCAGGTTTATTATCAGTGGCTACTGATAAAGATGATAGACATAATCTCTATCATTATGTCAGAGAATATTTGAACAATAAAAAACAAAAAGTATTCATTGTTCATAGATTAGATAAAGATACTTCTGGTCTTGTAATCTTTGCAAAGAGCATTCCTGTCAAAGAAAAACTTCAAAAATGTTTTGAAGAAGGACAAGTATTAAGACATTATGAAGCTATTGTTGAAGAAATGATAGAACCAGGTAAAAGAATGAAAGTCGACCAATATTTAGCTTTTGATGAGAAATCAGGAAATGTCTATGTCACCAAAGACACAACCAAAGGTAAGAGAGCTATCACATATTTACAAAGTGACCACACAAATAAAATAGGTACAGTTTTAAATATCGATATTAAAACTGGAAGAAGGAATCAAATACGTCTAGCTTGCAAAACATTATCACTGACTCTTGTTGGCGATAAAAAATATGCAAACAATAAAAATAAAAGAATGTTTTTAAATGAATATGAATTAGAATTCCCACCTGACATCGGACTTAAGAAATCTCATTTTGTGTTAGAGCCTTTGTGGTTAGCAAAAAAGAAAGTTGAAAACAATTAAATAAGAAAATAGTTGTTTCATTTATTTTTTAATTTTAAAATTTGAATCAGTAACAAAATAGGTAAATTTCATGAATATAGTTTTTGTAATAGATATGATCGGTGCTTTAAATAACGGAACAACAGTCACCGCTATGCGCACTGCTAAAATATTGAGTGACCATGGACACCACGTCAAATTCATCGGATATGTTCCAAATGAACACACAGATTTGACTCAATATGATGTTTTAAATACCAGAGAATTATCTCTTGGGCCTTTTAATCAATTAGTTCACGATAATGGAATGATTCTTTCAAAGATTAAAAAAGAAGATTATGTCTCCATTAAAAATTTCTTAAAAGATGTGGACGTCGTCCATATGCTCATGCCTTTTAGATTAGAAAGTCAAATCAGACATATCGCAAAATCAATGAATATAGCGATCACAAGTGCTATGCATGTCCAACCAGAAAATGTATCATTCAACATCGGTTTAGGACATATAGGTATTGTCAATTCATTCATTTATTGGTTCTTTAAAAGAGTGATGTATCGATATACAAGAAATGTCCATACACCATCTTTGATGATGAAAGAACAAATGCAATTACATCATTATAAAAATGATATTTTTCCAATCTCTAATGGAGTCTCTCCAAAATTTGTTCCTGCATATAGAGAGAAACCAAAAGAATATCAAGACAAGTTTGTCATCTTGATGATTGGAAGATTATCAGGAGAAAAAAGACAAGATTTGATAATCAAAGCTATCGGAAATAGTAAGTACAATGATAAAATTCAATTGATACTCTGCGGACAAGGACCTAAGAAGAAATCACTTGAAAAATTATCAGCTAAATATTTAAAAAATCCATGTAAATTTGAATTTGTAAATCAAGATGAACTCTACAACATAATCAACTATACAGATTTATACATCCATGCCTCAGATGCAGAAAGTGAAGCTATCGCATGTATAGAAGCATTCAGTTGTGGAAAAGTACCAGTAATTTCAGATTCAAAAGTATCAGCCACAAATCATTTTGCACAAGATAAACGCTGTCTATTTAAAGCTGGTGATTATAAATCATTGCAAGAAAGAATTGATTATTTTTACGAACATCCAGAAGTAATAAAAGAATTATCACCAATCTATTCTGAGTTTGGAAAATCATTTGGACTCGATAATTGTGTCAATCAATTAGAAGAAATGTTCAAGAAGGCAATAGAAGAAAACAAGCAAGAAAAAGAAGGAAAATTAACTCCATTCTATTCATCAAAAGCAGAAACTAAAAAGATAAAAAAAGCAGGCGAATTAGCTAAAATAAATGAATGAGATCAGAAGCTGAAAGCCTGAATAATTTAAATAAGAATGAGAATGCAAGAAATCCGTTTTAGAAATTAACCTCCCTAACTAGTTACTTTCTATAAATTGTATACAGATTGCTTATCATAAATTGTTAGCCGCCTAATGGCGGCTATTTTTGCTATTTTCTTTTAAAAATTTTCTAACTGAAATAGATAATTTATACCGACTTGAAAAGAATTGATATTGTAGTTTCTAAGCCATATTTATTGCCAAAATGAACTTTCATTTTTTTAGTTTGTGCTTCAAATCAAGTAAAATAGGGGCTGTTAAAGTATTCGATATTTAGAAATAGATATTGAATGGCTTATAACAGCCTTTTTTCTATTTACCTTCTTTTTGCTTTATGTTGCTTTTTAGCTAATTGGTTTGGCTGTGTTTTTGCTTTTTTAATACCACCATTTTTAATGGTTCGTGACATCTTCTTTGGTTTTTCGTCTTCTATATTTTCAGGAGCTTTCCAATATTCAGGCATAGTTCCATAGCATTTAAAAATTAAATATTTGCGCACATTCATTCCAAGAAATGTTAGCATAACTTCCATATTAGTTTTCTTTAAACCTCTTCTTCTAAATCTTTCATATTTAATGTCTTGTTTCATTATTCCAAAGGTTCCTTCAACTTGAATACTTCTGTTAACTCTTAATTCAATTCCGTGTGGAGATAACAGATTTTTAAAAGCCTGTTCTTTTTCGATGAGAAACTCTTTATTGATTTCAAAAAATCTTGGCCCTGTCTTCTTTTTCAAGTTCTTTTTGCAATATTTTTTATATAGACAAGACCTGCAGTTTTTAACTTCATAAAATTCACTGCCACTATATTTTGAATGTCTTGATATATTCGTTTTAACTAATTCTTTATTATTCAAACAAAATATTTTCCCATCATCACCAATATGGTATAGTGCTGGT
>CAVJWL010000098.1:0-2831 GCA_963653505.1 uncultured Prevotellaceae bacterium
ATTTTCTTGATAATCCTTTTACGTACTTAACTAGCTTTAGGCGTGAATTTGATATGCAAATATCTATTCAAAATCAAAGTATTGGTGAAGCAAGGGAAGTAAATCTAAAGTGTTTTTGCCAAAATATGGCTTAAGAAAATGATAGTGGTCATCAGTGCATATATTTTCTAAGATAGTAAAAGCAACAACTTCTGAAATCAAATGATCATCTGAAGATGCCATCATTTCAAAATAATCAAATGCTTTTTTTAATTCTTCCTTTTTTTCCTCATCTGAGAACTTATATATCAACGGGATGACACAAAAAGCGAATGATACATGGGCTCCATCTGTTTCATCAACTAGATTTTCTTTTTCCGCATTCAAAAAATAGTCATGGTATTCCGGAAAGATATTCTTAAACTCATTATACAAATTTTCATAAGTGATCTTATTTTTCATGATTTTTACCTCCAAGACTCTTCAATAGTTTCTTTCTTAAATTATTCGCTAGCTTTTTGTCACTTGCGCAAAGATTATTATCATTTAATAATCTAGAAATATGTTTACAATAATCTCTTGCTTTTTGTTCATGGGTTTTACCATTATTCAAGCCTATGCCTGTTGAATATTCAAACTCCAGAGCAGATGCGGTTCCGCCATCGCCAATAAAAGAACCTGGTCTGTAGAGTTGGTTTATTGCATTTTTTAATTTCTGGTTCTTTGCTTTTTTTAATAAGCGTTCTCGTCTGCTGACGCCAATCCATTTCTTATATTTTGCTTCTAGAGCTTTTCCATTTGCTCCAACATAAAAATTTACCTGATTTGAAGATACATCAGAGCAGGATCCTTTTGTTCCCTTGAATAATCCACTATATCCTTTGCTCATTTTGACTTCCTCCTATTTTGGTAATAAGAGTTTGTCCGACTAGGGAATTCAAAGATTTTGATTCCTTGTTCCTTCAACTTTTTAAAGCAAGGATAATTTGCTGATCCATATACAATTATACCACTAGGCTGAATTTTTTTGACTATCTCTTCTAACCCATCGACGAAACGTTTTCTATCGAGCAGCTTAAAAGGAGAGCCGCCAACTGTAACGATGGCTACAATCGAATTCTTTGGTATGCCATCAAAACAAAAACAATATGTTTCTTTCGTACCCCATCTCACGTTGTTGATGACATTTTTTCTGCATTTTGTTCCATACCAATAACCGAATGCTCTCATTCGATATGTGTTATAGATTTTTAAAGATATAGGAAAATCCTGATAGGTTGAGAAATCAGGAGTTATGATTCCTGAAAAATGTCTTAGTACGTTATATGCGTTCTTTGGATATACCCAAATTCCTTTTTTCTTACCATCAAAATTTTGATCATCTTCATAAAAGCAGACAAATGCATCGTATGTGAACTCTTTATCTTTAGCATAAAGATTCTTGTAAATATTTTTGGCTTGGCTGTAAGTAATGATATTGTTAGGAATCTCGCCTTGATTCATTGTGGTTAAGCATGATGGAATGTCATAATTTGACAAAGTGAAATCAGCTCCACTAACCATGAAAGCATTCCATATGTCTTTGATGTTTCTTCTTTTTATATTTTGTATCTGTTGCATGTGATTTCCTCCTTGATACGATTTGATTTTAAATCAATAGAAAATCACAGTAACTAATCCTAATTTGATCTTCAAATGAGCAATAGTTGCGGTAAAGTTGCGGTGAATTTGTGGTATAATAAAAGAGAGGTGAGAGCATGGGGAACATAACATTATCCTGGTATATAAAAACGATTAGAAAACATTCAAAGAATTGCAGAGAAAGCTATCAAAATATTCTTTATGAGTTGTTTAAGGTTATCTTTTATGATGATGAACAAACTCATTATGTTGAGAGCACTACATCATCAAGAATTATGAATGGCGAATATGATGTTCCTAGAGAAGTTCGTGAAAAATACAACTTAGAAAGTGATGAGAAGAAGAAAAAGATATCAGATTTGTTTGTTAAACAAATGATTGATTCATCCTCGATGGATAGGCTCATTCATGAGGTTAAAGAGAAGGTTTCTTTATCTGAAATATCTGGGCAAACTAAAGAAATGATTTTGAACGAGAGAGATTCTCTTAACGTGTTATCAAGCGTTTTATCAATTGCAATTATTTCTTCAAACAAAATAACTTTGGATATGAATCTTTATAAGGATAATAATGGCTCGATAGATTTAATCAGTGGAGACTTGATTGCTTTGGGTTTCAATAAAAAACTTGCTACTACTGAAAGAATTGTCGTTATTCCGGTTGATGATAAGTTCACGATGGCTTTTCAAAATGATGAAGGAGAAGACATTATCAGTAAAGATACGATACATGGTAAGTGGCTTCTAAGAATGAATAAGTTTGGAATTGAGAAACCAAAAATAAAATACTTTAAATCAAATGGTAATTTGAAAATAGGAAAAACAAAAGTTGGAAAAACTGAGTTTTATCTACTTCCAGTCTCTTCTTTGAAGGAAAGAAACAAAGCTGAATCTGGAAGAGAAATGATAATGAATGCTTTGAATGCTTTAGCATCGGAATACAACATATCCGGACAAGGAATTTCAATGTTTGTACCATTGATAGGAACTGGTAGATCAAGAGCACATCTATCACTAAATGAATCCATATCTATGATAAAAGGGATTTTCCTTGGCTATAAAGATGGCTTTTTCGGTGATGTGAACATTGTTGTACACCCAAAGAATATTAACGAATTAGAGGAATGATTATGAGTTATAGAACAAAGACATATATTTGTTGAACGTCATTTTATATAGGCCTTTTAAGCCTAATATTAATCAAATTAAATA
>CAVJWL010000099.1:0-2594 GCA_963653505.1 uncultured Prevotellaceae bacterium
CAATTCTTAAAATACCATAAAAAGTTATCATATGCAATAGGCAAAAGAAAAATAGTGGCTTACACCACTATTTATTCTTCCATTTAGAACTAAGTGAGCGAATATATAATTTAATTATATAGTAACAATACATTTTTTATTTTGTTAAGAATGGCTCCTATTTCGATATAAATGCATGCCTTATCAATCGATATTAATCAAAACCATTCTAACGATCCATCTATAAATGAAGTTACATAAACTCGAAATAGTTAGTTTGCGTTTAGACTGAACTCAGCCATGAAAACATCAATTAATTTCTTTGTTCTATTCTCAATATTATCTTTTAACCACTTATCTTCAGTAACAACATCTTCATTGAGTTTCAAACCATTTTTATATCCAATGAATGTCCCATCATCTTTTTTACGATCTTTTTTCTTTTGGAACGACATATTGCTCAAATTTGAATTGTACCCCGTTATGGTGAGATTCCCTAATGTATGAACATCTTTATCATAGATTTCATAAGCGAGTTTTTCATCTCCATTTGCAATCATATCTATCCAATCTTGAGGAATGTTTTCTCCTTCAGGGAAAATATGTTCAATGGTCCAAACAAATTTATTTCCTTTATCTTTTTCCCAAAGGTCAGTATGAATTTCTTTTGTCGAATACTTATCTTCATAATAGCATAGAAGAAATCTGGTACTATCAGTGTTTGTTAGGTAAATAGGGCCTTCAAGTTTTGCTTTAAACGTTGCATCATCAGAAGAATTTGCAACAATTATTTCCTTAATCTTATCAATGACTGCTTTATCCTTTAAATCTTTAATTGCAGCGACAATATCCATGAATAACTTATTTAAGTTTCTAGTGTTTGGAAAATCAGTAATATTTCTTCTTACAAAAAAACAAACCATAAGTTCAATAACACTATTAATTTGATTTTCATCAATATCATAGGCATCTTTGTTAGACATTAACTTCATTAATAAAAGATATGATGGGGAACCACCAATCCTGTCAAGATTCAATAAATTCTTTTCATAGTTCTTTACTTTGTCTTCATCTTTAGCTTTATTTATGATAAGAGAATATGTTTTCGCCTCTTTTTCAAGATTTTCTAATAGAAATTTATAATCACTTTTTATAAGTTTTTCATAAATATCTAGTAAAGTGGATTTTGTAGCTAAATATCCCAAATAATATTTTTTTGTATCATCTTCAAAGTTTTCATTCAATTCATCTCTATAAGCATTATAGTATTGCCTAAAAAAACGCTCTTGTGTCCCGTAATCTTCACCAAGATATCCAAGTATTCTTTCCCACTGCTTGTAGCATTTATCAGTACTATTTTTATCAGTAGGAGTATCAGACTCGCTAATTAATAAATTCTTTATCAAATCAATCGCTGAAAGAGGAACGCCTCTATTATTTAATGACTCAAATAACATATAAGCATCCTTGTTAGATTCAACTTCAATAAAAACCATTACAGTATCATTAACTTTATCTAACAAATCAAAAAGTATTTTTTTATCATCATTAGTTTGTTTTGTTTCTTTTTCTTCATTTATGTATGTATCGATTTCTTTATCAAAAAAGTTATAGCCTTTATACATTTTCCTTCTAGTTGCGAATTTAATTCTATCATGGCCTACCATCAGGCCCTTTTCTGTTAATAGACTATAATAATCATCTAAATTATGGCCTTGCACTTGAGGAACAACTCTTGAGATAGATTCATCATTATCATTAAATACAACCAATTCTTTTTTCAGATTTTTGAATTTATCCTCTTTTGATTCAGTGAAAGAATCTTTATAAGTAAACAGTTTATTATAAATAGCCATTAATAACAAAGATAAAGAGGTTATTCTTTGCTGACCATCAATAACTTGTAATCTTGTTTCTTTCAAGGAACTTTTGCTTTGATTGACACAAATAATAGATCCTAAAAAATAGCCCTTTTCATTATCGATTATATCATTAAACAATGCATTCCACTCACGATTTCCCCATGTATATTCTCTTTGATATTTTGGAATATCATAAAAAAATTTTTTATCTGTTCCGAGAATAACACTTAATTTGTATGCTTCACAATCTTTTATCATAATCTTTCTCCCATCGAATTTTGTGCTTAACTAAAAGTACGTAAATTATATTAAAAAGGATTTAATATTTTATATTAAGTTTAGAGCATTTCTCAACTCAAATACTTTAATCAATAATTACCATAAAACAAGTAAAATTTCAAGATAGGCAAAAGAAAAATAGTGGTTTACACCACTATCATTTCTTCTTTCTATTACGGGCAACATCTAACTTTGCCCTTACAACGAAGTGTCCAGGAATATAATAGATACCTATTATACAACTGGAGTTCGTCTCCTTACCATTTGGTGGAGCTGACGAGGATCGAACTCGCGACCTCCTCCATGCCATGGAGGCGCTCTCCCAGTTGAGCTACAGCCCCGAAAATCAATGCTTAAGTTTCTTAAGCAAAGAAATTATATTCTTCATTCGAATTTTAGTCAAGCTTTTTTTGTTTTATTGTTGTTATTTCGTTATTTTGTCCCTAGCAATTACTATGTTATTTTGTCCTTCTT
>CAVJWL010000100.1:0-2485 GCA_963653505.1 uncultured Prevotellaceae bacterium
TACTTGCAGTTGTTCAAATCGTAGTATTCTGTGTTGGTCGTAAATGGAAAGATGATTCTGAAGAAGAAGACGAAGAAACTGAATAAAAAAAAGTGGCGATGAATTCAATTTCATCGCCTTTTTATGGGCGCAACAAAATTAGATGGGGTTAGGTGAAATTGTTCTTCAAGAAGTTGAGGGGCGGCATATACCCCAAAACGGTTTGTAGCGTTATTGGAGGCTAGACAACTAATCGTTGTCTGCCTCCTTTTTTTCTACCATTTTGATGCTTCCGTCATTCTCGTCGATTTCAAAATCAATGCCTTTTTCTAAGACCAACATTACACGATTTCTGAATCGATCCCAATTTCGATATCCGTTTGCGGATTTAGTAATAAGTTTAATAATGGCGTTTCGATTTTCCATAAGTGCATTGTTGATTCTTTTCTGTTCTGCAGTAATATTTCCTGTGTCTTTCGATACGTTAAATACAGTTTTTGAAATGTGGAAAGAATTTATGATTTCTTTCTTCCAGTTTGTCATTGTTTTACTGAAGGCGACTAGTTCTTCAATATTACTTTCTCTTAAATGCTTGATTACTATTTCAATGGCTTCTGGTGCTGTTTTAATTGTATTCGAAACATAAAAATCTGTGACTTCATCCTTTAATTCCCATGCTTTTCCAATATCCGGATGAATAGATATCAGTTTTTGAGCTATGTCATATGGATTGAGATACGTACCAAAATGTTGGTTGTGGTATCTTTTTCGAGTAATGTCAAACAATCGTTTTTTATCATGACATATTGTATTTGTATAATGTTTAAAAAGAAATTTATTGTGATGTTTCAATAAGTAGTAGGCATCCTTTTCTTCCTGGGTTCGATGTTTATAATTTATACATCCATAGGGTTTCATGATCCTTAGACGAATGGAATCGATCTTTCGGTTTAATTCCTGTGCCACGTGATACCGGTCTACAGCGTGTAATGAATTTTTAAAATGTTTCTTTATGATTCTTCGGTAAGGTTCGTACATGTCTGTGGCAATAAATTCCACTCTGTCTTTTTCATATTGAGGAATCTTGGAAAAATATTTGTCCAGATATTCATACCGTCGACTTGGAAGTATGTCGATCGGTCTTCCTGTCTGCTGGTCAATGAGTGCACAAATATACTTACTATGTTGTTCCTGTGAATAAAATGCATAGTTTTCATCGGTAGACATTATTCTTGGAAGTTTGGCTCTAGGTATGTTCACTGTCTGATCAAATACGGCCGCTACTGTTGTAGGGGAAACATGATATCTTTGTGCAACAGAAACAAATGTTTCACTCGGACGTGTCAGATCTTTCATGATACAGAGAATCACTTTTGATGATATTTTCATTCTCTTAAACACAAATGGATTGTCTTCGTAATAGGTTCGATGACATACAGGACAAATATATCGTCTTGCGTGATAGACAAGAATACATTCCTTATCAGTAAGGATAGAATGAGATATCTTTTTCGTTATATATCCCTTAATTTTGACGGACTCATTCCCACAGTCGGGACATGAAGGCCTTTTATCGACTAGTTTTAAGTCTAAAACCAGCTTTCCATTACGCATAACACTTGAACATGATTCAATAGAATCAACTTCAAGACCAAAAGTGTTACAAATAGTAATGATATTATTATAAGAATCAGTCATAAATAGTTTCACCTCGCAATCTGTTCTTATCTGATTTCAGTATAAGAACGAATAAAGTGAAAAACTAACGAAGTTGTGTTGGTCGTATGACAAAACCATAAAAAATCTTGCGATTTCTTAAAATTGAATAAACAATCTGGAAAAAACGATGAAAAACATTTATGAAATCTATTAGATAAATAGAAAATTTACGTTTCAAATAATCCATATAAGTAATATTCATTTCAGAATTTGAATGAACTGCGTTTTTAATATTTAAAAGAATATGAAGAAAATAAGGAAGAACAGTCGTAGGCAATACTACATGAGTGGAGCCACAAGAAGTACATTGAACACGCTGTATCAGAATTTCAATACGAATCATGTCTTCATTGATGAATTTTCTAGGATGAAGACCATAAAGAATAAGGAAACCAACCATCTGACATTTAGGACAAGGAATAGTTGATAAAAATGGAATTAGAGATTGGACAAAAGCGTCGTAAGACTCTTGATTTTGAGTAACATTATCAGTACTATAAATGTGTAACATGAATAAACCTTTCAGAGAGGTTGGAAAAAAGTGAATTGAAAGATCTTGGCGGAAATGGATTTTCGCTTTTTTTCTTTTTCCAAGCCAAAACTGAATTATCCTTTCAAGAACAGTATAACAAAAAACGCCCCAAAAAACTTTGGAGCGAATTATAGGCAATTGATCCGTTGACCCTCTATAATCTTGTTGCGGTCCTAGACCCTAACTATTTTTAAATAGTCAATATTGAAGATACGGTTCAACCTCGTTTTCAATCTAATGTTTATGCGAGTGAAG
>CAVJWL010000101.1:0-2401 GCA_963653505.1 uncultured Prevotellaceae bacterium
TATTGTATTTGTCAACTGAAAATTGAGCCACTTCGCAATTGAAAATTGAGCCACCTTTTTAGGCAGCTCAACAGCTTATTTTTGACTTTCTTTTTTCATTCTCTCATGCCATTTTTTAGTAGCCAATGTTCTGTAACTTTCTCCTGACATATCCATTAAATAAGATTCATATGACAATCTATCTATAATAGCCCCTGTAAGAGCTTTGTCATTGAATATTTCATTCCATCTGTCAAAGGTTAAGTTTGATGTAATGATCATCGATCCTTTTTCGTTACGGCTTGATAGAAGGTTAAATAAGATTTCTCCTCTTTCTTTGTCGAATGAACAATAGCCGAATTCATCTAATATACATAGATCATATTTTTCAAATTTATATTTATATCTTGTAATCTGATTCTGGTTCATCGCTTCCTTTAATTCAATTAAAAGCGTAGGAATACTTATAAATAGTACAGTTTTTCCTTCCATACAGGCTTTCATTCCTAAAGCGATTGAAAGTGCTGTTTTACCCGTCCCAGGATTTCCTATAAGTATTACATTTTGATGGTTATCAATAAATTCAAGAGTTTCAAGTTCTCTTATTTTCATCTGGATTTCTGTGCTCAAATGATTCCTGTTATAATTTTCAAGTATAATCTTGTTAGGAAATTTTGCATTTTTAATCCTATGTTTAACTCCGTTTGAATTTCTTAATTCCAGTTCACTGTTTAATATTTCAGTAAGAAATTGTTCAAGTGATAAATCTTTGACATGTGCTTCTTTTAAACAGTCATCAAAATTTCTTTTTATAAATGGCAGTTTTAACTGCTTTGCACATTCTTCAATGGTATACATGACTTCCTCCTGTAAATAATTTCATTAATTCGTTGATCTGTGTTTCTGTTTTCTCATCTACTTTTTCCTGTATCTGAATTTCTTGCTTTTTTGGAAGCAGTTTTTCAATGATTTCTTCAGTAGGTAAATCCTTATTTTCTCTCAATAGTTCTATAAAAATTTTAGGTTTTTCTTTATAATAATTATCGAAAATACTTTTCAGCTCAGGATTGCTCTTCAGTGCTAACGAATTTCTGAGAGCCCCTGGCTTTTTTCTGAACGTGTGTAGATAATGGCGAATTTCTATGCACGTTTTATTTTTTTCGGCTATTCGATTATGAGTAGCTACAAGTTCTCCTTTGTAGTAAACTTCTAACTCATTCGGATATGCTTTTACGATTACCTTTTTTTCAGATAATGAATCAGGTACAGAATATTGATTTGTATCAACCTTTATAAATGCGTATTTATCAACAGCACACTCTAATATATTGGCACTTTCATATTTTGGTCTGTATGGTTTTAAATACTTTCTTTCTTCATCAATAAGTGAATCTTTATTGATTTCGACCAACTTTGTTTGAAGATATTCACAAGCTTCTTCAAATGATTTAAATTCATATTTAAGCGCAAACACCTTGTTCCTTATCCATTTAACCGCAGATTCAACAGTACCTTTTTCATTACCGCTAAAACAATTTGTGACATTGATTTCATAGTCATAATATAGCGACAACTTTATTAGTTCCTTGTTTAGTTCTTTTTCATTTCGTCCAATAAATTTTGAAACGACACACCGACAGTTATCGTATACTCCTTCTTTAAATGAACCTCCGACCAATTCAAAGAAGCGGGCATGTGAATCAATAAATACATCTGTCTTTGTGTTTGTATACAGATAAGCCCATCTAAAATGAGATGCCGGAGAAGTAATAACGGCCAGATAACCTTTCATATAATTTCCATCAATAAATAATTTGACTTCACCAAAATCATATTCAAACCTTTCTCCATATTCATAATCCTGTTTAATATAGGTTTCTTTGATTTCATCCCTGATTTCATTGATCCGATTGCGAATCGTGCTCAAACCTATATCGAATCCCTGTTCTTTTAAAAGCGCATGTATTTGGACCTGTGTCAAATGCTGCTTATGATTAGGACCTAAACGTTCATTTTTTAAATCTTCATCATCTAGAATCTTTCTTAATGCCTTTTCAATATCTAAATTATATTTTCTAGGCTTTCTATTGGAAGAATCATATTTTTTTGTTCCAATAACTTTTTCTGTTACTTCATGAATGTCAAAGTCTTCATTTGAAATTAAAAGTTCCAAATTATTTTGATATTCTTTTTTGATTTTACTAATCGTATTTCTTGCGATACCCAAATTACGACTTATTTTTCTTATCGACCATCCTTTCTGTATTAATTTGATAACAGTTGCCTTATCCAAGATAGATTTCATCTCCTCTCAAACCTCCTTTTTGTGAATCTATCACACAAGGAAGCATAATAAAAAACTGGCTCAATTTTCAATTGGTTTTCAATTAAAAATGGCTCAGTTTTAGATTAACAAATACAA
>CAVJWL010000102.1:0-2380 GCA_963653505.1 uncultured Prevotellaceae bacterium
ATAACAGCTTAAATTATTGTGCTAATAACGTCATCAAATAATTTGACAGTCTATATTTAGCTGTTTTTGCCTTTAAAATTGTTCCACTACTCAAATGAAATAACATAAAAACTCTCATTCGAAGTTCCACTGTTGGAATGGAGAGTACTAAAAGCTAAGAAAAGAAGCATTTTAGATGCTTTCTTTCGGTCTTTGAAGATTTGAGTGGAAATTTCTAAAGAATACTTTTGTCTTATAGGAATGTTTGAACTAGAGACGAATTGTAGGAATTAAGATTTGTTTTGCGTTGTAATCGGTAAAAATGTGTGCACACACAAAAATGCCAATTAGTGGTTGAAAATGTCTGCTTTTACCGCTATAATCTAATCGGTAAAAATGTGTGCACACACAAAAAAGAGGAATACAATGATTGCGAGAGACAAATATTTGAATTTATTGATTGCTTCAAAACAAAATGGATTTCCTAAGGTAATAACAGGAATTAGGAGATCAGGCAAATCTTATTTACTTAATACAATATATAAAAACTATTTGATTGAAAGTGGTGTAAATGATGAAAACATCATAATCTTAGATTTGACAAAATTATCGAATGCTTACTATAGAGATCCTATTTATCTCTATGATTACATATTAGACTTAACAAAAGACAAATCCCAATTCTATTATGTTATTCTTGATGAAATTCAGGAAGTATATTCTCTTGTCAACTTAGCTCTAACAGAAGGTAAACATCAAAAAGCGACATCTAAAGATGTTGATATTATCAGCTTTGTCGATGTAATACTTGATTTGGGTTCAAAAGAAAATATTGATTTGTATGTTACAGGTAGCAACTCGAAAATGCTGTCAAGCGATATTGTCACTGAATTCAGAGATAAAGCAACGAATATTCAAATCCGTCCTTTATCATTTGAAGAATTTTGTATCTATCATAATAAAGATGTAAATCTACTTATAAATGATTATATGTTATACGGTGGTATGCCACTAGCTGTAATTAAAGAGGGTATTGATAAAGAAAATTATTTAAAAAGATTATTTGAAACAACTTATTTAAAAGATATTATTGAACGCAATAAGATAAGAAAATGTGAGGCTCTTGATGAAATAGCGACACTCCTTGCTACTTGTGTAGGAGACTGCATTAACTCAGAACGTATCGCAAATCTATATAAATCAAAAACAAAGAATAAAATAGATTCTGATAGCGTAAATAAATATATAATTTCTTTCGTGAATTCTTTTATTATCTCTGAAGCTTTTAGATATGACCTAAAAGGAAAAAAGATAATAACATCTACTAAAAAATATTATTATATTGATACCGGACTTAGAAATGCCAGATTAAACTTTATTTATTCAGATATAGGTAAATTATTGGAAAATGTTGTTTATAATGAACTTATATACAACGATTATAAAGTAAGTGTTGGAACTTTTGATGTCTTTGGTAAAGATGATTCAAATAAAACAATAAGGAAAACACTTGAAATTGATTTTTTGGCTGTTAAAAGAAATAGGATGTATTATATCCAGGTTTGTGAAGATTATTCCAGTGAAGCGACAAAAAATAGAGAACTAAAGCCTTATATTGCATTAAATGATCAAATACAGAAAATAATTGTTATCAATAAGCCGATAAAAGAAATGAGAGATGAAAAAGGGTTCACTATAATCGGCATATGCGATTTTCTTCTAAGATTTATCAAATAAACATTGATTGTGAAGTGACCCACGGGTGTCTGGATAGTCTTTCTGAAGAAAAATGCGTTGAATATTTCTTCCGTTGTTACGATAGCAGGGTTATCGATACGAAGACTTTGTTAGAAAATTTGAAATAAATCTGTGAAATCAACATTGTCCTATTTCAAATGATGTGAAACAAAATGGGCGAATGTAAACAACCCACCCCCCGATGGGAGTTTGCGCCATGGGTGCGAAAAAAGGCATCCAGCCTTATAATGTTTTTGTTCACAAAACAGATAGGGGATGCCATGGACTTTATAGCCGAACAGGTGTGAAATTGTCCTCCCTACGATCTGCAGACCAGGCTGCACGCCGCGAGGATAACCCTGGAGGCGACCCTCCTCAAGATAGAGCAAGGTGGAACACCAAATACTACAGAACGCCGAGGATGACGCTCAAAATGAAGTCGCCGAACCAAGTCGAGTTTGAAAAGCTAGAGAGGCTGAGCAAGATACCGGAGATGTCAGATGCCTCAAGCTGTTTAAATGTTTCAGATCATTTGAGAACTAACATACACAGAAAACAGATTAACGTTTTCTTGTTGCATTCCAATTTTTTAGATGGTAGAATGGTCTTGTTCACTGGAGGGTGAGTTGTTCAAGAGAAACAACAGCTGGATAAGGTGTAGACT
>CAVJWL010000103.1:0-2354 GCA_963653505.1 uncultured Prevotellaceae bacterium
TTCATACCACTACGGTTGTTTTGCATAAAGACCAACTTTTTTCTTGAACATAGCATAATTTTTTAACTCCTAAAGAAGGAGTTTATGAAGCATATATATTTTCAGGTTATAACGAAAATAAAGCTTCAAATGAAAAGTATTTAAGCTTTTCAGTTTTTAATGACGAAATTGACAAAAATGCTACAAATTATTGTTTTACATCCACTATTATTAAAAAATGCAAAAGTAATTTAACTCTCGAATATTGTTTAAGTATTATTTTCTATTTGATAATGATTATTATCTACTATGTATTAAACCAAAAAGATATTATTAATATGCTTAGACTTTATAATTTGGGTTATAAAAAAACGAAATTGATAAAATATTTATTAATTGAAACTATATTTAGTATTATTATAATGTTTGTTTGGGGCTTAATTTTTGAAATTATTTTAAATAAAATTTTAATTTATTTGATTGAAACAATTATTTTATGTCTTTTTATTTATGTAGTTAATATATTCAAAATTTTTTGGAGGCTTAAAGATGGGAAAAGAAATTTTAAAATTAAGCAAATTCAAATTGTCAGTTGATAATGGAAAAAGCAAAAAAGTTTTAATAGATAACACTAATGGTATTGATTTTATTGCAAATGCAGGGGATTTAATATTGATTATTGGTCATAATGGTACTGGAAAAAGTACTTTAATAAAAAAAATATTAGGTACATCAGATACCAAAAGTGGCGTATGCCTTGAATCTAGTGATTTTTTGTTTTGTGGAAAAGAAAAATATGGATTACTTGATGAAGCAGCATTATCATTAAATGATTCGGATTTAAAAATTATTTTAAATGATTCGTTAAAGGTGAAAAGTTATTTTATTGATTTGCTTGATAATACTTATAAAGAAAATGAAGTATTTATAAAAGATTTACTTGAACGTTTTTATGGTGATAATAAATCAATTCTTAAGAAAAAAATTGTAAAACTTAGTAGTGGTCAACAAAAAAAATTAATGCTTATTGGGGCATTAATGAGAAAAAATAAAAAGATTTATTTTTTTGATGAACCAATGAATTGCTTAGACGTAAACTCAATGAAAAATTTTCTTGATGAATTAAACATATTAAGAAAAAGGGAACCTGATAGCGCTATTATAATTATTTCACATTGTCTATTATTTGATAATCCTCAAAAAGTATATAAAATTGTAGATAATAAAATGATTGATTATACATTGGCTTATAAAAAAATGGATTGTTTAAAGGAATTATAGAATAAAGTGTTTCGAATAAAGGTTAATATTGAATGAATATAAAGGTTGTGTACTGCTATATGAAAAGTAGGCGGTGGAATCGGAGGAGAAAACAATGAATAATGAATTAAAAACTTTAAGTGAAAGAAAGATAGAATTTTCAAAAGAAATAATTGACTATTTTACTAGAAAACATGTTGATTTCAAAATGGAGACTAGAAATGAAGATGATAGCACTACATTTCAATTTGATTTCAATGTTGATGGAATACCTTTTTTTTCAATTTGGTATGATGATGTTGATTCAGATTGGTGTTTTAATTCTATCTATGAATTATTAAGACCTATCATTTTAGAAAACTTTGATGAATTAATAAATATGTTTGAAAGTGATAAAGGAATATTTACTGATATTATAGCTCCTGATGATGCATTAGAAAGCGGAGAAATAGATGAAATTCACTTATATAGAAAATTAGATGACAACGAGTTTAGTTTAGCTATGTTAGATGAAATTTATGATTATTTGCAAAATAAAACACAGTTTGCAATTGAATTAGGTAAACTAAGCGAAAAATAAGGGTTAATTCACTCATGTATAAATAAAATTGATCTTTCTGTACAATAAGTACAGGAGGATTTTTTTATGAGTTATAGTGAAGATTTTAAAGCCAAGGTTATAAAAGATTTTAGTATGTACATTTGATAACTACCTGCATATCTATATCATAAGAAAAAGCTTTGAATTTGTGTAACATTTTCTCATTGCTACTTTTCAACACCTCTATGATACCATTTGCACAATTTTACTTTATATTTAATTAAAATAAAAAAATTAACAACATAAATGATGTTACAATGATTGTTATACTTCTTATGTATAAAGAAAGGTAGAATAGAAAGGCATAAGAAATATGAAAAAATAAATTAATTTTCTAACTATACATAAATAATGTCATATTAACTAGTAAACTGATTTTGCAAAGAGTTATAAAAATTTGTAATAGGACAAAAGAAGTAGTGTTATTAAATATATTAACAAACTTCAAAATTAAATAAGTATAAAGGAGAAAATATATATGAAAATTAGAAAATCTTTAGTAACTTTAACAGGA
>CAVJWL010000104.1:0-2303 GCA_963653505.1 uncultured Prevotellaceae bacterium
ATAAAAGCACGTCACGATTATAAGAATCTCTGACCCATGTTCTGTATTTTAATTTGTTTAACTTTGATTTTTTGTGTTTATTTCTAGTCTTTTTTGAATAATCTTTATTTTTAGCTTTTCCTAATAGTTCGTGTATATGATCTAAAAGTTCTTGGCATTTGTTGTTATAAAAGCCGTAGTATCTGACCATACGAAAATGTTTTTCTGGAATATGGATAAATATCTTTTTGAGAAGTTCTCTGCTATTTTCTTTGACAGTGATCTTTTCTTCGGTTTTATGATCGTCATAGTACCAAACGACATTACCTGTGGCTTTGTCATAGGAGGTGATTCTGCTTTCTGCCATAGCTGGACGAGAAGCATAACGCATCATGTAATTGACACAACCTTTAACGTTCTTGGTGTATTTTTTATCGGTGCATTGATCATCGTCATTATCTTGATGATCGTATTTGGCGTACACATAGAAACCTTTATCGTATGTTTTGTAAGCATTGTTTTTACAAGCATCAAATTCTTTCTTATAGAACTGAGAAAGTAATCTTGTAATTTCATATTGCCAAGTTTCACGTAAACTTGCGAAAGGGAAATAAGTGAATTTTTGATATTGATCTTTAGAAGGAACATATATTAGTTCAGGAACAAGACAATGAATATGAGGATTCCATTGGAGACTTCTGCCAAAAGTATGAAGGGTAGCAATCATACCGAATTTATTAGCGTTGTCAAAATTTCTGTAAAGATAGTAATTGTCTTTGTCATTTCTGATTTTACCTGTTTTGGAACGTTTGCGTTTTTCTTTTTTGTATATGTCGTTATTAACTATTTTCATGATTGTGTTACGAGCAGCAACGAACAGAAGATCTAAAGCATTTCTGTTTTTTCTGAAGAAATAACGATACTGTTCAGGAATAGTAAAAACGATATGTCTGTGATAGACATCAAGACACATAGTTTCAGCTTTGACAGCTAAAGTTTTCTGATATTTGACACCACAAGAAGTGCAGAGTCTAGAATGGCAGTGATGATATATGATATTGAAGTTGCCACAATGAGGACATTCGAAGTAATCGTAACCGAGATAATCAGTTTTACAGAGAAGAGTTTTTTGAACATTATCTAATACGGTATCACGTAACATGCCTTGAGCATAGAGCTCTTCGATCCAATCAAGATTATCCCAAAGAATAGATTTAATACGAGGTTTAGAAGGATCGTAATTTAATTTATCACAGTCGTCATAATTACCGACGTAAAAATCTTTTGCGTGAATAGTGGTATCAATCATTCAACTATTGTATCAAAAAAGATCAGATTAACTACTCTGATCTTTCTAATAACAGTTGCGTCAGCAACTTTTTTTTATTTTTGTTATAGCTGAGCATGACTTTAAAATCAAATTTTTCAGTTTTCGCAAAATATTCTGTCGTGTTCGACTAATCGTTTTGGTGAACAGTATCTATATGTTGATGCTCTTTTATTTATCGTCTATTTTGTTGTGTTCTGTATACTTATTTTGCGAAAAACAAGAATCTTACTACCAATGTGATATCAGTTGTAAGAGCTACTTGGTTAAGTGTTAAAAGAGAAGATAACAATAATATAAATTTGAGGATTGGTATACAAAGTGTTATAAATAGTATTAATAGAAATGCAGTAGGTGCCTGATGAATGGTTTTATAGAAAATTTCGAAAACTTTAAAAAATAAGAAATTGAAGATTTACTATATATGAGAGTTGATGATTTGATTTCTTATAGGGATGAGTTACTTACTAATGAGCATTTTCAAAAATTCGAAAAAGATTACATGCTTGGTGGAATGAAAGATTCTGATGATTTTGGAATGATGGTGGTGAATCAAGAACCTAGCTTTTGGTATATTTCTATTCTTAGAAAAATTGAATGCATATGCCATGTGATAAGCTACAAGCGTAGTTGTATTTATAAATGGTTTTATCTAAAAAGAACAAATAAAATCAATGAAGATATTATTGTTCAAAGAATTGAAGAAGGAATTAAGCTTAACCCTTATGTAAGTTATGAAAGTTTGGTTCAATTGGATACTTCTATGCCAATTGATTCGGTATTAGAACATTTAATTGATACAAAAAAATTAATTGGTATCAATCTTAAAAAGCCAACTAAGTATGGTAAGCATAAATGGCAGTGGAAATGAAGCTTTATCATTATTGAAACTTGTTTTTTGTCATAATTCCTCCAAATTTGCAAGCAATCTAATAAGATACCTAGAATAATTAAGCTTGAATAAAGAGTAATCAATTTTGTGAACACTCTATATGAT
>CAVJWL010000105.1:0-2212 GCA_963653505.1 uncultured Prevotellaceae bacterium
AATTGATAAAGCATTAGAACCAATAAGCGAAGATATTATAAAACATATACATTTAATACTCAAACAAGGAACAAAGGATTCATCACTTGACTGGTTCGCTGTAGGAGATTATAAAAAACGTGCAAATGTCGTAGGCGGAAAAGAAACGTGTAAGCCAGCTGATGTAGCTAGAACCATAGATAAACTCCTTAATGATTATAATTCAAAGAAAAATATTACTATTGAGGATATTATTGATTTTCATGCAAACTTTGAATGTATTCATCCGTTTCAAGATGGAAATGGTAGAGTGGGTAGATTAATTGCACTTAAAGAATGTCTTAGATTTAATATTGTTCCTTTTATAATAGAAGATTCTAAAAAGTATTTTTATTATAGGGGACTAGCAAATTATAATAATGAAAAAGGATGGCTTATAGATACTTGTCTAGATGGACAAGATACATTTAGAAGATTATTAAGACTTCTTGATATTGAAGGATAAAATATAAGATATTTACTAATAGTGTGGAACAAAATAATTAGAATGTTCCACACCTTTATAGTTACCTCATAAAGAGTACAATTATCATAAATGATACTCTTAATATTGATTCATTTAGAAAGTGCAAGTGATTGTTATTTATTGATGTTTGTAAAGCTAGAGATGCTACGAGTCTTTTGTATTAATCATTATAATGATTACAGTTATTTTTTTGATTATAATTTGTTAAAATTTATTGCTCACTTTTATTGTTCACTTTTATTGCTCACTTTTATTGCTCACTTCTGCATTTTGTGGTAAAATTTAAGCATAGAGGATTAATAGAATGGACAAAGAATATTTAATTGAATTGATCAAAAATGATGAGTGTGAATGGATTGAATATAAAGAAAATTGGTTTGATAGAGAAGAACTAGGATGCTATATCAGTGCTATGTCAAATGCGGCTGCATTTCATGGTGAAGACTATGCTTATTTTATTTGGGGAGTTAAAGACCAAACAAGAGAAATCGTTGGTACAAGTTTCAATTGTGATAAATATGTAAAGAATGAGCCAATCAAGCATTATCTTGCAAGACTTTTGAATCCTAGTATTTCATTTGTGTTTGAAACATTTTATTTTGATGATAAAAAGGTTGTTTGTCTTACAATACCTGCAGCCAAAAGAATAATTACAGAATTTAATAAAGAACGATATATAAGGATAGGTTCTAGCAAGGAACTATTCCGTAAATATCCTGAACGTGAAATTGATTTAGCAGTTATTTTACGTAATGGTTTGCCTACAATTATAAACACGGCCTCAAGAAATCAAAATTTAACATTTACAGAACTTAAAAGCTATTATGTTGCAAAGGATGCTTTTATTAATCAAAGTTCTTTTGAAGAAAATCTATCTTTATATGTTCCTGGAACCAAAAGATATAATGAACTCGCCTTTATCTTATCTAATGAAAATGATATCACCTGCAGGGTAAGTATCTTTAGTGGTAAAAGAAAGTCTGATAAGCAATATGCTTTAAATGATTTTGGAAAGAAATGCATTTTGATAAGCATTGATCAGGTTATGAATTATATTGAATCTTTCAACATTATAAAATTAGATGAAACAAATCGAATCTTAGAAAGAAATGATATTCATCTATTTGATTCTGATTGTTTAAGAGAAGCACTACTTAATGCATTTATTCACAATGATTGGACAGACTTAAATGCCCCTATGATTTCTATTTTTGAAAATAGGATTGAAATACTATCTTATGGAGGCCTTCCAAATAAGCAAACGAAAACGGGGTTTTTAGCTGGTAAAAGCAAACCAAGATGTAATGAACTAGCAGAAATATTCCTTCAACTGAGACTGAGTGAACGTTCAGGAAGAGGGGTAACCAAAATTTATGATAAATATGGTGAGGACGTATTTGATATCAATGATGATTTCATTAAAGTAACAATTCCTTTTGCATTTGAAAGAAAATTTGGTAATGATTATGTAGAAAATAAAGAAGATCATCTAGTTGTTCATAAAACAAAAAAATCTTTAGAAGTAAAGAAACGTATACTTGAAGAAATGATTAGAAATCCTAAAGTAACAACAAACGATTTGATGAGTATCACAAATTTGGGTAAAACTTCTATTCAAAAATATATTAAGGAATTAACCGAAAGTCATTTAATTGAACGTGTCGGAGGTAATAAGACTGGTCATTGGGAAGTAAAAGAAGAATAGGA
>CAVJWL010000106.1:0-2130 GCA_963653505.1 uncultured Prevotellaceae bacterium
ACTCACATCCCTTTCAAGGATGCATTCACGGGTTCAAACCCCGTCCAGGTCACCATTAGGAAATTATAGGATTGATATAAATTTATCAGTCCTTTTTTTCTTTATCTAATATTATAAAATTCTTCAAATACTTCTAGTACTTATTTACATCCATCGGCAGAAATGCTGGTGTTTTTTTATATTTTTCGAAATTTCTAAAAGTTAATTTTTGATTTCTATCAAAAAAATAAATAAAAAGGAAAATTTTATGCTTTTTTAATCGATTTTGAAGGGAGAGACCTATTTTTACTGAGATTTATTTATAAATTAATTAGCTTTAACTAATTTTTAATTGTGTTTTATATCTCTTTTTGATATAAAAATTGAAGATGACTATCAATGTACATAAAAAATATAAGAGAAACTTATGAAAAATAAAGACTAAATATTTGATAGAAATTGTCATGTTTTATATTCCAAGGCATGTGAAAATGAAAATAAAAATAAGGTTTCAAAAATAAAATTGCCTTACATTTTCCAAAAGATGAACGTGAAATGGTATGGACAAATGTTCCGCTGAAATATGTAGAATATCTTAAAAATTGTAGTAATGATTTAGGTGGAAAAAAGAATTTTCATAACTGCAAAGGTAGAACTTATGATTGTATTGCCATAATGACATATTATGCTGTTTGCAAATCTGTTACAAATTTCAGAGAAATTGAAGAGATATAAGAAAATTTAATACTTCCTTCTTTTAAGAAATTGAAATTTGTAAACTGCAATAAGACCTTTTGGAAGAAATTGATGTATAAACCTTTTTCAAATGCAAAATCAAAATGCAACAAATGGTATGACTATGAGATGAATATTTCTCCATACGAAAAAGATAAACCCATTCATTATGAATTCACATCGTTTCCGGCTGCCCAATTTGCAAAACAATTCGGACTTAGTGAGATCATGCCTG
The DNA here is from genome assembly GCA_963653505.1 of uncultured Prevotellaceae bacterium. Taxonomy (GTDB): domain Bacteria; phylum Bacillota_I; class Bacilli_A; order RFN20; family CAG-288; genus Enterosoma. The sequence continues at coordinate 950 of CAVJWL010000106.1, forward strand.
CCCTTTGCAATGTCGATTATAAATCCATGGAATTAATTCGAGCAAAACTAGTTCGAAGTGGCACTTGTGTTGACACTGATAAATGCGATTATACGATTCGTGGTGATAAGGATAAATATGTTGACGAACATTAAGAATTTATAGATGAAAAAGGTTTTAGAAGAAACAGATAATCACTTGAATGAAATTGAAGGAGAATTGAATGATGAAATACCACATAAAAAAGAATACTGTCCAGGAAACTCTTGTCATTCCGTTTTTTGCTAGAAAGGCATGCACGGAACTTTTTCCAGATTTATATCGGGATGAGACAGCAAAAAGACTGATGGAACAGATTGACTACGACTTTTTAGGATTGGAAAAAAGTGTGGAAAAACTATGTATCGTTTTGGCTTTTTAGAAGTTGCTATGAGACAAAAATCATCTTGCTTACGAGATAAATGATTATTTAAAAACACATCCTAATGCTGCAGTAGTAAATCTCGGGTGTCTTTTATTATTTTTTACCGAACAAGCAAAAGAACTTGTTAGAGAAATGACTAAAACATTCCCAGGTGGAAAACTTTTGTTCGATGCTGCAAACAAAAAAGCTGGAAAATTACTTCGCAAAACATGGCTTAAAGCTGCCAAAATAAAAGATGTGGATGCCTTTTTTGCTGTATCTGATGCTATTAAAGAAATCACTCTATGGAGCGATAAAATAAGTGTTACTAGCCATGGCTATTTGCTTGGATATGATGATTTGAAAGATTCATTTGTAAGCTATTTTTTCAGATTTTTAGCAAAACTTGGCGATGGATTTATGAAGATGCAGATTGTGAGAATAAATTTTGAAAAATGAATAAGAAATAAATTATTGCAAGCCTAAAGTTCTACAATCTTGAATTCAAAATAAATTTTGAAAAGTAGAAATAAGTACAGAGTGACCATCTTTTATCATGGATGATTTCTTTTGATTTTATTGGTAATAATGGATTTGATGTTAGTTTTTTAGATAAACAGAAAAGATAGCTAGTTTTTTGTTTGTATAAAGATAATAAAATTTAATAGCAATTACGCATCCTAGGTGTTTTTATAAAGAAATGCTACTTTTTTTAAGTTTGTTTGCATTTCTTTATAATTTTTATTTTTGGGAAAAATTCGTTTTCAAAAATCATCGACAAATTTAAGCGTTTTTCTTC
>CAVJWL010000107.1:0-2098 GCA_963653505.1 uncultured Prevotellaceae bacterium
TGTTAGTGTCAAGAGAAAAATGTACGATTTGACTAATTAGAAAATGTACAGTATTTAAGAATTTCCTTTCTTTTCGTTTGATGCTGAATTGTTAAATTTTGTATCCATTTTATAATCTTTTGTTCTAAATGAAGGACCTGTTATGGTAAATACTTTGCTATGATGAAGAAGCCTATCAAGCATAGCGTTTGCTACCATAGGATTGCCAAACATTTCACCCCATTTATTAAATGATTTATTTGTTGTTATTATTGTTGATTTTGTTTCATATCTTCTAGCTATTAGCTCAAAAAGAAGATCAGCTGAATCTGGTTCAATTGGAAGATATCCAACTTCATCAATTATCAATAATGAGTATGAGAAATAATGTCTCAATTTATATTCAAGTCTATTTTCGGACTTAGCTCTTTTTAAATTAGCTAATAATTCATGACAAGATATAAAATATACAGTCTTTCCTGTTTTTGCAGCTTCCATTCCCGTTGCAATTGCTAAGTGAGTTTTACCTACTCCTGGTAAGCCAACAAAAAGAACATTTGAGCCATCATCCATAAATCTTAAGTTTGCTAGGTCTTCTACTTCGATTCTATTAAGGTCTGGTTGAAAACTAAAATCAAAATCAGAAAAGCTTTTTTTAGAAGGAAAATGAGCAGTAGCAATAACTGTATCGATTCTCCTTTTTTGTGTTGCTTCAACTTGTTTTTGAACTAATAATGCCATACCATCGACAAAGCTAATTTCTCCTGAATTAACTCTATCAATAATAGAATCCAATGAAGTTCTCATTGCATCCATTTTTAAGCCAGCAAGTCCTGCACATAGTGTTTGATATCCATTAATCATTGTTATTTAACCTCTTTAAATTCTCTTCGGCTAGTTCTTCTAAATCATCCATATTTTCTATTTTGGTAACTACAGCTAGCCCTTCTATATAATCTTCTTTTCTATAATTTATGTTTTTAGATTCATCAAATATATGACTGGAAATAAGTATCTTGTTATAATATATTTCGATAGTATTTCCGTTTCTAAGTATTCTTACTAATTTTCCTATGTAACTTACTGGAACTGAATACTTTCTTCCTTGGAATGGCACTAATAGTGTGTTTGGGACTTTTTGTGTCATTCCACCATCTGTATATGATTCAAGCAAGCTCATGTTTGGAAGTGGACGTAGAGCTTGTTTTTCTTTAAGTTGAAATAGCGATTCTGGTGGCATTCCAATATCTTGATTTATTTTGTCATTAGAATCGTTTTGTATTTTTGCTAATGCTTTAATAATGTCATCTTCACAAGTTATTTCACCATCATAAGCTAATAGCCAATTTACAAATCTATTTGCCGATTCATCTTTACCTTTAGTTTCTGGAGAACGTACTTTGCAAAGTTTAATATGAATTCCAGAATCTTTCTCCCATTCAAGTATATTTTTATGTTTTCTACGATTTGTTTTTTCATCTTTAATGATATTGACAATAGCTGACATGTTATCAGTCAAAATTTCATCTACACTACCTCCAAATCGTATAAGCATTTGATTTGTGCATCTTATAAAATCTTGTTCAGTTTTGTTTTTAGAATAAATGAATAAGTGTTTTCTTGAATAACCAAGCGTAGCAGAATATACATTAAATACAATTTCTTCACCTTGTTTTGTCTTCAATTTTAAATTTTCTTTCCAATCAACTTGAACTTGATGCCCAGGAGAAGTTTCAAATCTAACATGAGGAGTTAGTTGCTTACCATAAAGAATTATTTGTTTTCTTCTACAAAAAGCAGTTAATGTATTGTATGCAATAGTTTTATCTAAATTATGCTCATTACGTAAATAATAATAAATTGCAGAAAATGTCATCCCAGGAATGTCTGCCTTTTGTTTGATGATATCTTCATATTTATCTAATGAAGAAACTCTTTTTTGAATCTTTCTAATTGGATTAGGGATCGTTGAAATATTTTTTAATTGTTCTACGATCCACATTGTGAGTTTTAGCAAGTTGTGTAAAATTTGGTTTCATATTTCTTTCCTTATAATAATTGATGTCTAAAATAATTGTTTGTTTCATTTGTTAATATTTCCTTTTGAAACATTATACAA
>CAVJWL010000108.1:0-2060 GCA_963653505.1 uncultured Prevotellaceae bacterium
GTGAGTCAAACCTTGATATTAATTCCCTTGAGATGTTTGAAAACATCGCCTATGTAATGGCAAAGCACGCAAACCCATCCATTCCAGATAGCCCCGAGGAATGGTTAGATGAATTTAACACGTTCTCTATCTATCAGGTGCTACCACAGCTTATCGAGCTTTGGGGACTTAACATGGAAACGACAGTCCAGTCAAAAAAAGAATTCGCCCAACTGACAGAGAAATGACAACACCGCTTTTTCTGCTGCGGTGTGTGCAGTTGGGGATTTCAATTCGCGACTTAGATTTACTGACCATTGGAATGGTAAATGACATGTTTGCAGAAAGCAGGAACGATGATTATTCAGGGTATCATGAAGTGGCCACACAGGCCGATTTCGATTTATTTTGACGCTAAAATATCTAAAACTTAGGACGGAAACGGACGAAGATATAGATTTTATATTTGATTATCAAGACAATAACTGCTATAATATCTATAAGTTAGGACGATTCCGTCCGAAGATATAGATATTAAGGAGGCACTTGTTATGATAGTACGTGAAGAGTATCTGGAAAAAATAAAGGCAGCCATGTGGGATGGAAACATCAAAGTGATTACAGGTTTAAGAAGGTCTGGAAAATCAACTTTGTTGTTTGATATTTTTTATGAATTTCTTATTTCTTCTGGTGTAAAGGAAGAAAACATCATCAAATTGGAGCTGGATAAAAGAAAGTATTTTGTTTATAGAAATCCTATTGCCTTATGTGATATGGTAGAAAAAAATCTGGAAGATAGAAGCAGTGAGAAGTTTTATCTTTTTATTGATGAAGTCCAGATGTCCAAAAAAGCTATTTTAAAAAATGAATATGGCTCAGATGAAGTTTCAATCTATGACATGCTAAATGAACTAAAGGGATATAAGAACCTTGATGTGTATGTGACGGGAAGCAACTCAAAAATGCTTTCAAGTGACATAGCTACAGAGTTTAGAGGTAGATCAACACAGATTCATGTATACCCGTTATCATTTAAGGAACTCTATAATTTTTATGGAGGAAGTGAAAGAGAAGTTTTAGAAGCGTATATGCGTTTTGGTGGTATGCCTGAACTTACGGCTAAAAAAACGGATAGGGAAAAGATGGAGTATTTAAGTAACCTTTTTTCTGAAACTTATATGAAGGATTTAAAGGAGCATGGTAGGATTCAAAGAGAAGATATCTTATCCCATATCCTTGATTACTTGGCATCATCTATAAGCTCACTTACAAATCCAACAAATATCGCGAATGCAATTGGTAGTTCTATTAGAGAAAAAGTGGATCGCAACTTGGTTAGCTCCTACATCGAGAAGTTGGAGGATGCATTTTTGATTTCAGAAGCCAAAAGATATGATATTAAGGGTAAGGCGTATTTTAACTACCCTAATAAATATTACTACTCAGATATTGGCCTAAGAAATGCTAGACTGAATTATCGTCAATATGACCCAGGACATATCATGGAAAACATTATCTACAACGAGCTAATCAGACGTGGCTATAAAGTGGATGTAGGTGTTGTATATGACCGAAGAAACGATACTAAAATTCAAAAAGAAATAGATTTTGTTGTGAATGATTTGGATAGAAGAATCTATATCCAAAGCGCATATGAAATGAGCAAAGATGAAAAAGCGGATGCAGAGCTAGGTTCATTTGCATTGACAGGAGATTTTTATAAGAAGATCGTTATCCGTGATGATATACCGCATCACTATTATGATGATAAAGGGTTTTTACATTGCAATCTGTTAGATTTTTTAATGAATAGAGTGGAACTATTTTAATGAATAAAACAAATAAAGTTGATGAGCATCTATCAGAAATGGTAGGTGCTTTTCTTATGCTTAAAAGAAGGGAGGGAAGCTAAATGGCTTCAAATAGAATAAAGGGCATCACCGTTGAAATCAGTGGTGATACCACTAAACTACAGACAGCCCTAAAGGGCGTCAGTTCCGAAATCAGAAACACCCAAAGCCAGCTTAAGGACGTAGAGAAGCTCCTGAAGCTAGACCCGGGTAATACAGAACTTTTAGCTC
>CAVJWL010000109.1:0-2054 GCA_963653505.1 uncultured Prevotellaceae bacterium
AATATTTCAATTTCTTTGGTTTAAAAATAAATGGAAGTATGACAGTTGATGAGCTTAAAAAAGATTTGAATTTATAATGTAGTGCTAGATTTTAAATTAACTATGGGTTAATAGAGAAACTTTGCTTTTTTTGATTTAAAAAATGAAAAGTTTGGTATTCAACTATAATGCTTTATAATATATGAAATGTTGATGTTTTAGATATAGGAGGCTTAAAATGGCATATTTTTTAAAGAAAACTACTCCATCTAAAAAAGGAGAATATCTTCAAATTTATGAAAGTAAATATACTCCTGGAATCGGTTGTAGAAATCATTCTTATGAAAAGATAGGTTATGTTTCTGACCTTAAAAAACAAGGCATTAAAGACCCTATTTCTTACGCTAAACAGCGTGTTGATGAATTGAACAATAATAAGTCTCAAGAAGGACAACCACAAATCAGTGATGTCTCCACTCAAGTCAATGTCGGATATTTTCTTTTAAAATCAATGCTAGATAAATTAGGTTTAGAAGAAGATATGAAAATGATGACTTCAAATAAGAAGTTTCAATACGAGTTTTATGATTTCATTTCAACAATGATTTATGCTCAAGTAATCAATCCTGGTTCTAAACTCAAAGCTTTTGAAAAAGTCATTCCTAACATTTATGGATGCGATAAATATTCGTATGATCAAATCTTAGATGGCATCAATTATATCGGAAGTGATTATCAAAAATTCATCGAATTATTCAATCATCACATTCAAGAGATATATCCAAGAACAACGGATAAAGTCTATTTTGATTGTACGAATTATTATTTTGAAATCGATCTAGAAGATGAATTTAGAAAGAAAGGACCATCAAAAGAAAATCGTAAAAATCCACTTGTAGGACAAGCACTTCTTTTAGATAGTGATCAAATACCGCTTGCAATGACATTATATCCTGGCAATGAAAGTGAAAAGCCACATTTGAGAAAACATATTGAAGATATCAAAGATAGATACAATGTAAATGGGAAAGTAGTACAAGTAGCTGATAAAGGTCTTAATTGTGCAGCAAATATTTATGCAGCAGTTAAAGAAGCAAGCGATGGATATATATTTTCTAAGTCAGTACATGGTAAAAATCTTTCTTCATCAGAAAAAGAATGGGTCCTAAAAGAAGATGAAAATAATATTTGGTATGAAGTGAATGATGAGAATGGAAATTTACATTACAAATACAAAGAAGTAATTGAAACATATGATTATCAATTCTATGATTCAGATAACAACATTCAAGAATTTCAAGTGAAAGAAAAAAGAATAGTCACTTACAATCCAAAACTTGCTAAAAAACAAAGAAACGAGATAATGAAAGAAGTTGAAAAACTTAAAAGTAAATTGACAGTCAAAGGATTAGCAAGAGAAGAATTTGGTGATGCAATCAAGTATGTTGATTTTGAAGAGAAAGATAAAACAGGAAAGAAAGTTAAGATTCAACCAAAGATAAATAAAGATAAAGTTGAAGAATCATTAAAGTATGCTGGTTATAATCTACTAGTAACTTCTGAAACTGATAAAGAAGCAAAAGATATTTATGATATTTATCACGGACTTTGGAGAATTGAAGAAAGCTTTAGAATCATGAAAACCTATCTAGAAGCTAGACCTGTATTCTTACAAAAACAAGAAAGTATCTACGGACATTTTCTTATTTGCTATTTAGCACTTACAATTCTTAGATTACTTGAAAGAAAGACATTTAAAGATGAATTATCAACATCACAATTAGTCGGTTTTATAAGAGATTATAATGTGACATCAACCGGTGGGGATAACTATATCAATAACGCAACAAATAGTTGTACATATTTAAAAATAAAAGAGGTATTAGGATTATCCAAATTAGGAAACCTATACCTCACAAAAAAGAATCTCGATAACCTTCTAACCAACGCTGATGTTTAACACTTCAAAACAGGGGTTAAATCCTAAAGTCAGGTTATATCAATTAATACATAATACGACAAGGGGCTGTTAAAGTATTCGATATTTAGAAATAGATATTGAATGGCTTATAACA
>CAVJWL010000110.1:0-2035 GCA_963653505.1 uncultured Prevotellaceae bacterium
CAGGCGGTTCGAAAACTCTAACCTATTGATATATAAAGAATTTTCTTCCCGCTTTTTTTCTTACCCTCCCACTTTTTTTCAAAAAAGCCTTGACTTTTTCTCTCATTTTGCGGCGCTTCGCGCCCTTTGTTTAAAGTATCGGGAGGGCTTTGCTATGATACCTTATTTTCAATCTTATAATGATTTTATCATTCATCTTAATTCTCATTATATCTCTTATCGTCAACTGTTCGATTTCTCTCTTCTCAACGATGATTTCCAATCAGCTTTTTTCAAAATGATCTGGCTCGATGTTGACAATACTTTCGATATCTTGAGACCTTTATATTCTAGTACTGGCAGACCAGCTAAGAATCAAATTCAATTCCTTCGTTCTTTTATTCTTATGGCCCATTTTAAATACTTCTCTATTAAAAAATGGGTCAAGAGATTAAAAAAACAAAATGCTTTGGCTATCATTTGTGGTTTCGATCCACTTGATGTCCCTAGTTTCAGTTCCCACTACGATTTTATACATCGTCTTTTTCTCAAAAAGAAATACACTCATGATGATTTTATTTGCGAAAACAAACCCTACAAAAACATCGATACCAAGTCTAAACCTAAAAATGGTTCCAAACTGGAAAATTTCAATATGTCTGCCACTGATGAGCTCCTTCACGTTTTCACCGATAACAGTGATCCGGTCGATGAACTTGAAGAAAAAATCCTTCTTCAGCTTTTTAATGTTTTGGCTGTCAATTTCAGTTTCAACCATCACCTTATTGAAAAACATATTACCATTTCTGGTGATGGTACCTGTTTACATACCCATGCTTCCAAATATGGTACTAGAGTTGACGATAATCACAGACGTTATTCTGATCTTGATGCCAATATCGGTTGGGATTCAGATCTCAATACTTTTTACTATGGTTATACTGCCTATTCTATAAGTACCATCAATCACAAATACAACATCGATCTGCCTATGTTTTTATCTATTGCATCTGCCTCTCAGCATGATGCAATAACTTCTATGACAGCCTTGGCACAACTTTGTGCAATTAATAATTTTATCTCTTTCGATCATTACTGTCTTGATTGTGCCAGTGATAATGTTGCAACTCATAAACTATGTTACTCTCTAGGAATATTACCTGTTATCGACATAAACAAACGAAGTTCCAACAAAAATCTATATTTGCCTTATAAAGATATTTCAAAAAATGGCAGGCCTATTTGTGCTGCTGGATTTGAATGTATACGTGATGGTTTTGAAAAAGCCAGAAACCGACATAAATTCAGATGCCCATTTGCCTTTAAAAAAGAAAATACCTGTCCTTTAAAAGATAAATGTACTAAATCTAAATATGGTCGTGTTTTTCAAATAAAAGTAGAAAATGATCTTCGACTGTTTGGGGTGATTCAATACAATTCCCAAAAGTGGAAGACCATTTACAAAGATAGAACGTCCTGTGAACGTATGAACAATCGCATCCTCAACGATTATAAATTCAAGGACTGTTATATGCATGGAGAATCTCGCACTTTCTTCATGCTTGTAATGATTGGAATAAACATTCATTTTGATGCTTATCTCAAAGTTACATCTTTATAATAATCTATTTTTTTAAAAATTGCACTTAATTCTATTTTTTCTTGCGCTCTTTTTTTGAGTGCTTTTTGTTTTAAAATAGCATTACATCATTCCCATTTTTTTCTACCAAAATTATCACTTATTTCTCTCTAAGTTTTCGAACCTACTCGAATACCAATTCTTATAATATTTATTAGAATTACGACCATTATTCAAAACCATCCCACTTTTTTTCAAAAAAGCCTTGACTTTTTCTCTCATTTTGCGGCGCTTCGCGCCCTTTGTTTAAAGTATCGGGAGGGCTTTGCTATGATACCTTATTTTCAATCTTATAATGATTTTATCATTCATCTTAATTCTCATTATATCTCTTATCGTCAACTGTTCGATTTCTCTCTTCTTGTTGAACGGCACTTTAATTAGTAGTTAATTATATAAATATAATCAAATTAAATA
>CAVJWL010000111.1:0-2029 GCA_963653505.1 uncultured Prevotellaceae bacterium
TAAAGTGGCCCCCGTGTCAAGGACAATAAATAAAAAGTCACTTAAAATTAAACGAAAAAAGTATATCCTCTAGGTAAATAAGACCCGGAGGATATACTTTTTATGTCAGATTATTTTAGATATGTAATTCTTAAAAATGGAGAGTTAAAAATTTCAAAAACCAAAAAAATGGAAAATCTTGTTGAAAAAGAATTTGGCAATTTTTTTGATTATCGTGATTATCTCTTTAAAGATGATCCTTCAATCTATCTTCTTGTAAATGAATTAAGTATTTTTGACGACAACACTACTATTATTTATAAATCTTGTCCAAGTGATTGTGATAATGCATTTAATGGAACTGTTATCTTTACAAAAATGAATGAATGTGGATATGTATCATTAAATGACATTGATGTTGATTTGATTCTCAAACATTTGCACAAATTGCCCAATGGCTTATTTGAGATGAGATACACTTTGGATGATACTTATCAACTTTCTGATTGTTAAATTTCTATCTAAATTTTGCTTTACCTGTTTGAATTTTTCCTTATATTCAACAGGTTCTTTTATGATGTTTTTTAATGGATAATTTCCTGTTTTATAATATTCAAGATATTCATTTGGTGACAATTTGGCAAGCTGATACTGATATCGTTCATTGTTGTAGTAATACATATAATCATCAATTATTTTTTCTAATTCTTCATATGTAGAAGCAGTTTCTACATATTTACCAATTTCATCTTTCATATGTCCAAAGAAGGATTCTTGAGGAGCATTGTCCCAACAGTTTCCTCGTCTTGACATTGACTGTCTTATTTCCAAATCTTTAAGAAGATCAATAAATCTGATACTTGTATAATGTGCACCTTGATCACTATGTATCAAAGCGTCTGTATGAATATCATTTTTGTGTTTTTCAAACAGCTGTTTTATTGTTTTTAACACGAAATCTTCTTCTAATGATATCGATAATACATATGAAAGGATTTGCTTTGTAAAACCATCTTTAATCACTGAAAGATAAGCTTTTAAACGTTTCGGACCATAAAATAAATAGGTAATATCTGTTTCTAGTACATATCCTGGTCCATATTCTTCAAAATGTCTGTTTAAAATATTATCTGCATAATTCGAAGTTTTTATTGCTTTCGCCATTCTTCTTGCTGGATTGGCTTTTCTTATCGGACAGAACAGGTTGAATTCTTTCATCAATCTCGATATTTTCTTGTGGTTCATCACTATTCCCATATGAAGAAGTCGCATATGGATACCACGTCTGCCTTTATCATATCCTTTGAATTTATAGGCTTCTAAAATCAATTCAAAATCTTTTCGATCTTGTTCTTTCTTCTTATTGTAAGCAGATGAAGAATCGTTTTTTCTTTGTATCCATGAATAGAACCCACTTCTTGAAACGCCAGCTGATTCACAAAGATATGTAACAGTTAATACATTATCGGATGAATTCAACGTTCTATCAATAAGTTCATATTTTTCTCTTACAGTTTGTTCTCCGATTACTTTACAATTGCTTTTTTGTTGATAAATCTCACTCTTTTTAAAAAATCGTTCTCTTGTTGGAGAACTTTGTTCTTATGTTTCAGCCTTTTTAGTTGTTCTTCTAAAGATACTTCTGTGGTAGATGGTCTGCCGCTGTTTGTTGCTCTAGTATCTTTAAATCTTTCATCTCTTGCTGCTTCTTTCTTTAATCGTCTTACAAAACTTTTTCGTCGAGCTTTCCCTAAAACATGTGGATCAAATCCATATTTCTTAAATATTTCTATTGGTTGCACTCCTTTTTGATAATCAACCCAAAATAATTCTTTAAATTCTTCTGTATATGTTATGCATTTGACAGAACAATTATATACATATGGATTTGTCTCCAATTCTTTTAACTGTTCATCTGTAAAATAATTAACTCCCATAAATACACCACCATTTCTATAACAATTATAATATGCATAAAAAAATCCTGTAAAACAGGACTAAGCACAAAAGGTGCTTTTTTTCTTATGTCCGTTTTACAGGGTCCATTTTA
>CAVJWL010000112.1:0-2013 GCA_963653505.1 uncultured Prevotellaceae bacterium
TGATTTGACCACATAGCATCCCATAATCTATCTAATTTATTTTTAACTTCACCAGTAATCATTTTTCCTACCTCTTTATAATCCTTTAAAATATGTTTTTAATTTTGAAGCCATTAAAGCTCTACGCTTAATAAGAAATTCCTCATAATTTTCGTATGTCATAGTTTCAATCTCATTAGGAATTGCATTAGCTATAAGATTATTATCAAGTTCTTCCTTGCTATCGATGCATCCATAAATATTGATTTTGCCCTTGATTTGTTTATTAAGTTCTTCAAAATATTCGATTGGGGCTTTATCGCTAATAGCTATATTAATTTCTTGCTGTAAATAAGTGTAATTAGCTATTTGATTATATTGTTGCTTATTTGATATGCCATTTTTAATCAAATAATTCTTAGGGAAGATGTGATGTACATCGCCTCTATTTTCTATTAAAGATTTAACAGTATGACCCTTTGATAAAAATGATTTATCATTTAATCTAATTTGAGCAGCAAGATAGATATACCAAAAGCTGCTACTACCAACAGAAGTATCTAATCTATCAGGCAAAATCTTAGTCCAGAAAGTATCAGATAATTCATTATCAAATTGTATTTGTATATAAGATGGTATATCAGATGAATTATCAATTCTTTTAACATCATAATCAAACTTAGATTCAGGGGAGCCAGAATATCTTTGTGTTAAGATTGAATAAACAATCCATTTCATGACACAAGTTTCGATGATTCCAGCGTCATACTTTTTCTCTTTCATAAGCAAATACAAAATATAACCGAAATTTAAAACGTTTTGGGATCTCACCAAATCTTGGTTAATGATTCCTGTAGCTTTCACTATCATAATAAAACGCTTGTAATTAGTTTCGTTTATAAAGTCTTTAACACCTTCATATAAAACATTAAAGCTAGACTCTACAATTTCTTCTTTATATTCTCTTGTTTCAAAATCTCTTCCTGATAACAAACTAACAAGGTCTTGAAGCTTTCCTCTTTTGAATTTATAAGTAAAAGCGACTCTTAAAACATCTTTATAAGAAGGTTTATACAAATTATCAGAATAAGATGATGCCCATTCAATTTTCTTGAATATTTCTTTAGAAGAGAAAGAAGTGTCGTATTCTATGATATGCTTGAAATCAGTTGGCGTCTGTAAAAAATGAGAGAAATAATCTATCGTCTTTCTTATATCATTGCCATTATATTTTTCGTTTACACTAATTTTAGAAAGTGCAAAATCGGCTTGAGAAAGCTCTACTCCTTTAGAATTAATTCTTACAAATATTTCAGTTACAGTATCTAAATCTATTTGAGAAGATAATTCAATTCTTCCTATTGGTGAAGACATAATTTGATTAAGCTTATTTACCCTCAAATTAATTTCATTTGGCGTAAGACCAGATATTTGAGAATAATTCATGCAAAAATCAAAGATATTGACATTTCCTGGTTTCATAAATTCAGATATATCATTAATCCACTCAGGACTTTTTTCAGTAGCTGGAGTAGAAACGGCAAATAATTCTTGTTTAATGTTAAAAGCAATCTTGATTTTGATTTTCTTGTAATCGCTATTTAATACTTCATTGCCTAAAAGAGATGCCGATAAAGCTGTAACTCTTTGTTGACCATCGATTAAAATTTGTTTTCCTTCTGATGTTGTTCCATCCTTCAATTTAACATTAGGGTTCTTCCAAGTGATAATATAGCCAACAGGATATCCTTTATACAACGAATCGATTAAATCTCTAACTTTTGTCGAATCCCATACAAAAGGTCTTTGTATTTCTGGAATAGCAATCGATGAATCCTTTACATATCCTAACAGTGTATCTATTTTAATACTATTAACCTCAAAATTTGCCATATTCCTAATCCCCCATTTTCTCTGTTAGTTCAATATTATTTTGTTTACATAGCTCTACTATCTTTCTTTTAACTTTGATAGTAGGCTCATGATGTCCTTTTTCCCATCTATTTACAGATGCAAAAGAAACACCTAGCATGT
>CAVJWL010000113.1:0-72838 GCA_963653505.1 uncultured Prevotellaceae bacterium
AAAAGATCTAATAAAATCAGGATAAACAGTGTTTCTCATATGTATAATATATCATATACTATACAAATATGCAACCAAAAAAAGACAACCGCGATAGAATCGGTATAAACCTTTCTTGCGATTGCCCTATTTTTAGTTCATTTCATTCTTATCATCGAGAACATTTGATATCGCTTTCGGTGTTTTTCCTTTTAGGGAATCATCATAATGTGAATGTCAAACAAATTTTTAAGTTTGTTTCAGCCATAGAAATCGACTGATTTTTATTCATTATTCAGATAATTTTGGATTATTTAAATTTTTAGAAAATATGGCCAAAAAAAAGCATCTTAAGTTTCAAAAAAATTTTAAAATCTTAAAGATGCTTATAAAAATGCTATTTAACTTCTATTGCTTTTTGATTCATTTTCTTAAGTTCGAAAGTCATGAATATTACAGTTACTATCAAACTTAAACAATCAGAGATAGGAGCTGAATATAAGATACCTGTTATTCCAAGTCCCATCGGTAAACAAATTGTGAGTGGAACAAAGAAGACGACATCTCTCAACATTGATAAAATAGCAGCCTTGATCGGACTTGAGATAGATTGAAGGAAGATGGAAGATACTTTTTCAATGATTGTCAAAGTTATCATAGATAAGTATATTCTGATAGTCATAGAACCGAATTCATAATAGAGCTCTTTATTTGATGTATTAGCACCAAAGATAGAGAGTATTTGATTTGGAATAGTTTCAAATAATAAGGTAGCGATAAGTCCGACAATGATTGAAGAAATCAAAACTATCTTATAACATTGTTTGACTCTATCATAACGTTTAGCCCCGTAATTATATCCGATGACTGGTTGGGCACCACAGGCGATACCGACAGCGATGTTGATGACGATAGAGAATACTTTCATGACAATTCCGACGATTGCTTGCGGATCGTTGATTCCGTATTTTGATTTGGCACCATAAACAGCTAACATATTCATCGAAACGATAGAGATGATGACAATACATATTTGAGTTAAGAAAGATGAAAAACCTAACTTCAAGTACTGATTTGAAATCTACCAAGAAAGATTTGAATGTCAATTTGAAAGTCTTCGGTTTGAAGAAATAGATAGTTAAGATTACAAATTAGAGCGTTTGACCGATGATAGTGGCTAAAGCAGCACCGGTGAGTCCCATATTGAGAACTAAGATCATAATCGCATCCAAGATGATGTTACAAACAACACCACTGACCATTGATATTATTGCAATTTTTGGGCATCCATCAGCTCTGATGATGGAATTCATACAGTTCATAATGATGTAGAATGGGAAACCAGGAACGATGATAAGACCATACTCATGCGCTTTTTCTAAAGCTTCTGGTGTTTTAGCACCGAAGAAAGTTAGGATATTATCAAGTAATGGAAGACAGATAGCATAGAATAAAATAGAAAAAATAACCGCTAATGTGATAGAAGTTCCTACTGTTATCGGAATCTTTTCTTTTTGTTTTCTTCCTAAACAAAGAGACATATAAGCAGCACAACCATCACCTAATAATAAACCAAAGGCTAAAGCGATGTTTGTAAGAGGAAAGACGATAGTTGTAGCTGTATTACCGATAGCACCGACAGAGGAGTAACCGATAAAAATTTGGTCGACAATATTGTATAAAGCACTGATCAATAAGGAAAGAATGCAAGGGACTTAGAATTTAAAAATCAGTTTTCCAACCTTTTCCTTTTCTAAATAATCTTCTGAATTCATAATACCTCCAAATAAAAAGACATCAGTATTGTCTCCTCGTCGGACAGGTGGGAGACGACGCTTAATGTCTGTTTTAAACCACATTCATTTTCACAAAATTTAAATTTTTAGGTAATTGATTTTTTAGAAAGCGTTTCCAGTCTTTTATTTATCTCATCATTTTTTATAATAGGAAAGTTATTTTTTTGTCAGGGGAAAATAAATATGAATGAAGAAAAGAATGAACAAGAAAATTTAAATGATTCCGACCTTATTTTAAAAGAATGCGATACTGAAAAAATACAAAAAGATGAAGATGATATTTTGATAGATATCGAATCAGATTCCGATAAAATCATCAGGAGACATAAGAATTTTAAACAGTTATTTCACTCATTTTTCTCCATCAGAGATGATGTTGCAAGTCATGATGAAATCAAAGCTAGAATCATGGCCGGAGGAAGAATAACTGGAACAAATGCAGTCATTTTGATCTGTGCTATCATCATCGCGTCAGTTGGTTTATACACTTCATCAACAGCAGCTATCATCGGAGCTATGCTTATATCTCCTTTGATGGGAACGATTATCTGTATATCATATGGTGTTGTCTCTATCGATTTTAAAATCATCAAGTCATCAACTAAAGGATTGTTGTTTCAATTCTTGATTGCCATCACCATATCGACATTATTCTTTTTGATTACACCAAAGATCGAACCGACAAGTGAATTACTTGCAAGAACTAATCCTACTATTTACGATATCTTGATTGCTTTCTTCGGTGGACTTGCAGGCATTGTCGCTCAGACAAGAGAAGAGAAATTCTCAAATGTCATTCCTGGTGTTGCAATTGCAACAGCACTTATGCCACCTATTTGTACGATGGGATATTCTCTTGCGAACGCCCAGTGGACAATGTTATACAAATCAGCTTTCTTACTTCTTATCAACATATATTTCATCTTTGCATCCTCTGCTGTTGTTCTTTCAATTCTCGATGTTCCTAAAGTTAAAGGATTGACAGTAAAACAATGGAAGATACTCCATTCAAAGATGATCAGAAATGTTGTCTTTATCATGATACCTGTCATCATCTTCTTGACATTATTCGGTATCGGTATCATTTAACTATTTCCTTCCTATTCAGGAAGGATTTTTTAAAAAATATTTGCTAGTCAATTGATTATGTGTAAAAATAGAAGAGATAAAAAGGAGCGATTTTATGATCTATACAAAGATAAAAATTACGAAAGAGGATGATGAAGAATTATATCGCGTTATCTTAGTAAAAGAAGATACAGAATTATTTGAATTAGCAAGTGTTATTGTTTACTTTTTAAGTGGGGAAATATCTCGTTTTACTATGATATTAGATAATGACATGAAATATGTGAAAGCATCATATTTTACAAATAAAAATGATAAAAATAATCTTTATATTGCTGATTATCATCTTACTGATTTATCATCAGAATTTGTATTGGTATACGATGATAAAATGAGTTTCAAATGTCAAATCTTAGAAGATAAAATCGAAATAGAAGATGAAAGAGAATTCATATTGACTGTTGGAAAAGGTAAGGAGATTACAAAATCAGAAGAAGTGAATAACAACAATATAGATATTGATGTAAAATCAATCAATTATGATTTTACTAAAAACTTTAAATCATTATATGACAAAGCGGTAAATGATGAAGCAACCTATATTATTGATAATGATTTGAATGTTAAAGAAATGCTTGATGAAACAATTTTATCCAAAATTTATTTTTGTTATTTGAATAAGAAAAGCGAAGCTTATAATAGATATATCCTCAATGAAATAAAAAATGATAATACAAAGCAAAAGATTATTGATGAAGCTAAAGAAAAACTAATAAAAGCCAAAGTTAATAATGTGGATGATGTGATTGATAAAATAATTTCTTCTTCAACTTTCTTTATTGTCTTCATGGGTGATGAATGCACATTTACGCGATTCGAAATTGAATTTTATAAAAGAGTAAATAATGTTATTTACAATAAATGAATATGATAAAAGCCTCCTTGTGGAGGCTTGTTTTAGATTCTGATTTTCTTTGCAAATTCTTTTAAATTATCATCCCTTAAGAATGAATGAATTTCTTCATAAGATTCAAAGCACATATCTTTCATCTCTTCATAGATGGAGTTGATGAGTTTTTCTTCATCATTTGTTGAGACTTTATAATCATCACTTGTGAATCCTTGTAAGTTCTCTTCGATGATGGTGATGACATATCTCCTTAGCAATGAGAGCATTGAATTTTCAATCCAATAGACAAATCTCGTGTTTTCGTTTTCATCTTCAAACTTTTTCATTTTCAAATAACTCGATAGTCCATCAGCGGCACTATGGTAAATATCGAAGAAGACATAATCATATTTCTCATCTTTGAATTTATTCTTTGTATAAATGAAAGCGTCTGCTTTGATGATTGTAAGTTTATCTTTTAAACGAATTTTTGGAAGGATTTCTTCGTTGAATAATTTTATTGCTTTAGGATCTTTTTCGATGACAGTGACATGTTCGACATTCGGATTATTAAGCGCCATAAATGCATAATATCCTAATCCTAATCCATAGGTGATAACATTTCCTGTAGCATCATCGATAGCTTTTTGCATGGTGTTGATTTCAAATGGAGTTATTGACATCCAGATTTCATCATTTTGAATGAGAGTTAAATAAGGTACTTTCTCTTCAAAATATCCGATGCTATTTATCTCAGTGAAATAGTTATCATCTACGGCATAGACATCATCATATAAGAATCCTTCAAATGGTTCATAATAGTTATATGCTAAATGCCAATTTCCTTCATTTCTTTCATCTACTTTCATCAGAAGTCCAAAAGGATTCTTTTTGTACTTCATTGGATTTTGAGAATTGACTTTATCTAACATCCCTTCTTTTTTCATTCTCAAGAATTCTTCATCTTCAGGAGAGATATCTTTGGCTAAAAGAATTGAGGTGATGAATGCTTCTCTTTTAGTCATAGACTGCGTCTTGACTAAATCTTCGACATCCTTTCTTGTGACTGATAAATAATCGTTCAATAGATAATCAGAAAAGAATTCATCGGCTTCAATATTTAAGTATTTTGTATCAATGAGTTTCTCGACTTTTGATAAGTCATTTTTAGTTAGTGTGATTTTCATAGCCATATTTTATATCAAAAACGTATTTAATTAGCAAATTTTGATAAAAAAACTATGAAAAAAGTGCATTTTTCTTTAAAATTTTCTAAAAAATAGTTAAGAAAGCGGTTAACAAGAATTAAAATTGCTTTAGGAAACGCCGTTCAAAGTTGTCGATGTTTGTGTACATATATCCTTATATATTATAAAAGAAACTGAAAAATTAAAAATATTTTAAATTTTTGTTGACTTCTATCCTATGGAATAGTAGAATTGTATCCGCTGAACGCCATTTCAGCCCGTATTGATGTGTGAAGTTGTCGAAACGCGGAACAAAGTTGTCATCGTGACTTCGGGTTATTCATACTGAACGGACGCCCATACAAGATCTTGGGTAAAGGAGGAAATATAATGGCAGAAAATAAATCTATTCGTATTCGTCTTAAGGGCTATGATCACAAAGTCCTTGACCAAGCTGTTGTCAAAATTGTTGAAGCAGCAAAGAAGACTGGCGCTCAAGTTGTTGGTCCTATTCCACTTCCAACTGAGAAGCAAATCTTCACAATCTTACGTTCTCCGTTCGTTGATAAAGATTCTCGTGAACAGTTCGAAATCAGAACTCATAAGAGACTTGTCGACATCAACCGCCCGACAAAGCAGACTATTGACATTTTAAAGAATCTTGATTTACCTGCTGGTGTCGATGTTGAAATTAAACTTTAATGAAGGAGGCAGGTAAAGTTTATGAAATCTATCATTGGTAGAAAGATTGGTATGACTTCCGTCTTCGCAGAAGATGGTGCTACATATCCAGTCACAGTCGTCGAAATCCTTCCAAATGTCGTTCTTCAAAAGAAGACTGTTGAAAAGGATGGTTATGAAGCTCTTCAAGTTGGCTATGAAGATAAGAAAGAAAATCGTGCCAACAAAGCAGAGTTAGGAATTGCAAAGAAAGCTAACACAACTCCTAAGTATGTCATTCGTGAATTAGCAGGTGATGAAATCTATCTTACTCATGAAGTTGGTTCAACAATTGATTGTTCCATCTTCAACGTTGGTGAAATGGTCGATGTCACTGGCTTAAGCAAGGGTCATGGTTACACTGGTGTCATCAAGAGATATCATGCTACTATCGGTCCAAAAGGTCACGGTTCCGGTTATCACAGACAAATCGGTTCTATGGCAACAAACGGACGTTGTAATAATAGAGTCCATGCCGGCAAGAAGATGTCCGGTCAATGGAGACCAAAAACTAGAACAGTTCAAAATCTTGCTATTGTTCAAGTCAATCCAGAACTCAATTGTGTTCTCATCAAAGGCTCAGTCCCAGGACCGAACCTTTCCATCATCAAAATTAAGTCCACAGTCAAGTTCTATAAGAAGCCATTCGCTGTCAGCCCAATCGTCAATTATGGTGTCCAAACCATTGCTGATATTGAAAAGAAACAACAAGAAGCTCTTGCTGCTGCAGATAAGGCTCCAAAGAAGGCTCTCAACCCAATGAAGAGCTCTAAGAGATCCTAATAGGGAAGGAGAAGTAAAATGGCTAACGAAAAGAATTTAACTCTTCCGGTAGTTGATTATGCCGGAAATAAAGTTGAAGAAGTTGTTCTTCCTGAAGAACTCTTCGGAACTGAAGTCAATGAATATTCCGTTCAAAGAGCTGTCCGTGTTGATCTTGCAAATAGAAGAGTTGCAACTGCTCACACTCTCACTCGTGATATCGTTCATGGTTCTAACCGCAAACCTTTCAATCAAAAAGGTACTGGTAGAGCAAGACAAGGTACCACAAATGCTCCAATTCATCGTCATGGTGGCGTTGTCTTCGCCCCAAACGGTGAACAATCCTTCAAGCTTAAGATGAACAAAGCCGAACATTATATCGCTTTCACTTCTGCTCTTACTGATAAGGCAAACAAAGGCGATATCATCGTTCTCACTGATGAAAAATTCACCTCTGGCAAAACCAAGGATTTCGTCAAAGCTTTAAAGGCTATTGGCGCTGATGAAAAGAAGAATCTTATCGTTCTTGCTGATATCGATGAAAACCTCATCAATGCCGCAAGAAACTTACCAAATGTTTGGATCGTCACTTCTGACAATCTCTCTGTCTATGACATCCTTAACACTAACAAACTCATCATGGTCAAGAATACTATTCCTACTGATCACGATGAAGAATGCCACTGCGCTGCATGCGAGGCTAAGGAGGCTAAATAATGGCTAACGAAAAAGAAATCCCAACATTCAAGACTCGTCCAGCTGTCCAAAAGGACTATGCAATCTTGAAGCACATGATCAACACTGAAGAAACTCAAAAACTTCGTGAAAATGAAAATGCAATTGTCTTAGCAGTTGAAAAGACTGCCACTAAACTTGAAATCAAAGCTGCTGTTCAAGCTGTCTTCGGTGTCAAAGTTAAGAGCGTTAACACCATCCGTGTTACCGGAAAGACTAGAAGAGTTGGCCGTTATGAAGGCAAACTCCCAGATTATAAGAAAGCTATTGTTCGTTTAGATTCCAGTTTCGATCTTGGTCAAATTCAGAACCTTGTTGCTTCTGAAGAAATGCAAGCCAACGAAACTCCAAGCGAAACAACTGCTGAATAATATCCCTTAGGATAAAGCAATATATAGGAGAAATAAAATGGCTATTAAACAATATAACCCGTTAACTGCGGGTATGAGAAATCTTGCCACCTTATCCAGCAATGATCTCACTAAGAAAGCTCCTGAAAAAGCTTTGGTTAAGCCTCTCAAGAAGACCGGTGGAAGAAACTCCCAAGGTTATATCACTTGCCGTCACATCGGTGGTGGTAACAAGAGAAAATACAGAATCATCGATTTCAAGAGAAGCGGAGAAGAAACTTCAACTGTAAAAGCAATTGAATACGATCCAAACCGCAACTGCAGAATTGCTCTTCTTGTCAACAAGAATGGGACAAAACGTTACATCATCTGCCCAAAGGGCTTAACCGTTGGAATGACCGTAACTGATTCTAAGGCTGGTGAAATCGCCACTGGTAACTGCATGGAAATTGCAGCCATTCCAGAAGGTTTGATGATTCACAATGTCGAACTTGAACCAGGCAAAGGTGGACAAGTCTGCCGTGCTGCTGGTACTGGTGCCCAAATCTTAGGTAAGGAAGGAAAATACGCAATCTTACGTCTTTCTTCCGGTGAAGTTAGAAAAGTTCTTCTCACCTGCCGTGCTACTATCGGTATGGTCGGAAATGAAGATTACAATCTTACTAGCAAAGGTAAAGCTGGTAGAACTAGATGGCTTGGCGAACGTCCAACTGTCCGTGGTTCTGCTATGAACCCAAACGATCACCCGCACGGTGGTGGTGAAGGTAAGTGTCCTGTCGGTTATGATGCTCCAAGATCCCCATGGGGTAGAAGACTTATGGGTGTCAAGACTCGTAATCCAAAAGCTAAGAGCAATCGTTTGATTGTCAGAAGAAGAAATGCAAAGTAATCTAGGAGGAGAATTTAAATATGTCTAGATCATTAAAGAAGGGTCCATATTGTGATCCAAAGCTCCTCAAGAGAGTTCAGGAGCAAAATCAATCTGGTAAGAAAGAAATCATCAAGACCTGGAGCAGACGTTCCACTATCTATCCTGATTTTCTTCAACATACCATCTCTGTCCACAACGGCAGAGTCTTCGTCCCAGTCTATATCACTGAAGATATGATTGGACACAAACTTGGCGAATTCGCCTTCACTCGTACATTCACTCATCACCGCGCTGGTGATGATGATGCTACTAAGAGATAGTTAGGAGAACATCATGGCTGAAAATACAAAAAAGAAAGTCACCGATGGTGAAGAAGTAAAGCCAACTAAAAAGGCTTCTACTAAGAAAACTGCTAAGAAAGCAGTCGAAGAAAAGCCGGCTGAAGTTAAAGAAGTAGCTACTGTCAACGAAGCAACAGCCGTTTTAAGAAACTATGGTGCTACTCCAAGAAAGGTCAGACTTGTCATTGATTTAGTCCGTGGCAAGGATGTCGAAGAAGCTTATGCTATCTTAGATAACTGCCCAAAGGCATGTGCTAAAGCTGTTAAGAAACTCATTATGTCTGCTGCTGCTAACGCTGTTAACAACTTCAAGATGAATGAAAATGGTTTATATGTTGCTAGCATCCAAGCTAGCGATGCAATCAAGTTGAAGAGAATCTTGCCAAGAGCTAAAGGTTCTGCTTCTGGACTTGTTAAGAGATGGTCACATATCACTGTCACCGTCAAGAATAGGGAGGCTAAATAACCATGGGTCAGAAAGTTAATCCAAACGGTTTACGTATTGGCATCAATCGTGACTGGTCCAGTCATTGGTATGCTTCAAAGAAAGATATGCCAGTTTACATCCAAGAAGACAATCTCATTCGTGGATATCTTTCTAAGAAATTAGATTCTAAAGATGCTGGCCTTTCCCACATCGATATCGAAAGAATCAAAAATCAAATCACTATCACTATCTTCACTTCTCGTCCAGGTGTTGTCTTAGGACAAGAAGGTGCTGACTTAAAGGCTGATAAAGCATATTTAGTCAAAGCTCTCAAGAAGAAAGCTGATGCTGTTAAGATTTCTGTCGTCGAAGTCAAGAATCCTGATTTAGATGCTACTCTTGTCGCAAAAGACATCGCTAAGCAAATTGAAAACAGAGGTTCTAGCCGTGTTGTTCAAAAGAAGGCAATTCAAAGAGTTATGAGAGCTGGCGCACTCGGTTGCAAGACTATGTGCAAAGGCCGTGTAAATGGCGCTGAAATTGCTCGTTATGAAGAATATAGAGAAGGTGTTCTTGGTCTTCATACATTACGTCAAAATATTGACTATGCTTATGTTACCGCTCATACAACTTATGGTATTATCGGTGTCAAGGTTTGGATGGCTCTTCCTGAAAATTATCAAGAATTAAGAGATCGCAAACCAGATGAAGGACGTTTCAACAAGCGTGGCAATTTCCACAAAGGAAATCGTTCCAATGCTAAAGGTGCAAAAGCTGCTCCTGCTCAAACTCCAAACGCTGATAAAGACTCCAATTCGAAAGGAGAATAAAGATGTTACAACCAAAAAGAATGAAGTGGCGTAGAAACCACCTTGTTAGACCAAAGGCTCATGCTAGCCGTGGAAACACTGTCGCTTATGGCGAATTTGGTCTTGCCGCTACTGAAGGCGGATATATCTCCAATCGTCAGATTGAAGCAGCCCGTGTTGTTTTGTCAAGATATACAAAGAAAATCGGACATTCTTACATCCGTATCTTCCCATATTTAGGTATCACTAAGAAGCCAGCCGAAGTCCGTATGGGTAACGGTAAAGGTACTGTCGATAAGTGGATGGCTGTTGTCGAAGAAGGCACTGTCATGTTCGAAATCGGCGGAGTTGATGCCAATCTTGCAAAAGAAGCATTAAGACAAGCAGGCTATAAGCTCTCTGTCACATCTAGAATAGTGAAGAAAGGCGAGGAAAAGTAATATGACTATCGAAGAAATTAGAAAATTATCCGATGCTGACCTCGCTAAGAAGGTTTATGAACTCAAAGGAGAACTTCTCAGTTTGAGATTCGCAGCCAAGGCTGGTCAGTTAGATAATGGTAAGAAGATCACAGCTGCCCGTAAGGACATCGCAAAATGTCTTACTGTTGAAAATGAAAGAAAGAAAGCTGCTAGCAGTGCTAGCAAAGCTAATTAAGGAGGCTAACCATGGCTGAAGAAAAGAAAGTTGAAGCCACTCAGGCTCCGAGAAGAAGACTTCAAGGTACTGTCGTTTCCAACAAGATGGAAAAGACCATCGTTGTTGAAACTGAAACTTACAGAGCTCATCCAATTTATAAGAAGAGAGTTTCTGTTCGTAAGAAATACAAAGTTGATGATAGAAATAACGCCGCCAATGTCGGTGATGTCGTTATCTTCGAAGAATGCAGACCGATTTCTCATGACAAACGTTTCCGTCTTGTTGAAATCGTCAAGAAGGGAGAATAATAACCATGGTTCAGAACGAAACTAACTTGGTTGTTGCCGATAACTCCGGTGCAAGAAGCGTTAGAGTATTCCGCCTTCTTGGTGGATCATTCCGCAAGAGCTCCACTGTCGGTGATGTCGTTGTTTGCGCAGTTAAGGATGCTATCCCAAACGGCAAAGTCAAAAAAGGTGATGTTGTCAAAGGTGTTATCGTCCGTGTTAAGAAAGCCTATCAAAGAAGAGATGGTTCTACCATCAAGTTCGATGATAACGCAGTAGTTCTTATCAATGATGATGGCACACCAAAAGGCACCCGTGTCTTTGGTCCTGTCGCACGTGAACTTCGTGAAAAGGGCGACACCTACATGAAGATTGTCTCTTTGGCAGTCGAAGTCCTTTAATCGCAAGGAGAAATAGAATATGAGAATTAAAACTGGCGATTTAGTCGTTGTCATCTCTGGTGATGACAAAGGAAAGACTGGCAAAGTCTTAAAAGTCCTTCCAGCAACCCATCAAGTCGTTGTTGAAGGCGTCAATGTCAACAAAAAGCATGTCAAACCAAGCCAATCCAACCCAGAAGGTAAGATTGTCGATAAGACTGCTCCAATTGATATCTCCAATGTCGCTTATGCTACTAAGGATGGCAAAGCCACCCGTATCGGCTATAAGATGAGCGGAGACAAAAAAGTTCGTTATGCCAAAAAAGGCGACGAAATCATTAAATAAGGAGGTTGAAAATGGCTGAAGAAAAGAAAAACGGTGTTTCCGTCAAGAAAGCCCACAATACAGGCAATCAAAAAGCTAAGGATATCTCCAGATTAGAAGAAAAATATATCAACGAGATTGCTCCTGATATGATGAAAGTCTTTGGATATAAATCCGTTATGGAATGCCCAAAGCTTGTCAAAATTGTTCTCAACATGAGACTTGGTGAAGCTGGCTCCAACGAAAAGAACGTTGAAGAAGCTACTAAGGAACTCGAAACAATTTGTGGACAACATCCAGTTGTCACCAGAGCTAGAAAGTCCATCGCTAACTTCAAGTTACGTGAAGGCGTTCCGGTTGGTGTCAAAGTTACATTGAGAAGAGTTAAGATGTATGACTTCTTAGATAAGTTCATCAACATCGATCTTCCACGTGTCCGTGATTTCCGTGGTGTCAGCAAAAATTCTTTCGATGGCCGTGGTAATTATTCCACTGGTGTCAAAGAACAATTGATCTTCCCAGAAATCCAATATGACAAAGTCAGCCGTACTCAAGGTATGGATGTCATCATTGTCACAACTGCAAAGACCGATAAAGAAGCTGCCTATCTCTTAGAAAAGATGGGTATGCCGTTCAAGAAATAAGGAGAACGGAAAATGGCTAGAAAAGCTTTAATCATCAAATGTGGTCAGCCTAAAAAGCATCCAAAGACCCAAAATTATACCCGTTGCTCTCGCTGTGGTAGAGTTCACGGTGTCTTAAGACAGTTCGGCCTTTGCCGTATCTGTTTAAGAGAGATGGCATACAAGGGAGAAATCCCAGGTATGCATAAGTCTTCTTGGTAAGGAAAGGGGAGAAATATTATGGTTAATGATACAATTGCCGATATGCTCACTCGCATTCGCAACGCAAATCTTAGCAAGTCTGAAAGTGTTTCTCTTCCGACTAGCAAAACTAACGAAGCTATTTGCAAAATCTTAAAAGCTGAAGGTTTCATCGTTGATTTTTCTGTCAAAGCTGATGAAAAACTTCCATACAAGGTTTTGACAATCACCTTGAAATATGACAGTGAAGGAAATCGTGTCATCTCTGGTATCAAGAGAATTTCTAAACCAGGCTTACGCGTCACTGTTTCTGCAGACAAACTTCCAAAGGTCTTAAATGGCTTAGGAATCGCTATTGTTTCTACATCCAAAGGTGTTCTCACCGATAAGGATGCAAGAAAGCTCAACGTTGGCGGAGAAGTTCTCTGCTACGTATGGTAAGGAGGTAAGAGAATGTCAAGAATTGGTAGAGAGCCGGTTACCATCCCGGAAAACGTCACTCTTACTGTTGATGGTAACAAGATTACTGTTAAAGGTCCAAAGGGTGAACTTACTAGTAAGGTAAATCCACACCTTTCTTATGATGTCAAAGACGGTGTTTTAACCGTTTCCCGTCCAGATGATTCTATCGCAATGAAGATGATTCATGGAACTACTCGTGCAAACATCCACAACATGGTTGTCGGTGTTACCGAAGGATATACAAAGGTCTTAACCATCAAGGGTGTCGGTTATCGTGCTGAAATGAGAGGCAAAGATTTAGTTCTTCATGTCGGTCATTCTCACGAAGATGTCATTCACGCTGTTGAAGGTGTCGAAATCTCTTTCGATACCAAGACTCTTGAAGTTTCTGTCAAGGGTATCGATAAGCAACTTGTTGGCCAAGTTGCCGCTTCTATCCGCGCTGTCCGTAAACCAGAAGTTTACCATGGCAAAGGTATCCGTTATAAGGATGAAGTTGTCGTTTTACGTCAAGCTGCTTCTGCAAAGAAGTCTGCTAAGTAATTAGGGGGAGAAAGACATGTATAGTACATTTAATCGTAATGCTCAACGTAAGCATCGCCATGTCAGAGTCAGAGCTAAGATCTCTGGTTCTGCAACTTGTCCTAGAGTTTCTATTTTCCGCTCTAACAAGTTCATCTATGCTACACTCATCGATGATGTAGCTCACAAGACTCTTGCATCCTCTTCTTCTGCAAAACTCGGTCTTGACAATCCGTCAAATATTGATGCTGCAAGCAAAGTTGGCGAAGATTTAGGAAAGAAAGCAAGTGATCTCAACATCACTAAAGTTGTCTTTGATCGTTCTGGATATTTATATCACGGTCAAGTCAAAGCTGTTGCCGAAGCCTTAAGAAAGGCCGGCTTACAATTCTAAGGAGGCAGGTTATGGCAGAAAATGAAGAAATGAAAGCCGTTGAAACCCCAGCAGTTGATGCTGGAAATAAGCCTTCTAAAAATGTAAAAGGCAACGGTAAATTCAACCGTAATGGCAATAAAGAAAAGGGTGGACGTCGTTTCAATAGCCGTCCACAACCTGAATATGAAGAGAAAGTCATTCGTATTTCCAAAGTTACCAAAGTTGTCAAGGGTGGAAAGAGAATGAAGTTCACCGCTCTTACCGTCATCGGCGATAAGAAGGGTAAATATGGTTATGGTCTTGGTAAGTCTGGTGAAGTCCCAGAAGCTATCAAGAAATCACTCAACGCTGCAAACCGCAACATGTACAAGGTTCAACTTTCTAAAGGTGATACCATCGCTCACACAGTTATGGGTCACTTCGGAGCTACTCAAGTATTCTTAAAGCCAGCTCCAGAAGGTACTGGACTTGTCGCTGGTGGTGCTGTTCGTGCAATTCTCGAATTAGCAGGCGTTCGTAACGTTTATTCTAAGATCTACGGATCTAGAACTCAAACCAATGTTGTTAAAGCAACTGTTGATGCTTTAAAACAACTCAAATCTTATGACAGCGTCAAGAAGACCCGTTACAACAAGGTCGATGCTGTTGAAGAGAAATAATAAAAGGAGATAAGAATATGGAATTACATAATCTTAAGATTAAAGAAGGTTCCCGTCATCTCCCAAAGAGAGTTGGCTTAGGTATCGGTTCTGGTATGGGTAAAACTTCTACCCGTGGTCAAAAAGGTCAAGGTGCTAGACAAGGACGTAAGGTTCCAGTCGGTTTTGAAGGCGGTAATTTACCACTTTACAGACGTGTTCCAAAGCATGGTTTCGTTTCACCAAACCGTGTCAGCTATGTCACTGTCAATGTCGGAGATTTCGATGAATTCTTCGAAGAAGGCACTGAAATCACTCTTACAACCTTAGCATTTGTTGGTCTTATTGCTAATCTCAACCAACCAGTTAAGGTTTTAGGAAACGGCAAAGTCACAAAGAAATATTCCGTTTCTGCTCAAGGCTTCTCCAAATCCGCTAAAGCTGCTATTGAAGCAGCAGGTGGAACTTGCAATGTTGTCTCCTTAAAGGATTCTCGCATTGCTTTCAACAAAGCCTTAGACGAATTTGCCGGTGAAGTTAGCGAGGTTAAATAATGAAGAAAGTAGCCGCATTTTTTCATAACAAGGACGTCTTAAATCGTTTGCTATTCACGCTTGCGATTTTCCTTGTCTTCAGAATCGGATCGGCTATTACAGTTCCAGGTGTCACCGTTAGCGAAGACATCTGGAGCGACACCACTAATGCCTTTTCATTGCTCAATATGATGGGCGGTGGTGCACTTCAAAATTTCTCAATACTTGCTTTAGGCGTCTCTCCTTATATCACTAGCCAAATCATCATCCAATTGTTAAGCATGGATGTCTTACCTGCTCTTACTCAAATGACTAAGGAAGGTGAAACAGGAAGAAAGAAGATGGATATGGTAACCCGTATGCTATCTGTCGTTCTTGCTGCTATCCAGGCTTATGGTATCATTGTCGCATTAGTCAATTCAGATGGTATCACCTTAAGCGATACTTCTGCTTGGGGCTATGCCAAGATCATCATCTATATGATAGCTGGTACAATGATGCTCAACTGGTTAGGTGATCAAATCACTGACAAAGGTATTGGTAATGGTATCTCAATGATCATCTTTGGTGGTATCATTTCCACACTTCCTAGCCAAATCATTTCGGCCTTTGAGAACTTCTTAGGTTCAAATGTTCAGTCTGGTGATGCAACATTGATCTTGAAGGGGTCGGTGCAGATTGCTGTTTATTTACTCGCTTTCTTATTGATCGTCGTATTTGTCACATTCATTGAAAAATCGGTGAGAAAATTGCCGGTTTCTCATTCAAATCAGTCTCAATCTAGTGATCTTTCATCCCAACAATCTTCTTTCCTTCCAATCAAAGTCAACGTCAGTAGCGTTATGCCGGTTATCTTTGCATCCTCAATCATGGTTGCACCTTCAATCATCATATCGCTTTTCTCAAATGGTAATCCTCCAAAATGGGCCGAAACCCTTGAAACTGTCTTCAACTTCCAACAGATGACTCAGCTCACAAGTGACTTCAGCTTCCCATTTGGACCTATCATCTACGCTGTGCTAATCATTGCATTTTCTTATTTCTATGCTCAACTTGAAATCAATCCTGAAAAGATTGCTGAAAACTTCCAAGAATCTGGAACTTATATAACAGGTATCAAACCTGGTACTGAAACTGAACGTTATCTTTCAAAAACATTGAATAGAATTACCTTCATCGGTTCCATGTCTTTGACTGCTATTGCAATCATTCCTGTCATCTTAACCTTGACAGGTGCTGTTCCTTCATCATTATCTCTTGGTGGAACAGGTCTCATCATTGTTGTCGGTGTCGCTTTAGAATTCAATAACCAAATCAATGGTATATTGGCCGGAAACGGATACGCGGAGAGTGAATTATAATGGAAAAAGAACTGAATATTATTTTGATGGGTCCCCCAGCTGCCGGTAAGGGAACTCAATCTGAATTAATTGTTAAGGAATATGGTATTACACATGTTTCTACCGGCGATATGTTCAGAGCTGCTATCTCTAATAAGACCCCACTTGGTCTTGAAGCAAGTTCTTATATCTCACAAGGAAAACTTGTTCCAGATGAGGTTACAATCGGACTTGTTGAAGAGAGACTTTCTCAAGAAGACTGCAAGAAGGGCTTCCTTCTTGATGGCTTCCCAAGAACTGTCAATCAAGCAGAAGCTTTGAAAAAGTTATTAGCAAAGATGGGAAGACAAATTACAGCTGCAGTTCTTCTTGTCGCTGATGAGAATGAACTCACCAACCGTATCACTTCCCGTAGAGTTTGTCCTTCCTGCGGTGCAAGTTATAATCTCAACACCAAGAAACCGTTGAAAGATGGTGTCTGCGATAGTTGCGGTCATGACTTAATCCAAAGACCAGATGATACTGCTGAAGCTTTTAAAGTCAGACTTGATGCTTATAAGAACCAGACATATCCACTTGTCGATTATTATAAAGCTGAAGGAGTCTTATCCCAAGTCAACGCTTTACAAGCAATCGATTCAGTCTTTGCTGATATCAAGAAGGTATTAGGGGAATAAAGATGATTTCCATCAAATCCAAACAAGAAATGGATCAGATGAGAATAGCTGGAAGAAAACTCGGTGCAATCTTTGATAAGCTTGCACCTGAGATTCGACCAGGACGTTCTACATGGGAAATCAACCACATCGCTGAAGAATTGATTCGCCAAAGTGGCGGGGTTCCTAATTTTGCAAGAGAACCTGGCTATAAATGGGGAGTCTGTGCATCAGTCAATGAGGTTCTGATTCATGGAATACCTTCAAAGAGCGTTGTTCTAAAAGATGGCGACATCTTAAGCATCGATATGGGAAACCTTGATAACAACGGTTTCAATGGAGATGCGTGTAGAACTTTCGCTGTTGGAAATGTCTCCGATGAAGCGAAGAGGCTCATCCGTTGCACCGAAGAATGTTTCTTTGAAGCCTTTAAAGTTTGTAGACCTGGTAATCATCTCTATCAAATTTCAATGGCTATTCAAAAAGTTGCCGATAAGTATGGCTATTCATTGTGTAAAGAATATGGTGGTCATGGTATCGGTAGAGTCATGCATGAAGATCCTTTCATCTATAATTATTACGATCCTAGCTTAGGTTTAGGACCTTTCTTAAGAGAAGGGATGTGTCTTGCAATCGAACCCATGGTTTTGAGCGGAAGCTCAACCATCGTAACCCAATCAGATGGTTGGGGAGTTGTATCAGCTGATGGTAAGTTAACAGCCCACTACGAAAATGATATAATTATCACTGCCGATGGTGCTGAGATAACCTCAGTTGACGCTAATGTCAGAAAACATCTAACTGAATTAGAGGAGAAAGAATGAGCAGAGAAGATTTCATCAAGATGGAAGGGATGGTTCTTGAATCCCTACCCGCCGAGAAATATTCGGTAAAACTCGACGGAGGTGCTGTAATTCGTGCACGTATTTCTGGAAAGATGCGTATGAATAAAATCCGTATTCTTCCAGGAGACAAAGTGACCGTGGAAATCTCCCCTTATGATGTCACCAATGGTTGTATTGTATACCGATTCAAGTAAAAAAGGAGAAACGCTGAAATGAAAGTCAGAGCTTCAGTTAAACCGATTTGCCCAAATTGTAGGGTAATCAAACGTAAGGGACGTGTTATGGTCATCTGCTCCAATCCAAAACATAAGCAGAGACAAGGATAATTGAAAGGATAACGAGAAATATGGCTAGAATCGCTGGTGTTGATATTCCAAACGATAAGCAGATTGTTTATTCTCTTCCATACATCTATGGTATCGGTCTTCCTTTAGCTAAGAAGATCTGTGCCGCCGCTAATGTTGAACCAACAAAGCGCGTTAAAGATTGTTCCGAAGAAGAACTCACAGCTGTCCGTGCTGAAGTCAACAAATATGTCGTTGAAGGTGACTTACGCAGAGAAGTCGCTATGAATATTAAGAGATTAGAAGAAATTGGTACCTATCGTGGCCAAAGACATAAGAGAAATCTTCCATGCCGTGGTCAAAGAGATAAGACCAATGCTCGTACCTGCAAAGGTCCGAGAAAGACTGTTGCCAACCATAAGAAGGCTACAATGTAAGGAGGGTAGGGTAAAATGGCTGCTACTAAAAGTAAGAAGACCACAATTCGTAAGAAGAAGGTCAAACTTAATTTCACAAAGGGCGTTGCTCATATCCACGCTTCTTATTCAAATACCATCATCTCCATCTCTGGTTTAGATGGTAAAGTTATCGCTTGGGCTTCCGCTGGTACATGTGGTATGTCCGGCTCTAAGAAATCAACTCCATTCGCTGCACAAATCGCTGCTAGCAATGTTGCTAAGACTTGCTATGATAGAGGTCTTAGAAGTGTTGATGTCGAAATCAAAGGCCCAGGTCCAGGCAGAGAAACTGCTACCCGTGCTTTGGAAGCAAGCGGACTTAAAGTCACTTCCATCTCTGATGTCACTCCAATTCCACATAACGGCTGCCGTCCTCCAAAGAGACCACGTGGTTAGTCTTTATTTAGGAAAAGGAGAGTAAAACATGAAAAAATTCGAATTACCAAAATTTGATATCAATAAAGATGATGTTTCCAATGATTACAAGGGTACATTCACTGTTACCCCTCTTGAAAAGGGTTTCGGCGTTACTGTCGGTAACGCATTGAGACGTGTTCTTCTCTCTTCATTGCAAGGTCTTGCTGTCTACGCAATCGAAGTTGAAAATGCCCGTCATGAGTACACTCCACTTCCAGGTGTGGTTGAAGATCTTACCCAAATTGTTCTTCAAATCAAAAAACTTGTTTTAAAAGACATTAGTGAAGATGATTCTGCGGATTACACTTTAAAACTTGAAGTTAATAAAGGTGATAAAGAAGTTACTGGTGCTGATATTCTTTGCCCAGGTGGTGTCGAAGTTGTAAACAAAGATTTGCCAATTTGCCATACTGTTACTGGCGGACATATCAAGATTACACTTCACGCTCATAAGGGTAGAGGTTTTGTCACTGCCGAAGATAATAAAGACTCTTCTTGGCCAATTGGATTTATTGCTGTTGATAGCAATTATTCTCCAATTGAAAAAGTCGAATTAAAAATCGAGCCAACACGTGTTGGACATGATGCCAATTATGAAAAATTGATCATCACCGTCAACACTGATGGTTCCATGAATGCTAGCGACGCTGTTGCTATAGCTGCAAAGATTCTTGATGAACATTTCAAATTATTTGAAAATCTCAATGAAGCAGTCAAAGACGCCACAGTTATGGCCGTTAGCCAGCAGAAGACAGAAAATAAATACAACGCCCTCAATCTTGAGGAACTTGATCTTTCTGTCCGTTCCTACAACTGCTTAAAGAGAAATGGTCTTAAGACCGTTCAAGATCTTTGCAATATGAAGGAAAGCGAACTTATGACAGTTCGTAACCTTGGAAAGAAATCCTATAAAGAAATTATCGATAAACTCGATAAAATGGGACTTCGTTTGCAAAGTGATGATGTTAAATGATAGAGAGGTAAACTAGGATGAGTACTATCGGTAGAAAGAACGTCCACGGAAAAGGTGGTGTCCGCTTCAAAGCAGGATATACATCTGATAAAGAAAAGAACATGTTGAGAAATGTCGTTTCTCAACTTATCATCTCCGGTAAAGTTGAAGTCACTTTAGCAACTGCTAAGCGTGTTTCAAGCAAGGCTGACCGTCTTGTTACCTATGCAAAGAAAGGTGATCTTGCCAGCCGCAGATTAGCTGCCAAGTTTGTTCGTGAAGAAGGTTTTGTCGATGAAAAGACCGGCAAAAATGCTTTACAAAAGCTTTTCGATGTTTATGGTCCAAAATATCGTGAGAGAAATGGTGGTTACACCAGAGTTCTCAAATTAGACAATAGACTTGGTGACAATGCTCCTATGGCTATTGTTAGTTTCGTTGACTAATTATCGAATATAAAATAGGGGAGAAGCCAATTGACTTCTCCCCTTTGTATTGAATACATTAATGGTGCCGCCAAGAAGATTTGAACTTCCGACCTATCGATTACGAATCGATTGCTCTACCGACTAAGCTATGACGGCAACACGAAGTATATTTTATCGTACAAGATTTTTTTATTCAATATATTTTTCTTTTTTGACGAGCAAAAAATGATTTTAGAGTTTCAATCAATGAAGACCTCGTTTATAATAATAATAGAGGTGCATAATGTCTGAAAAAAGTCGTGTAATTCTATATGAAAATTTGAGAAAACAAATCGCTGCCATGGAAGATTATTCTTTTGAAGAAAGAAAGAAGAAGAGATTAGAAGAAAAGAAAAATCTCGAAAGTATTTCTGATGTGGATAATGAAAGTATTCAAAAATCAAAAGAAGAGATGAAGATCAATGGCATCAAGAAAAATACGCTTTCGATGAGCATCGATGAATTGATAGATGAGCAGATCGCTATTGAAAGTCAAAGCCAAAAAGAACAAGCAAAGAAGGAATTCAAGAAAAAAACACATAAAAATGGAAAGTTGCTTAATATAATAACATGGGTTATTTGCGGAGTTATTCTTTTAGTCTTTATTGTGTTGATAGTTGTATTACTCATAAGATAGGAGATTGCATATGAGATGTTATTCAATAGCTATTGATGGCCCTGCTGCCAGTGGAAAATCGACGGCTGCTAAATTGGTGAGCAAAAAATTAGGTTTTCTTTATGTTGATACCGGTGCTATGTACCGCGCTTTTACCTTGCATATGTTAAATCTTGATCTTGATTGTAAAAGTTCAAGTGACGCTCTTATCGCCCTTAAAACTTTTAAAGTTGAAGAAGATAGAGATGGACATGTCTATTTAAACGGAGTTGATGTTACAAATAGAGTCAGAGAGACTGATATTTCTAATAATGTTTCTTACGCTTGCGCTCATAAAGAAGTGAGAGAGGAATGTGTGAGAATTCAACAAGAGATGAGTTTAAAAGATTCTGTCTGTATGGATGGAAGAGATATAGGCACTGTTGTTTTAAAGAATGCTGATTTAAAAATATATCAAGTGGCTAGCGTTGAAGCTAGAGCTAAAAGAAGATATCTTGAGAACATTCAAAGAGGAATCAAATCCGATTTGGAAGAGATAAAAAAAGATATCGAAAGAAGAGATTATATCGATTCCCATCGTGAAAATTCCCCTCTCAGAAAAGCTGATGATGCTATTTTATTAGATACTTCCGATATGACTATTGAAGAAGAAGTCAACGAAATCTTGAGAATGTTCAAAGAAAAGGTAGGTGATATACATGGAAACTAGAGGAACAGTTTGTTTAGTCGGATCCCCGAGCAGTGGAAAATCTACTTTGTTCAACCGTTTGACCGACTCTCATAAAGAAATCACAGGTAAACAATTTGGAATCACTCGTGACCGCAATTATGGAACAGGTCACTGGTTAGATAAAGAATTCACCATCATCGATACTGGTGGTGTGACCGGCGAAAATATTCCTTTCCAAAAGGAAGTTCAACTCCAAGTTGATATCGCTTTAAGAGAAGCGGATGTCATATATTTTGTTGTTGATGGCAGAAAAGACATCGATAATTCCGATCGTTTAGTCGCTAAAAAACTCTACGCTTATAAAGATAAGGTCTTGTTAGTTGTCAATAAAATCGATGATTCGACTCTTGTCGGACAAGCTTATGAATATCTCTCTTTAGGATTCAATCGTTTATATCCGATTTCAAGCGAACACGGCTTAGGTCTTGGTGATTTATTAGATACCACCATTCAAATGCTTCCCGTGAAGAAAAAGAATCCTTATGAAGGATCTTTGACCTTCGCTTTCTTAGGAAGACCAAATGTCGGTAAGTCATCCTTAGCCAATAAGATCTTAGGAAATGACCGTGTCATCGTTTCAAATGTCTCTGGAACGACTAGAGATAGCGTTGATATTCCGTTCACAAGAGATGGTAAAAACTATGTCATGATCGATACTGCTGGTGTTAAAAGAGCTGGTAAAATCTCGATGGATTTGGATAAATACGCCCTTATTAGAGCTAGTGATGCTTGTAAAAGAGCGGATATCATCTTAGTCGTCATCGATGCAAGTGAAGGACTAGTCGCTCAAGATATTCATAATACCTCTTTAGCTGTCGATGAATCAAAACCAGTTATCATCGTCGTAAATAAGTGGGATTTGCATTCTCACGGTCAAGATGATCAAAGAAACTTTGAAAAGCTATTGAGAGAGAATATGAAACACTTATTCTATGCTCCAGTTGTCTTTTGTTCTGCCTTGACTGGTACTAATGTTCACCGCATCTTCCAAGCTTTAGATAAGGTCAATGAATCTATCCATAAAAAAGTCCCTTCAAATCTTTTGAATTCTGTCTTATTGAAAGCTCAAATGGATAATGAAGCACCTGATTTCAACGGTGGTAGACTTAGAATTTCTTACTGCACTCAAACCGATGATGTTCCACCGACTTTCATCTGTTTTTGTAACAATCCTAATTATTTCCATTTTTCTTACCAAAGATATCTTGAAAACACCATTCGTGAAAGCTTCGGCTTCACTGATTGTCCTATCAAATTCATCGTTCGCGGTAAAAGAAATTTGATGCCAGACGAAAAATAAGATAATTCATACAGATTTTCATGTAATAATTACATAGAAGCTGTTTTTTGATGCTAAAAATAGGTACAAGTAGCAATTCTTTATCTGAATAAATTGATTTAATTGAGATTTTCAAAAGATAACTCGAGAGATTAAAATTTGGTTAAAATTCAAAAAAATACAATGTTATCGGCTTAAATCGAATAAAGATACACGTTAAAAAAATTAAGTTGCTTAAAAGAAATTCTTGCATTTTAATTAAAGCTTTGATATATTTTACTTGAAAGGAAGGTAATATTATGGAAGAAAAACAAGTTATTACCAAAGTCGATTTAGCTGAAGCTTTAGCAAAAGGCGGTAGATTACCAAAGGGTGAAGCTCTCGCAGATGTAGAACTCATCTTTGAAGAAATTGCCAAAGCATTACTTGATGAGTCTGTCGATGCCGTTAAGATTGCTGGATTTGGTACTTTCTCTGTTGCTGATCGTCCAGAAAGACAAGGTGTTAATCCATCTGATGCAACACAAAAAATCACTATTCCTGCCTCTAAAGCTGTAAAATTCAAACCTTCCAAAACCTTAAAAGATCTCGTCAACGAGAAAGAATAGGTTTTGAAAAAAAGACCCATCATATTATAATTATGGTGGGTTTTTTATATGAAATTGAATTTAAATGTTGATGCTTTAAAAGAATTCCTCAAGATTTCTTCTCTTATCGGTGAAAATACTTCGTATTTAGTGGGTGGGATAGTCAGAGATACTCTTTTGAATAAAAAGAGCCTTGATATCGATATCGCGACAACTGTCAGTCCTGATATTATTCATTCATTATTTCCTGATGCACTATATTTTAAACAATACGGAACGACATCATTTAAAGATGAAGGATTTAAGATTACGATTGCAAGCTGCCGGAAAGAAAGACAGTATCTTGACTATAGGCATCCAAAAGATATCGAGTTTATCTCTGATATTTACGAAGACTATAGAAGACGTGATTTCACAATCAACGCTTTATATGTCTTAACCTCTCTTGATATCCTTGACCCATCTAAGATTGGATTAGACGATATTCAAAATAAGATTATCAGGATGATTGGTGATTGCTCGACTAGACTAAAAGAAGACCCGTTAAGAATGGTTCGTGCTTATCGGTTCGCTTATGAATTAGGCTTTAAAATTGATGAAGAGATAGTTTTATTTACGAAGAATAATCTTGAATTGCTGAAGCGTTTAAACCCTCAAAAAATAAAGGAAGAACTTAAAAAGATTCCTGATAATTTAAGTAAAAATCTCATAAATGAGTTATCGTTAAATTTTATATTTGATGATCAAAGAAAGGCGTGATTATGGATATTAATGCAAATGATTTAGATTGGAAGAACATATTGATAAAAAAATACACATCGTACGGCTTAAACGAACTAGATGTTATGGTCATTTTTGTCAGCGATAATCTTTTAAAAATTCAAAACGATCTCATCTTGACCTACGATATTTTATCCAATTAT
The DNA here is from genome assembly GCA_963653505.1 of uncultured Prevotellaceae bacterium. Lineage (GTDB taxonomy): Bacteria > Bacillota_I > Bacilli_A > RFN20 > CAG-288 > Enterosoma. Next base: position 24,475 of record CAVJWL010000113.1, read on the forward strand.
ATGTCTGCCAAAAAAGATGATATAGATTCCTCTCTCACAAAGTTATTCCAAAAGAAAATCATCGTGATGAAAGATGATTCTATGAACATTCAAATGACCTTAGATGGATTCAAAGAGAAACTCTTCAACGATGTTTTAAAGGATGCGATTTTAAAAGATAAACAAGTCGTCGCTGATGATTCTAATGATACATCTTCACTTATCAATGATTTAGAACAATTGAATGGAAGAACCTTCTCTCCGACTGAAAGAGACAGAATTTCAACTTGGATAAGACAAGGTGCAGATGAAGGAATGATAAGAGAAGCCTGCCATCAATCGATATCAAAATCCGGTATCATCTCCTTTAAACAAGCTGATAAACTCATCTTGACAATGATGACAAGCAAAGAGAGAAAGACTTTAGGAACTTCAACCTTTGATCATAGCGATGAAAAATCTAGAGACGAAGAGATAAAGAATATCTTACTTAGCAATAACTGGGCTAATAATGGAAAGTAAAAATATCTATTTGATTCCGGAAGTTTTAAAGAAACTTTATCCCAATACAAAGACGTTTTTAAATTACTCTAAGGATTACGAACTATTATTTGCAATCATCTTATCTGCTCAAGCAACCGATGAATCTGTCAATAAAGCAACAGCAATTCTTTTTGAAAAATACAAGACATTAGATTTGTATATTGATGTAAAATATAGCGATATATACGAGATAATAAAACCAGTTGGACTTGCTAAATCAAAAACTAATTATCTATTAGAGACTGCTAAAATCCTAAAAGAAAAATATGGTGGACAAGTTCCTAAAGATAGAGATAAACTATGCGAATTAAAAGGCGTTGGATATAAAACAAGCGGAGTATTTTTAGGTGAATTATACGACTATCCATATTTTCCTGTTGATACTCATGTAATGAGAGTTTCTACAAGACTTGGACTAGTTAAAAAAGAAATCACACCAGATGAATGCGAGAGAAAATTAGAAAAAATATATAAAGAATTTCATCTTATCGAATTGCATCGTCAATTCATATTATTTGGAAGAAATATATGTCTAAGCCGGAAACCAAGTTGTGATAAGTGTCCTTTTTATTCATTTTGCAAATACGAAAATAAGCAAGAAAAAAAGTGATGTCTAATGGCACCACTTTTTTTAGTCTTATTAAATTGTTAAAACATCTTTACTCAATGGTTTATTATCATCGCCTGAGAAAATGAGTGAATTATCATCGGAAGTAATGGAAATCTTTTTAGAGATGGCGTTAGAGACTATTGCAATTGAGATTGGGGTTTCAACATGGTTTTGAACATATCTTCTAATAGGTCTTGCACCATAGATAGGATCATAGGCATTCTTGTGGATGAATTTGATTGCTTTATCATCGAATTCTAAGTCGATATCTTTCTCTTTCAATCTGTTCTTCAACTGATTGAGGAATTTAGTGACGATCTTATCGACTACTTCTTCACCTAAAGAATTGAACATGACAATCTCATCGATTCTATTTAAGAATTCAGGTTTGAAACTCTTCTTCAAAAGTTCACTTACTTTCTCTCTAGATGATTCATTATTTCCTTCTAAGAGATATTCGCTACCTAAGTTACTTGTCATGATGATGATGGTGTTTGTGAAATCTACAGTTCTACCTTGACCATCAGTCAAACGACCATCATCGAGCACTTGAAGAAGAATGTTGAAGACATCAGGATGGGCTTTTTCGATTTCATCAAAGAGCACGATGCTATACGGTTTTCTTCTGACAGCTTCGGTAAGTTGACCGCCTTCTTCATATCCGACATAACCAGGAGCAGCACCGACTAATCTAGAAACTGAATATTTCTCCATGTATTCTGACATATCAATTCTGACAATCTGTCTTTCACTGTCGAATAATTGTTCGGCTAATGCTTTAGCGACTTCAGTTTTACCAACACCAGTCGGACCTAAGAATAAGAAAGAACCGATTGGACGATTAGAATCTGATAAACCAGCTCTACTTCTTAAGATACTATCGCTGATTTGAGATAATGCTTCATTCTGTCCGATGACTCTCTTTTCCAATTCTTTTTTCAATCCGAGCATCTTTTGAGACTCAGTTTTAGTGAGCTTGCTGACTGGAATTCCAGTCCATGAAGAGACAACCTCAGCGACTGTTTCATCAGTGACAGAATCAGATAACATCGTTGATGACTTTGTTGAATCTAAGGCTGCTTTTAATTTCTTAGTTAAATCTGGAATATCATTGTTTTGAATCTTAGCAGCAGTCAAATAATCAGCTTCCTGCATTGCTTTTTCTAAATTCAATTTTGCAGTATCAAGTTGTTTCTTGATATTCTTTTGTTTTTCGGCTTCACCTTTTTCAGCTTTCCACTTAGCAGTTAACTCATTCTTCTTCTCAGTTAACTCAGCGATATCTTTCTCCATTTGTTCTCTTCTTGAAACGGCGTTTTCAGAATCATCATTTTTCAAAGAGACCTTTTCAATTTGGAGTTGCATCAATTTTCTATTGAGTTCATCAAGTTCATCTGGCATTGTATCGATTTGCATTCTCACCTTTGCACAAGCTTCATCGATCAAATCGATAGCTTTATCTGGTAAGAATCTATCGGTGATATATCTCTTTGAAAGAGTGACAGCTTGAATGATAGCATCATCAGAGATTTCAACGCCGTGATGTTGTTCATAACGGTCTTTGATACCTCTTAAAATAGCGATGGAATCATCAACTGTCGGCTCATCAATCATGACTTTTTGCATTCTTCTTGCAAAAGCAGGATCTTTTTCGATATATTTACGATATTCGTTTAAGGTTGTAGCACCGATACAATGGAGTTCACCTCTTGCTAAAAGTGGTTTTAAGATATTAGCAGCATCAAGAGAAGAATCACCACCTGCACCAGCTCCGATGAGAGTGTGAATTTCATCGATGAATAAGATGATCTTTCCATCGCTTTGACTGACTTCATTCATGACTGCTTTAAGTCTTTCTTCGAATTCACCACGATATTTTGCACCAGCAATCAAACTTCCGACATTGAGTTCAAAAATCGTTTTGTCTTTCAATGTTTCTGGAACATCACCTTTAAAAATTCTCCAAGCTAAGCCTTCGACAACTGCAGTTTTACCAACACCTGGATCGCCGATTAATACAGGGTTATTCTTGCTCTTTCTTGAAAGAATTTCCATGATTCTTCTTATTTCATTATCTCTTCCGATGACAGGATCAATTTTTCCTGATGCGACATCAGAGACTAAATCTCTTCCGTATTTCTTCAAAGCTTCATATTGAGCTTCAGGATTATCACTTGTGACATGAGTGTTTCCTCTGATTGCCTTGATAGCTTTTAAGAAATTCTCTTTAGTATAATTTTCAATATTCTTCAATTTCAAAACAAGTGAGTGTTTGACATCAAATTGAGCTAATAAAAGATGTTCAACAGACATATATTCATCTGAGAATTCTTTTTCATATTTGGTTGCATTATAGAGGATATTATTCAAATCAGATGATGTTGCTGGGTCTTCATTGCTTGTTGTTTTTACACAATGAGAAATCGCATTATCAATCTCTTGTGAGACAAGCTTTGAATCAACATCAATTCTTTTTAAAATATTGACATATAAGGAATTATCTTGATCGAATAATGCTCTTAATAATTCAGGGACATCAACTTGAGATAAATGATTATCTTTAGTCAGTTCACTAGCTTTATTGATACCTTCAATCACTTTGGTTGTATATTTTTGTTCGTTATTCATATGCGTTCTCCTTTCGAGACAATTATATTATAGTATAAAAATTAGCACTTTCAAGTGAAGAGTGCTAAAAATATTTAAAATTTGGTTTTCAATCTTTAAAAATTACGATTGTTAAAAGAAAAACTGCACAACTTTATAAGTTTTATTTTATAATTATTGCTAGGGAAATTTACATATGGGTATATTTATAATTATTGTAAGCATCATCGTCGGTTTATTTCTATTATATTTGATTTCGGGATTGATCATTTTAGCTATCTTCAATAACAAATTATTCGGCGATAGAACCAACGATCCTGATAATCCATGCTATTTGACATATGAGGATTATGAAGATTCATTGGATAGAAAACCATTCCAAACATATTATTATGTCAGAGAGATAAATGGATATATCTATCAAAAAAAGTTCCAAGATAAATTCAAAGGCTTTATCGTTTTGTCTCATGGTATGTTTGGAACTCATGTTCAATACATGATCGATATCGCTCTTCTTTGTGAGAACGGATATAAAGTCTTAGCTTTTGATAATTATGGATGTGGATTATCTCAAGGGGATTCTATTGAAGCTTTAGGACACGGCGTCTATGTTCTTGAAAATGTCTTAGAAGCTGTCAAAGCAAATAATTTAAATGAAGGACTTCCGATGTTTTTATACGGACACAGTTGGGGTGGTTTTTCTGTTTTAGGTGCGATGAGAAACTATCCAGAACTCAAAGGTGTAATCGCAAGAAGTGCTCCGTATTCACAACTGACAGCTGGTAAAGTTTTGATTAAAAATATCGCTAAAAAAACTTATAAAATCTATAGACCATTCCTTTCATTTTTAGGATTTTTCCTTCTTCCAAGAAGAATGAGAATCAATGTTACAAGAGGTGTTAAAAAGAATAAGACGACAAAAGTCCTTCTTCTCCAAGCAAAAGATGATCCGATGGTTACATTTGATACTTCTGCAGCTGAATATTTCTTATCTCATCCTTATAATAATGTAAAAGTTGTTATCAGTGAAAAAGGACTACATAATTCTTTGATTGAAGAAGCTTCTTCCAAAGCTTATGTTGAATGCGTCAAAGAATATAAAGATATCAAGTTCGGAGTTAAAAAAGATGAGACTGAAAAAGAATTCATCGATTCTTTAAATAAAAAATCAATTTATTTATATCAAGATGAAGTCGCTAAAGAAATCATCAATTTCTTAAATTCGAATATATAAAAATATGGTTGCTACATAGGTAGCAACCAATTTTTAAATCAGTATTTGATTACAGCGTATAATTTCTTTCCACGTTTGATGAAGATATATCCGCCACTTAAAGAATCAGAAGCAGTGACTACTTTATCAGCAGTTGCTTTCTCACCGTTGACTTTAACAGCTCCTGCTTGAACAAATTCTCTTGCTTCACGCTTTGAATTTGCAAGTTTTAAATTGACAAGAGCATCAAGTATTGGCATATCTTCACTAGCTTCTAATACGAACAATCCATCAGTCAAAGCCTTTAAATCCTCGGCTTCGAGTCCTTTGAAATCATCTTGGAATAAAGCGACAGACATCTTTTCGCATTTATTAGCGACACTTTCTCCATGAAGGGCTGTGACAATGACTTTGGCTAATTCTTTTTGACCTTTTCTAAGTCCTGGATTTTCCATATGTTCTTTATAGATAGCATTGATTTCAGCGATATCTCTCATATCGAAGATATATAAATAACGCAAGACATCAGCATCTGAGACATTCATAAAGTATTGGTAGATGTGATATGGAGAGGTCATTGTTGGATCTAAATATAAAGCACCAGATTCGGATTTTCCAAATTTTCTTCCTTGAGAATCAGTGATCAATTTGAAAGTGAAGACTTCACATGGAACATCACTTCCATCTTTTCTTCTGACAAAGTCTAAAGCAGATGTCAAATTACCCCATTGGTCGCCACCACCGATTTGAATGTTACATCCTTCGGTTTCATATAAGTGAGCAAAGTCACCAGATTGAAGAATCATATATGAGAATTCGGCATAGGAAATACCTACTTCAAGACGACTTTTGACAATATCTTTTGAAAGCATATATCCGATTTGGAAATTCTTTCCGTAATCTCTTAAGAAAGAGATTACATCGATTTTTGACCACCAATCATAGTTGTTGACAATTATTCCCCTCTTTGGGTCAGTAGTGTCTAAATATAGAGATAATTGATTTTTGATGGCTTCTGCATTTTCTAAAATTTGGTCTTTAGATAAGAATTTTCTTTCAGACTTTTTTCCAGAAGGATCACCGATCATACCGGTTGCACCACCTAAAACAGCGATGATTCTATGTCCTGCTTTTTGAAGTCTTTGAAGAGTTCTGATCATAATGAAGTTTCCAAGCTGCATCGACTTAGCTGATGGATCAAAACCACAATAAATGGTATGTGGAGTAGAAAGTAATTCTACAATCTTATCGTGATCTGAAAAATTATCTAATAATCCTCTAGTTTCTAAATCTGTAAATATATCCATAATAACCTCCTAAAGGTAAAAAAATTTTACTACAGAAAAGGTTATTTTTCAATGATGATAAATAAGTTTATGACAATGATTTCTATCTTTTTTCACTTTTGTAATATGTTTGAAAAACTTCCTATTTATCTCAATTTTTCAAAATGGATTTCAATTTGATAAAAAGGCTTATTTTTAGGCACAAAATGAGAATTTATAAGCTTATCTATGTTATAATTTTATACGTATTTAAGGATTGGGCTTTTTGTATGGAAAAAGAAAATTTATCAAAAGAAAAATGGACGAATAAAAGATATTTGAGATTGCTTATCGGCGTCTTAATCATATGCTTAGCTGTAGTTGGAATTTCAAATTTTACAATTCTCGGTCAGTTTATAACTTATAGTTTCAGTTTTTTATTTGGAATCTTTTATCCATTCATTTTATCTATCATCATTTTGATAGGTTTGTTTTTAGTGTTTTGTAATCATATATCCTTTAAGAAAAATGTGGCGTTTTATATCGTTGGATTCATTTTATTGCTTCTTTCGATGTTAGCCCTCGGTTCTAAAAATATTTTTGATTCTAATTCGACGATGAAGTTTTCTGAATCTACATCTATCTTTAAAAATCAAATGCTCTCATTTTCAAGATATCCATTTGTCGTCGATGATTTTTCATGCTTAGGCAATTTAGGCGGTGGTATCATCGGACTTGTTTGCTATTCGCTTTTAGCATCTTTATGGGGTAGTACTTTAACTTGTACTTTTTATTCCTTACTTCTTTTTATCGGTGTTTTATTCTTTTTATACCAACCAATCTCCCTCCTTGTTCAAGAAGTTAAAAAAAGAAAACTTGCAAAAGTTGAATATGATTCTCCTAATAAAAAAGGAAAAGCAAGTATAAAACCAGTTGTAAGAAATGATAAACAAATCTTCGATAATATTGAAATACGAGATAATAATCCAGTAGCGAGTGAAGAAATGAATAAAACATCAATTCAAGCGGAATTCTCTTCTTCTCGGTATGGAAATACCTTTAATCAATACAATAAAATTGAAGAAGAGCCTAAACCAAAAGTTGATGAAATTGAAGAATATAAAAAGAGCACTTTGAATTCTAATGTTAATCCATTAGTTGAAAAAGATGTTTTCGATGATGTCAATTTATCAAGACAAGGATTCTTTAAAACCAATAGTTATACTTCCAATAAGAAAGTTGAAAAAGTTGAAGAAGAATCAAAACCACTTACGATTGATGATATCCAGTTAGTCAAGAAAACTGAAGAAGAAAAGCCAGCTGAGGTAATTAAGCCAACTGTTGAACCAAAACCTGTTGAAATCAAAACTCAAAAACCGGATTTCAATCCACTTGAAAGACAGGCTGAAAATGTCAAAAATATCGTCAAATCAGAACCTGTTCAAAATGAAATCAGCATCGATTATTCCAATTCTGATGATGAAGTGATTCAAAGTGATGATGAAGAAATGGAATTTGAAGAAACTGATGAAGAAAGAATTGAAAGACTTTTCTTTGAGATGAAAGAAAAGAAAGAAAACAATAAGAAATCTCTCAAAGAAAAAGAAAAGCAAGCAAGATTATCTTCCGTTATGAAATATGTTTCTGATAAACCGAGAATTTATTCTTATAACCTTCCTAATGATGACTTATTAGAAGAACAAGATAGCGGTGATAAATTAGAAGAGAATAAACAAGCTGCTTTAGGAAAAGCTGAAGTCATCAATCGTGTATTTCAAGATTTCCACTTCCCAGCTAAGGCTGTCTCTTTCACAATTGGTGCTTCTGTCACTAGATTTAATATTCAAACAGAGCCTGGTGTCAAAGCTGATAAGATTGAAAGCTTACTAAGCGAACTTCAAAGAGCTTTAAATGGTGATCAATCAGTTCGTATTCAAACAGTTGTTGAAGGTAAATCGACTTCCGGTGTTGAACTTGGAAACGCAAAACAGATGCCTGTCAGTTTCAAATCTGTCTTTCAAGAGATTGAAAAAGATACCAAGAACAACCTCCTTCTTCCAATCGGAAAAGATATCTCTGGAAATATCATCACCTATCCTTTGAATGAAATGCCACATTTATTAGTTGCAGGTACTACTGGCTCTGGTAAATCTGTTCTTGTCAATTGTATGATTATGACTCTCATCATGCGCAATTATCCTAGCCAATTGAAATTGATGTTGATTGATCCAAAACAAGTTGAATTTGCAAAATACAATATGGAACCACATCTTCTTTGTCCAGTTATTCAAGATACTGATTCTGCTGTTGTTGCTTTGAAAAAACTTGTCGATGAAATGGAAAGAAGATACTCTCTTTTAAGAGAATATAATGTTGTTAAGATTTCTGAATATCGTAAAAAACAAGCTGATAATCCGATGATGGAAGAACTTCCTGATATCGCCGTCTTTATCGATGAATTCGCTGATTTGATGAATACAGGCGGAGATATGATTGAAGAATCTGTTCAACGTTTGACTCAAAAATCAAGAGCTGCTGGTATCTATTTATGTATCGCAACTCAACGTCCTAGCAAAGAAGCTCTTCCGATGCTCATCAAAGCTAACATCATTTGTAGAGTCGGTCTTTCTTGTTCTTCACAAGTTGATTCTAGAGTTATCCTTGATGAAAATGGTTGTGAAACATTAGTCGGAAAAGGTGATTTATTATTCAAGTGTCCGGGTAAACGTTCGCTTCTTAGATGTCAAAGCCCTTATATCTCCGATGAAGAAATGGATAAAGTTTTAGATTATGTAAGAGAAGAAGCCGGTGATCCTAATTACAACAAAGACTTCATCGATTTACAAGTTGAAAATGAGACAGAAGATAGTGAGACAATCAAGACATTGGATCAGTTATTCGATGATGTTAAAGAATATGTCATGTGCACAGGAATCTGTTCTCGTTCTCATATTATGAATTTTGCTTCCTTGAGCGCTTCTAAAGCCGATCAAATGATCACAAGATTGAAAAATCTAGGTATCATCAAATCAGCTCCAGGAGGCAAGAATGTAGTAGCTATTAGAAAGAAGATGGGAGATTAAAATGATCAACAATTATTTATTCACCGAAGAATTCTCAGCGCGAGCTATCATCAAAAGAATCTATCTTAATAAGGAAGATATCTCCGCTGATAAATTGATGCTATTAGTTGAACTTTTAAATCAACAACAATTAGTATCTAAAAATCCTGTTTCTTCTCTCGCTGGAGGAAGAATCAGATATGAAGGCTATAATTTTGCCTCTGGCTACCTTTTAAAAGTAACGCTTAGTCAATCTCAAGCTAATGGTTTGCTTTATATCTTTAAAAATCCTTATAAATCAGCATTGAAAATCTTTGATAATGTCTTTAAAAATCCTTTTGAATGCGATGAAAAATCATTGGCCTTAGCTAAAGATAATGTCAAAGAATATCAACAAAATCTTTTCAAAGATACTTATTCATTTTCTCTTTCTGAATTAGAAGTTTCCTATTCAAGACCGATTGTCAATTTCAATCTCATCTCTTCGATGACAATCGATGATTTGAAAAAAGCTTTTGATGTCATCAAAAAATCTAAAGTTGGGGAATATATTTATATCGGAAGAAAAGAAAAAGACAGTATTCTTGAAACTTTGATTCCTTTTGAAAAAGATTTTGAAGGACTTCCATTCTCATTTACAATTAACAATAAAGATTTATATGGACAGACATTCATCAATGATGTTTATTCTCAAATCTTTGAATTTTCAAAAATCAAAACCTTGAAAGATTATGAACTTACCAAATGTGTTTTGAATGCTTTTGGTCGTTATTTTACAAAGAGAATTGATGAAGAATATCATGTCAAAGTCTCTATCAAATTTGATTTTATCAGCAATATAAGGGCTATTATGTCTATTGTCATTCCGATTGGAAAATGGAGCATGATAAAACCTCTTTTCAACGATATCTTAACTCCCCATTGGTTAACTAAAATAAGTGAATATTATCAATATAGCCTTTCTCAATTGGAGATTGAAAATATTCAATTATCCGGCAATTTTGTTCAATCTATTCACAGAAAAGAATTGCTGGATGACTTCCATCTTCAAGAAGATAAGCTTTTCAATTCTAGTTCTGAATTCACCCAAGATGAATTCAATTCTAAAATGAAAGAATTTCAATCGGTCAACGTTTTCAAATGCATCCATGATAAAGGAGAATTAGTACATGATTAAAACTGAATACGGAAGATTCGATGCTCCTTTTTATCAGCAAAAATTAGATGATGGACTTAATGTAATCTTTCTTCCTAGAAATGGAAAATTGAACACTTCAATCCTTTATATTCCAAGTGGTTCTTATCAACACGAAGAATATATAAATAAAGTTAAGACTCCTTATGCAAGTGCTTATGTGTTACAACATCTTGTTATGAATGAGAAAAGAAAAAGTAAGTTCTTGGACATGAAGACACTTGCTACTTCTAAACTTGAATACTCATACACTTTGTTCAAATTGGAAACTTTAAATGACATTTTTAAACCTACACAAGAATTGTTAGATGTCTTTTTAAAACACGAATTTGATGAAAATGATATTGAAACTTTGAAAAAAGAAAATAAAGAAGTCCTTTTATCATATGAATGTGATCCCCTTCATCAAGTCGAAAAAGGATTGCTTGAAAATCTCTATGTTTCTTCACTCATAAAAAGAGGAATTCAACCGACGTTTAATGATGTCAATTTGATTCACAGTTCGACAATTAAAAACTACATTAAGAAATTTGCTTCTGGTAATGAGATGACACTTTTCATCTCTGGAAATATGTCAGTTGAAGATGTTTCTAAAAAGATTGAAGAATTAAAAGTTTCCCAAAGAATCAAACTTGATGTCAGCAAAGTAAAAGAGAATGAAGTATATGATAGAGTCAATAAACCATATAGTGAAAAAGGAATTGACTCTGATTCTAATTACTTATCGTTTGGTATCAAATTTCCAAAGAGACAAGAATTATATGAATCATATGGTCAGCTCTTATTTGAATTTTATGAGATTTTAATACCTTCTTTGTTCAGTGAAAACTTGACTTTCTTAGAAGGACTTAATAATGTTCAATCAAGACTTATCGACGCTAAACTTGAACAAGCCGGCGAAGATACCTGTATCATCTTGACCTTTAAGACTATCGGATCTAGTGAATTGATTCGTTTTTTGACTGATTATACATCAAGACTTGAGAAAAGATTGACTGCTAATGAATTCAAAGCATTCCTCGATAATTATTACGTTAAGAATCTAGAAAAGCTCAGCATGAGCAACACTTCTCTTGATGAATTTGCTCGTATCTACGCTAATAATCTTGCTTACACTGGTTTGATTTCTTCAATTTTGAAATTGAGTTTCAACACTTATAGAAATTTCTTAAGCAAGATGAATCATTTCCCAAAAGCTGCTTATTATTTATTTAAAAAAGATTGAGGTGTTTGTATGGATAAGAAGAATCCGATTTATGTAAAAGCAATCGATAAAGATACAATTAATATTCTTGCAAGCAAAGATTTTTATCTTGCTTCCAATAAGGAATTCAGGTTATATATCGATGGAAAATATATCAAGAAATTGATTTCATTCAATGCTACTGAAAGTACTTCTTCAAATATTTTGACAATCAAAGGAGCTGATATTGACTATCAACCTGGTCACAATTATGAAATAGCCACCAAAGATAATTATTTCTTTGCAATTGATTTCTCTTATATCGCTCAGACAGATGAATTTGAAAACAAATTCAAATATGACGGACTATTAGGTGCTATTTATTCTAAGGAGAAAACTACTTTTAGAGTATTTGCTCCTTTTGCTACGAGAGTTCTTTTGAACATTCAAAAAGAAAACGGAAGAATGTATGTTTTTCCGATGAGACAAAATCTCGAAAACGGAGTTTATAGCATCACTTTAAAAGGTGATTTTGATAGAGCTAAATACACATATTCTGTGACTAATTTCAATGTCACTAGTGAAGTTGGTGATCCATACGCATTTTCTTCAACTTCTAACGGAAGACAAAGCTATGTCATCGACCCTTCTAAGGTCTATCAAATTCCGACATATCGAGAGAATTTAGAGAATATCAAAGATCCTACTCAAGCCATCATTTATGAACTTGATGTAAGAGATATGACAAGTAAGACTAGTCTTCCTAATAAAGGTGGATATCAAGCTTTGAGTGATACTGCTGATACAAGTGAGAATATCGGTATCAATTACATTTCTTCATTAGGTGTTAATTATGTCCAAATCCTTCCGACAATGGATTTTCAAACTGTCGATGAAGATAATCCAAATGAATCATATAATTGGGGTTATGATCCTTATTCTTACTTTTCACCAGAAGGAAGTTATTCCTCTGATCCAAATGATCCATACGCCCGTATTTTTGAACTTAGAAAACTGATAGGTTCTTTCCATAAACGAGGAATTAAAGTAGTTCAAGATGTCGTTTATAACCATTTATATTCCACAAAGTTTAATATGTTATCTGTTTTGGTTCCTGGATATTATTTGAGAAAAAATTTAGATGGTTCTTTATCAAATGGTTCTGGTTGTGGCAATGATTTTGAAACAAGAATTTACATGGCTAGAAAGTTGATCATCGATTCTTTAATTCATTATGTTCGTTTCTTTGATGTTGATGGCTTCCGTTTTGATTTGATGGGAATTATCGATGTTGACACTTTGAATAAAGCTAAATATGCCTTAAATAAAGTAAAAAAAGGTATCATCTTATACGGTGAGGGTTGGGATTTGTGGACGGCATTATCATCCCAAGAGAAAGCTAGTATCAGCAATTCTTCTAAATTGCCTGACTATGGTTTTTTCAACGACCGTTTTAGAGATACTGTCAAAGGTAAAAGCTCTGATGGTGATTTAAATGTCTGCGGTTATCTTTTAGGAGATACTAATTATATCGATGGTTTCAAACATGTTCTTTTAGGTTCTTGTAAACCTATAGCTTTTGCTCCTCTTTTCCCGTATTCTTCTCAATCTGTCAATTATGTCGAATGCCATGATAATCACACCCTTTTCGATAAGATATCAAAAGCCTGTATCGATGATACTGAAGAAGAGATGTTGAGAAGAATAAAACTAATCGATGTTGCTATTTTGACTTCTTGTGGTATTCCTTTCTTCCATGCAGGTCAAGAAGTGGGGATGAGTAAAAATGGCTGTGGCAATTCCTATAACGCTGGTGATGAAATCAACGGATTTGATTATTCCTTAATCAAACAAAGAAAACAATTGGTCGAATTTTTCAAAGATGCCATCAAATTGAGAAAATATATTGAAACAAGAGCTGGTAAGACCTTTGCTAGTTTGAATTCTTGTATGTCATTTGAAAATCTTGAATATAACGCTCTTCTTGTGACTTTTGATTTAGCTGATGTCAAAATTCATATCATCTATAACCCTACTAAGAATAGTTTTATGCACACTTTCTCTGATTATGTCAAACTCATCTTCAATGAAAATGGCGATGTTTTAAAACAAGACTGTTTTGTAAAAATGGCAATTATCAATTCTCTTGGTTGTTTTGCTTTTGTTGAAAAGAAGGGCGATGATAAATGAGAAAATATATAAGATATGGTTTACAAAAAGGATATCGAATTTTAACTAGTTCTTTCAGATTTAGAAAATATGTTAAAAATATCGATAAATTTGCTTTAAAAGAAAGATATGATTATACAAGAGAAGTCATTCAAGATATCAATAAGACCTTTCACATTGTTCCGATTGTCAAAGGAAAAGAAAATTTTCTTTCTCAGCAATGTTTTTACACTCCTAATCATCAATCTGTCATGGATCCTGCGATTTTGATCTTGCTATCTGAAAAGCCTATTTCATTCATCGCAAAAAAAGAAGTTAGTGAATATCCATTTATCGGAAATATTTTAAAATCTATCGACGGAAAATTCATCGATAGACAAGATTTGCGTTCCGAACTCAAAGTTTTTAAAGAGGTTGAGAAGAATATGGAAAAGGAAAAAGAATTGTCTTATGTCATCTTCCCTGAAGGCACTCGTTCAAAAAGAGAAAATGATTTCAATCTTTTAGATTTACATGCTGGTTCTTTTAAACTTGCGATGAGAAATGAACTTCCGATAGTTCCTGTTTGCATTTATTTGACAGATAGAATTCTCAATCAAGATTATCATTATAAAAAATATCCAGTTCAAATATCTTTCTTAAAACCGTTATATAAAGAAGATTATGAAGAATTATCAACTGCTCAGGTTTCTAATATCGTTCATGATATGATTTCTAAAGAGCTTGTTGAAATGAAGAAGAAGGATTTGGAATTAGTTGCTAAACTCAACAATTATTCTCTTGAAAAAGCAAAGAATAGATTATGAAAAAAGGGTCATCTTACGATGACCTCTTTTTTTACGATGCTTTTCTAAATTTTGAAGTGTCTTGAAGACGATCAGTGACCGGTCTTAATTTATAGGAAATTGAGACTGCAATGATAAGTTTTACTAAATCACCAGGGATGAAAGGATAAACACAACTCATCATTGCTTGTTGGAATGAATATTTTCCATTGGTGACAAACATAAACCAAATAAGACCGAAAGCGTAAATGATGATTGTTGAGAAGATGATTCCGATGATATAAGCTGTTTTCTTATCTTTGAAATGAGTGATGAATAATGACTGGACAAAAACACCGAGAACATATCCTAAGATGAATCCACCAGTTGGACCAGCTAGAACTGAAAATCCTGCCTGGTATTTGCTGAAGACTGGAAGTCCACATAATCCTAATAATACATAGAGGATAACACTGACGGTTGCTTTGAGTGGAGAGTATAAACAACCGATCAAATAGACGACTAATGTAGCTAAGGAAATAGGTACAATTCCTATCGGAATGCTGAGCGGTGAAAGGACGCACATAAGAGCAGTTGCTAGTGCGATATAAGTTAAATCTCTAAGTTTCATACAACCAAAATTATAAAACTTTTAAAGATGAAAATAAATAAAATTTTTCAAAAAGAAAAATAGTCATTTTTTGCTTAAAAAACAATAAAAAAAATAAAAACGAGCGCCAAAAAAGCACAAAAAACAAAAAAATTAAAAAGTCTTTTTTTTTGTAAAAAATGTAATATCATCGTTTGTCAAGTGGTGTAAAATAGTATAAAGGGAAAATTTAGGATTTTCCCGGAAAGGTACAAAAATATGGGCGTTAAAATTGTTGATACAGCCTTGCGTGATGGCTCTCAATCCTTGATTGCTACACGTTTAACTACTGATGAAATTCTCCAAGTAGCTCCACTTCTTGATAAAGCTGGATACTATGCGTTAGAAGTATGGGGAGGCGCCACCTTTGATTCTTGTTTGAGATTCTTAGATGAAGATCCATGGGAAAGACTTCGCGCTATTAGAAAAGCTTGTCCAAACACTAAACTTCAAATGTTATTCCGCGGACAAAATATTTTAGGATACCACCATTATCCTGATGACATCGTTGAAAAGTTTGTTGAAAAATCACTTGAAAACGGCATCGATATCATCCGTGTCTTCGACGCATTAAATGATGTCAGAAATTTGAAGAGTGCCGTTGATGCTTGCAACAAATTCAAAACTCGTTTTCCAAATGCACACTGCCAAATCGCACTCAGTTATACAACAAGTCCTGTTCACACAGTTGACTATTATGTCTCACTTGCAAAAGAAGTAGAGAAAATGGGTGCTGATTCCTTATGCATTAAGGATATGGCAGGTGTCTTACTTCCAAATGATGCTTACGAACTTGTTTCTAAATTGAAAGCTGAGACTAAGTTACCGATTGAACTTCACTCTCATTGCACAGGTGGAATTTGTCAAATGACATATTTAAAGGCCATCGAAGCCGGTGTCGATATCATCGATACTGCTCTTTCTCCATTATCCGGTGGTACAAGTCAACCTTGTACTGAATCCTTCAATTATGGACTTAAAGGAACTGAATACGATCCAAATCTCAACGCTGATTTATTGAATGAAGCTAGCAATAAGCTCTCTAAGATTAGAGATAAATATTTGAAGAATGGAACCTTGAAGACTAAAGCATTGCTTGTAAATCCTAACATTTTAAAATATCAAGTTCCTGGTGGAATGCTTTCTAATCTCATGAGTCAACTTGAAAAACAAGGTGCGATGGATAAATATGAAGAAGTCTTAATAGAAGTACCACTTGTCAGAAAAGATTTAGGTTATCCGCCACTTGTCACACCACTTTCTCAAATGGTTGGAACTCAAGCAGTTATGAATGTCATAACTGGTGAAAGATATAAGATGGTTCCAAAAGAGATTAAAGATTATCTTCACGGCTTATATGGAAAAGCTCCAGCTGAAGTGAATCCAGATGTTCAACATAAGATCATCGGAGATGATGAAGTCATCACTTATCGTCCAGCTGATAAATTAGAACCTGAATTTGAAAAGCTCAAAGAGAAGTATAAGAAAATCGCCAAGTGTGATGAAGATGTCTTATCTATCGCTTTGTTTGATCAAGTCGCTATCAAATTCCTTAAACTCAAATATGGCTTAGAAGCTGAGGAGTATAACGTTGAATTATGAGCTATTTAAAATTATTAGCTGATAGTCCAATTTGGGACGTGACAAATGATTTTCCACAAGCTGTCTTATTATCTTTGTTTTGCGTCGCTATCGTCTTTGCAATTTTGATCATCATCACTTTGATTTTGACAGCAATGAATAAGATCAAATTCTTAGATGTCAAAGAAAAAGTCAAGATGAAAGATGGTACAGAGCTTGATGAAGATGCTATGGCTGCTGTCCTTGTCGCTACTCTTGATTATAGAAAAGAGAAGAAAGAGGATGTCAAAGTCATCTCTTGTAAATTGATCAGTGATGAAAAAGCCGATAAGAAAAAGAAATCAAAAAAATGAGGTGAATCATGAGAATATATAACATTAAAGTCAATGGTAAGACCTATGAAGTTAAAGTTATGGGAATTACTGAAGTCGAACCTGTTGAAGTCAAAACTGTCAAAGGTGAAGTCGCTGCTAAACCAGCTGCTGGTGAAGCAAAGCCGCAAACTAAACCTGCAAGTGGAAATGGAACAAGTATTGTCTCCCCAATGCAAGGAACTATCTTAGATATCAAGGTTAAAGTTGGTGATGCTGTAAAAGCAGGTCAAACAGTTGCTATTTTAGAAGCTATGAAGCTTGAAAATGAAATCAAAGCAAATTGTGATGGCACTGTCACTGAAATCAAAGTGAGCAAAGGACAATCGGTCCAAGCTAAAGATGAACTTGTGATCTTAGGATAATTATGAATGTCATATTAACTGATTTCGGCGAGGTCATGAAAGGCATTTGGGAAAGCACTGGTTTCTATGGATTTGGATCTGTAGAATTCGGATGGTCAAATGCTGTTATGATCGCTATTGCCGTATTGCTTCTATATCTTGCAATATTCAAAGAGGCTGAACCATATCTTTTGATCCCTATGGGTATCGGTATGCTTTTATCCAATCTTCCATTATCTGGAATTATGGATGTCGATTCAAAGTCTGCTTCTGGATATTCAGGATTATTAGGTGTTTTGTATCTCGGTGTCAAATATGAAATTTATCCATGTCTTATCTTCATGGGTATCGGTGCTACTACTGATTTTGGTCCGCTGATTTCAAATCCGAAAACATTGATTCTCGGTGCAGCTGCTCAAATCGGTATCTTCGTCACCTTCCTTCTTGCCATTCTTGTTCCTTTCCCATCTGTAAATGGTTGGACTAATTTCACTGCTCAACAAGCAGCAAGTATCGGTATCATCGGTGGTGCTGATGGTCCGACAGCAATTCTCACTACAAGTAAATTAGCTCCTGACTTATTAGCTAATATCGCTATTGCTGCTTATTCTTATATGGCTCTTGTTCCATTCATCCAACCGCCGGTCATTCGTGCTTTGACTACAAAGAAAGAAAGACTCATCCGTATGGATGATTTGAAACCTGTCTCCAAGACTAAAAAGATTCTCTTCCCAATCATCGTCACTATCATCACTATTCTTTTAGTCCCAAGTTGTGCTCCACTCATCGGTTGCTTTATGTTTGGTAACCTTGTAAAAGAGAGTGGCGTCGTCAAGAAATTGACAGAGACGATTTCCAATTCTCTCCTTTACACCATCACTATCTTATTAGGTTTGACAGTCGGTGCTACTGCTAAAGGTACTACTTTCTTAACTGTTCAAACTCTTTGGATTTTCATGCTCGGTATCATCGCTTTCATCACCGCTACAGCCGGTGGTGTCTTGATTGGAAAACTCATGTGTTACTTAACTCATGGCAAGGTCAATCCGATGATCGGTGCTGCTGGTGTCTCTGCTGTTCCTATGGCTGCTCGTGTCGTTCAAAAAGAAGCTCAAAGAGAAGACCCTTCTAATTTCTTATTGATGCAAGCTATGGGTCCAAATGTCGCTGGTGTCATCGGTAGTGCAGTTGCTGCTGGTTTATTGATTCAATTATTAGGTTAATTTTATGAAAATACTTCGTTTTGACGAGATCGATTCGACTAATACTTATTTGAAGAACAATTATCAACAATTTGAGAGTCTCACTGTCGCGTGTGCTTTGCATCAAACAAACGGTAAAGGAAGATTAGGAAGAAAGTGGGAAGATGATACTTCTTCACTTCTCTTCTCAATCCTTCTCAAAGATGATTTTGAAAATAAAAATGTCTCATTATTATCTTTGCTCAGTGGTGAATGTCTTTTTGAAACATTGAAAGAATACGGAATTGAGAGTTTGATCAAATGGCCTAATGATGTTCTCATTAAATCTAAAAAATGCGCTGGCATTCTTTTAGAAAGTGTCATCGAAGAAAAGATTGAAGCTATTATCATCGGAATTGGAATCAATGTCAATAACAATTCTTTTCCGGATGATATCAAGAACAAAGCTATTTCTTTATATCAAGTGACAAATAAAAAAATTGATAAAAATGAACTCTTGGATTATTATCTTAAGATATTTCAAAAAAGATATTCAGAATTTCTCCAAGGTGATAATTCATTTATGAAAGAAGTCATTCGAAATTCTTATCTCGATCAAAAAGAAGTTTTCCTTAATTATTACGATGAAAATATGAAGTGCCGGGTTATTAAAATCAATGATGATGGCACTTTACAAGTTTCTAAAGATGATGAAATCATCAATATCACATCTGGTGAGGTCACTTTAGAAAAGAATTATTGAGGTTGTCGCAGTTTTGTTTATATAGTCAAATATTTATGAAAGGACAAATTAAAATGAAAAACATCGATTTGACTCAGTATGGTATTAGTGACGTTAAAGAAGTTATCTACAATCCATCTTATGAAGAACTTTTCAAAGCAGAAACAGATTCTGCTCTTGAAGGTTATGAAAAGGGAAAGGTTACTGAACTTGGTGCAGTCAATGTTATGACTGGTGAATTCACTGGCCGTTCTCCTAAGGATAAATTCATCGTTGTTGATGAAAATAGCAAAGATACAGTTTGGTGGACTAGTGATGCTTATAAGAATGATAACCATCCAGCTAGCCAGGAAGCATGGGCTGCTGTAAAAGATCTTGCTAAGAAAGAACTTTCTGGTAAGAAACTTTATGTCGTTGATGGTTTCTGCGGTGCTAATAAAGATACAAGAATGGCTGTCAGATTCATCATGGAAGTTGCCTGGCAAGCTCATTTTGTCAGAAATATGTTCATCCGTCCAACTGCTGAAGAAGAAGCAAACTTCAAACCAGATTTCATCGTTTATAACGCTTCTAAAGCTAAGGTCGAAAATTGGAAAGAACTCGGATTGAATTCTGAAACTTGTGTCATGTTCAACATCACATCTCATGAACAAGTCATCCTTAACACTTGGTATGGCGGTGAAATGAAGAAAGGTATGTTCTCTATGATGAACTATTACCTTCCACTCAAAGGAATCGCTTCTATGCACTCCTCTGCTAACACTGATATGAACGGTGAAAATACTGCTGTCTTCTTCGGACTTTCCGGAACTGGAAAGACTACTCTTTCTACCGATCCAAAGAGACTTTTGATTGGTGATGATGAACACGGCTGGGATGATAATGGCGTTTTTAACCTCGAAGGTGGTTGCTATGCTAAGGTTATAGATTTAGATAAGGATGCTGAACCAGATATCTATGGCGCTATCAGAAGAGACGCTCTTTTAGAAAACGTCACTGTTGATGATGAAGGAAAAATCGATTTCCACGATAAATCTGTCACTGAAAATACTCGTGTTTCTTATCCTATCTATCACATCAATAAGATTGTCAAACCTATTTCTCATGGCCCAGCTGCTAAGAATGTCATCTTCCTTTCTGCTGATGCCTTCGGAGTTTTACCTCCAGTTTCTATCCTCACTCCAGAACAAACTAAATACTATTTCTTAAGTGGTTTCACCGCAAAGCTTGCAGGTACTGAACGCGGTATCACAGAACCAACCCCAACCTTCTCTGCTTGCTTTGGTCAAGCCTTCCTTGAACTTCACCCAACTAAGTATGCTGAAGAACTTGTCAGACATATGGAAAAATCTGGTGCTAAAGCCTATTTGGTCAACACTGGTTGGAATGGAAGTGGTAAACGTATTTCCATCAAAGATACTCGTGGTATCATCGATGCTATCTTAGATGGTGCTATCTTAAAAGCTCCAACTAAGAAGATTCCATATTTCGATTTTGAAGTTCCAACTTCTTTAGATGGTGTTGATACTAAGATTCTTGATCCAAGAGATACTTATGCTGATTCTAAGGTTTGGGATGAAAAAGCTAAGGATTTAGCTTCTCGTTTCATCAAGAACTTCCACAAATATGAAACCAATGATGCTGGTAAAGCTTTAGTCAAAGCTGGACCACATCTCGACTAATCTATTCTAAAAAAGCGCCTCTTATGAGGCGTTTTTTTAGATTCTGAATCCTAAACAATAAAATACAATTACAAGAATAGAAACGAAGACAACTTGATGTAATAGATAGAAATAAATGGTGTGTCTACCGATGAAATTGAACGGTTTTAAGATTTTGAAATTCAAGTGAGGAACAACAGACTTCTTTTCCTTATATAATATCTTTCCAATTCCAATTCCGATATAGATGACACCAGCATAAGGGAAAATCGGCCACCAATCGACTGTGTTTCCTACTTTTCCTATAGCTGAATAAAAAAATACCATTGCTGAATGCTGTTTTATTTGAGATAGGGGGTCTCCATAACTGTAATAATTTGGCCAGATGATTTCTTTTCCTGATAATTGAATTCCGCAGTTTAAGAAGATACCGACCATCAAAATGATTATACCAAGAGCTAACATAAAGAATGCTGGAACTTTTTTCTTGAACAATTTGAATATGAGCTCTAAAAGAGAGTAGAACAAGATGGAAATTGCCATCAGATGGAGAATTCCAAACGAGATGAAGATATCGGCTGAATTTCCAGTCTTTTCAAGTATGATATCTAAAAACCATGTTACAGAGGTGATTATCAAACTACCTGCAAGAAGAAGGAGACCACGTCTTAGATTATTTCTTGAAAATGATGTTGAAATACCGCATATGAATAAGAATAAGCCACCGACTAAAGGTGCGAAGACTTCGATAATCAGTGATGACTGTGATATTTGATAACAAAAATTGATGAAATTTTTAAGATTTGGATAGTTGCTTATCACCGAATAATAATTGTTAGTGACAAGCGGTACCATCGAAAAGTCAAACGCCAAATGATAGAGCATGACAATGAAGATAGGAAGGCATCTGAGAAAGTCGATTTCAAAGATTCTTTCCTTTTTATTTGTTGATATATCTTCGGTCAAAATTTTATATCTCGATTTCATAAGAAAATTATAACATTTTAGATTTCATAGTAAAGAAATAAAGCTATTTACCATATTCAAAATAAACAAAAAATATCAAAAACAAGTTATGTTATTTTAAAAAATAAATAAGTTGGTTTTAAAACAATCTAAAGAAAATCTTATCATGAAATAATTATTTATTTTATTGTTTTATCAGCGATTTAAAACTATAATTTATATAGTAGATTATTAAAGGTGGGACACGACTTTGGCAAAGTTATTTGATAAAATTCCGGATGAATTATTTTCTCCTCTAAGCCGTAAATATAAAACGGTTTATTCTTACGCTCTTATTTGTTTATACCATTTGTTAAAAAGTAGAAAAAACGATATAAAAAGAAGCGAATATCTCGCTTCACTGAGGTCTCATGGAGACGAGTTTTTTAAATTGTTCAATGTTGAATTAGATAAGCTCGATGATAAAGATGAAAAAGAAACAGTCGCTTATGAAAGCAAGGCTACTGAAGAAGATAGCCAAAATGGTGAAAAAGCTTCTTATGTTATCAGAAAACTCAGCAAATGCGGTTGGTTTATCATCTCTAAAGATGCTAAAACCAATGTTGAGTATATTTATATTCCTGCTTATTCAATTCAATTTATGAAATTGATTGATGATTTGACAAGCGATACTTCTAGTTATTTACCTCTTGTTCATCAAACTTATGCAGAACTTAAGATGGAAGATGATAAAGAAGATGATTATATGTATCGTTCCTTGATGAATGCTAGAAATAACGCAGAGAATCTTGAGATGAATGTCACACTTCTTCGTCAACAAATTTGTGTTTTCGGCAATCGTTTGACTGGTGTATTGGATCCTAATGAAGCTTTAAAGCAACATTTTGATGAATATCGTACCGATATTTCTGAAAAATATTACCATCCGATGAAGACATTTGACTCTCTTGGTTTATATGCTCAGCCAACAATTCAAATTTTGAAAAAATGGCTCAAGAGTGAACGTATCATCAATATCATCGTCAAAGAGGCAAAGGCTGAACCTCAAAATCAAGCTAGACCAAATCAAGAAGTGGTTCTTGAAATTATCAAAACAATTCAGGATATCATCGATATCTTCTCTCGTTTATCTTCAGCTTTTGATGATATTGATAAAGCGAATGCTAACTATACTGAAGCAGTTCAAAGAAAGGTCAATTATCTCTCTTCGAGTGATAAAACAGTTCAAGGTAAGATCAAAAAGATTATTTTGACCTTAGCTAATGAAATTAAAAATAATCCTTCACTTAAATACGAAGAATTGCCGATATTGAATATGGCGACTGACACTTTGAATTTGCCAAGACAAGGATTTGTGGATTCACGTTCGATGACTATGCCATTTAAGCGCGGTATGATCGATGAAAATGTTGAACCGATGCCGCTTGATGATACTTTTGATTTTGATAGTGAAAGCGCCTTGAATTTTACAGCTATCTTAGATAAAGAATTGGACAAATATTCTGATGAAGCTATCATCTCATATATCGAAAGCAATATGAAAGATAAAGAGATGTTGTTCACCAATCAATTTTCTATCAAAGATGCTGATGAACTTGTTTTGTATATCTTAGGCGTTTTGAAATCACTTATGGGACTTATTCCATTTGCTGCCGTTAAAATTGACGATCGAATCGATTATGCGGGTTATTATATGCCTTCATATCAATTCACTAGGAAGAAATTAAGGAGAGCTAAATAATGTTTGAAGAAGAATACAATCAGTTGACAAGAGGCGATAAGAATCAATTCGCCAAAACTTTAAGTAATCTCCTTTACGAATGTTATATCGTTCGTAGAGTTTATAATATGAAAAATAAGATGTTCATTGCAAACCCTGATTATCTATTCATCGAAAGACATGAGTCGTTATTCGAAGAATATTTAAATTTTGCATCAATTACCTTATCAAAAGCTGAAGATGAAGGTATTTATTTCATCATTTCTGATGCTGAATATAACCATATGAGACTTGATAGTGTCACAACACTTGTTGTTTACGCACTTAGAAATTATTACGAGGATCAAATTGCTAAAGCACCTCAAACCGTCGATGTTCTTATGGATTCAAGACAGTTATCACTCCATATGAATGATTTAGGCCTTAGCAATCTCACAAAAAAATTATCCGCGACAACTATCGCTAGCTGTATGAGAACTTTAGATTCTTACAATATCGTCAATCGCTGTGATAAAACCTATTCTGATATCTATTATTCTTTCTACATCCTTCCAACCATTCGCTTTGTCATCTCCAATGAAAAGATGAATGCCTTATATCATGAAGTCAGCGGTGAAAAAGAAGAAAGTGATGATATTTTCTCTGATAATTCATCAAATTAAGGGGTGATTTATGAAAACTATTCAAAAACTTAGACTTATAAATTGGCATTACTTTTCTAATACCACAACCGATATCAAAAATATCACTTTCTTAACTGGTCCAAATGGTACTGGTAAATCGACAATCATCGACGCCTTGCAGGTTTTGATTCTCGGTACAACTAGACCTGAGAACTTCAATAAAGCCGCTAATGAAAAAGGAAAAAGCGGACGTACTCTTTTATCATATTTGAGAGGCCAAACTGGTGTTGATGATAGCGGAAATGTCATCAATTTAAGACCTGGAGCTTTCACAAGCTATTTAGCCATTGAAATCTTTGATGATGTCGCAAATAAACCATTCACCTTAGGTGTTTTATTCGATGTGGATTCTTCTGATGGTTATGATAAACATTTCTTCTTTTTAGATTCTGGATTCCCAGAGAATGATTTTTCTAATAAAGATGGAGAAAACGATAAAAAACGTGTTCGCCCACTTGTTTATAAAGAATTTTCAACTTATGTAAGAAATAATTATAAGATCAATCATTATCGTTTCTTCGACAGTGATTCTGATTATCAATCCTTCATCAAAGAAGCTTTTGGTAATTTACCTGATAAATACTTTTCACTTTTCAAAAAGGCAGTTTCCTTTGCACCTATCAGCGATATCTCTTCTTTCATCACTGAATATATCTGTGATAGCGATATTTCTGTTGATATCACTCCGATGCAAAAGAACATCGAACAATATAAAATTCTTGAAATTGAAGCTAAAAGATTGCATGAAAAGGCTGATACTTTGACTTCAATTCACACATATTTTGATGATTTTTCTCGTCATCAAAAATCTATCGAACTTTTGAATTATGTCAATGCAAGAGTCTCTTATGATGAAAATAAAAAGAAACTTGATGCTTTGACTGATAAATTGAAAGCTGATAATCAAAGAATCACTGAAATCGGAGATACAATCGCAAGACTTGATTCTCAAATCGAAGATTTGCGCTCTGACTATAATTCCTATCAAGCTAAAAAGCTTCAATCTTCCTCTTATTCTTTAACTGAAAAGATTTCCATGAAAAAGGAATCTATTTCAAAATCCATCACTGCCATCACAATGTCCATTTCATCTTGCATGAATCAGATGATGTCTTATGCTAATGAATACAATAGAGTTTGCGGTGATTTCTATTCTTATTTCTCCAAATTTGATTCTTCAAGACTCGGTCAAAAATTGAAGACAAACTTTGATGAAATTTACGACCTTACTAAAGAACTTGCTTTGGAATCAAAGGATTTGATTCAACAGATAAGCGATAATAATATCGATTTCAATGGACTCAGTTTATTCAGAAATGATATGGAAAGCTTGCGCAATAAATTGCTCAGCTTCAAATCACTAGTCGATGATAATATCTATGATTTGAGCAATGAATTGATGTCACTTCAAAATGATATGAACGCCGTCAATGCTGGTAGAAAGCCATTTGAATCTTTAGGTCCGAATTACATTCAAATCAAAAACAGTTTAGAGAATTCCTTAAAAGCTAGACATAATGATGCTAGTGTTGATATTTATTGTGATTTAGTCGATATCAATGATCCAGAATGGTCGATGGCACTTGAATCAGTTCTCTTCTCTCAAAAATTCAACTTCTTTGTCAATCCACGTTATTATGAAGAAGCAAACAGAATTTTAAAGGAACTCTCAGATACATATCATTATTATCGTGTTTCTTTAGTCGATACTGAAAGATTGTTAAAGGCAGATATCAAGACCATCAATAATTCTATTGCAGAACTTATCGATACTAAACATGATGGTGCAAGAGCCTACACAGATTATTTATTAGGTCGAACTAAAAAATGTTCAACTTTCCAAGAAGCTAGAGATAGTGGCAATGGTTTACTTTCTGATTGCACTGGTTATAGAGGCTTTGCCACTTGGTATTTGAATAAAGATAACGCACGTATTTTCTTCTTAGGAACTAAAGTTTCTAATGATACTAAAGCTTTAAGTGCTGCTGACTATCAAAAGGTCAACACCAAATATTCTCTTTTGAATGAAATTTCTGTAAAACTCTCATCACTTTTATCACTTCCACAAATGTCTTTAAATGAATTAGAGACATTCAAAAATGATATCAATAGAAATTCTGAAATTGAAACTCTTCAAGCCTCTCTTTCAAATCTTGATCAAGAGATGAAAAAAGCCACTGATGGCGATATGTCTGAAGTTGAAAAGAAACTTGTTGAAATCAATCAAAATATCCAAGGCCTTTCTAAACAAAGAGAAGATCTTTTGACTGAAAGAGGAACACTTTTAGGTGAAATCGAGAGATTGAATACCATCGATATTCCTACTAATTCCAACATGCTTTCTAAGTATAAGGAAGAAGTCAACAAATCTGATTCTAAGAAGATCAATGAAGAATATGAACCATTCTACAATAAACTTCTTGATGAACAAAAACTTACACTTCCACAGATCAGAGTTATGGCTCAAAAGGAGTACATTCAATCCTCAAATAAATTGAGAGTTGCTAAAGATAATTTGGTCAAACTCAGAAATGAATATGCTACTAAATATCATGTCTCTTATGATGTCTATAATGAAACTGATAACTCAGAATTTGATAAAGAATTAGAAAATATTTCTAAAGTCATGCTTCCTGATTATGAAGAAAAAATCACTAGAGCTCATGAACAATCTATCAAAGAATTCAAAGATGACTTCATCTATAAACTCAGAACTGCGATTGAAAATGTTCACGCTCAAATCGATGAACTCAATCAATCCTTAGCTGATTGCAGCTTTGGACGAGATTCCTATTATTTCAAGGTCACTCCTAGCAAGGATTACCGTGAATATTACGATATGATCATGGATCCACTTCTTTTGAAGTCAGGTGATGCTGAAGCTTTGTTCATGGAAAAGTATCGTTCAACTATGGATACTTTATTCTCTTTGATTTCATCTTCCACTTCTGCTAGCGGCGCTCAAAAAGAACAAATTTTAAGAAATATCATTCTCTTCACTTCTTATACGACCTATATCAATTTCGATTTGCTCGTCTTAAGAGGTATCGGAGATGAGAAGACAACCATTTCCTTAGGCCGTTCTTTCAAGAGTCAATCCGGTGGTGAAACTCAAACTCCTTTCTATATCGCAATTCTTGCTTCATTTGCATCTCTTACAAGAGCTAAAAACGCCAGTGATAATAATACACTTCGTTTTGTTATCTTTGACGAAGCTTTCTCAAAGATGGATAGCGCTCGTATTATGAAGTCCACTGATTTATTAAGACAATTCGGACTTCAAGCTATTCTTTCTACTCCTAGTGAAAAACTTCGTGATCTTGTCAACTTTGTCGATCTTATTCTTGTCACCATTCACGATGATAAGCATAAGAAGTCCGGACTTGATGTTTATGAAGATAAAAGAAAGAAAAATGTCGTTGAGTCTTCTGAAATAATTCAAGAATAAATTTTTAAACTCTAGGTTGATGATATCGCTTTTATATCATTTGCTTAGAGTTTTCTTTTTATAAAATTAAACACATGTAATTTTTTTGAAAATAGTGCTATTAAATTTATAAAAATATTGATAAATACTAGTATTTTTTACAATTTAACTCTTCTAACTTTATAAAATAAGGTTTATAATAAATAAGTGTTGTAAGCGTTTCCAGTTTTTATAACTGTTGAAAGGAGAAAATATGAATCAAGAACTAGTCGCTATGATTCTTGCAGGTGGTAGAGGAAGTCGTCTAAAATCACTCACTAGCAAAATCGCAAAACCAGCTGTTTTCTTTGGTGGCAAGTATCGTATCATTGATTTTGTGCTATCTAATGTTGCAAATTCAGGTATCAAAAGTGTAGGTATTGCTACTCAATATGAGTCAACTGCTCTCAATAATTATGTGGGATCAGGACGTAATTGGGGTTTAAATGGTCAAGGAGCTTTAACAAGTATTCTTCCTCCAAGAGAGACTCCAAAAGGTGCTAATTGGTATGCCGGTACCGCTGATGCTATTTATCAAAATATCGATTGGTTAGATAAGACACATTGTGAATATGTTGTCGTTTTATCTGGTGATCATATCTATAAAATGGATTATGCTAAGATGTTAGCATATCATAAGAAAAATCGCTCTGATTGTACTATCGCTTGTATTCGTGTCCCAAAGGAAGAAGCGAGCAGATTTGGTATTATGATCACTGATGAAGATAATAGAATCACTGAATTCCAAGAAAAACCAAAAGTTCCTAAATCAGATTTAGCTTCTATGGGTATTTATATCTTTACCTATTCTCTTTTAAGAGAAGCTCTCATCAAAGATGCTGAAGATTCTAAATCCAGCCACGATTTTGGTAAGGATATCCTTCCAACAATGTTGAATGCAAATCAAAGATTATTCGCATATCCATTTGAAGGATACTGGAAAGATGTCGGAACAATTCATTCTTTATGGGAAGCAAATATGGATTTATTAGACCCAGATTGCACATTGAGATTATTTGCTTCTGAATTTAAGATTTATTCAGCAGATACTTTCTCTCGTCCACAATTTATCGCTCATGATGCTGTTGTTAATGATTCCATCATCAATCAAGGAGCTAATATTTTTGGTGCAGTTGAACATTCTGTCATTTCAAATGAAGTCATCGTTGAAAAAGGTGCTTTCGTTAAAAATTGTTTCATCATGCCAGGTGCTAAAGTAAAAGCTAATGTGCATCTTGAAAACGCCCTTGTCGGAAGCAAGGTTATCGTTGACCATGATATCATCGGCAAAGTTGATGATGTTGAATTAGTCAATTTCGATGAATAAAAGGAGAATTCCATCATGAGTATTAAAATTTTAGGACTTGTCGATAATTATACAAGTGCTGACTTTGGACCTATGAGCAAACATAGAGCTATTGCTTCTACGAGTTTTTTGGGTCGTTATGCTTTCGTTGATTTCCCTCTTTCCAACTTTACTAATTCTGGAATTGAATGCATGGGAATTCTTTGCAAAAATCACATCCGTTCTTTGACAAGACACGTATCCAATGGTCGTGTTTGGACTGGAAATACTAAGATTGGGGATTTCTCCATTCTTTATGATGAGCCAAATGTCAGAATTCCAGCTTATAATACTGATATCGCTAACCTTGTAGAGAATCATTGGTTCCTTTCAGGTGTCAAACCGGATTATGTCGTCATTGCTCCAAGTCATATAATTTATCAAGCGGATTTCAAGCAATTGGTCGAAGAACACATCGCTTCAAAGAATAATATCACCTTGCTTTATTCTCACCAAACTGGTTTGAAGAATCATTTCATCAATGCAGATAAAATCGTTTTAGGTGACCGTGGAAGAGTTATGTCTTTAGAATCTAATAAAGGAAATTCTAATGAAGGAGATATTTCTTTAGCTACTTGGATCATGTCCTATGATACCCTTCTTTCCCTTATCGAATTTGGAAGAAATACATCTGCTTTCTTCAATTTGACTGATGTTTTGAAATATACATCTACAAGTGTTTTAGTCAAGGGTAAGAAAATCGATGGTTATGTTCGTCAATTTGATTCTCTTGCTCACTATTTACAATATTCCTTAGAACTCCTTGATGAAGATGCCTTCTTTTCTTTGTTTAAAGAAAAATGGCCAATCTTTACTCGTTCTTATGATACTCCACCAGTTTTATATAAAGCAGGATGCAAAGTTGAGAATTCCTATATTGCCAATGGTTCAATCATTGAAGGTACTATCATTAACTCAATTTTAGGTCGTGATGTCAGAATCAAAAAGGGTGCTGTTATCAAGAACGCTGTCATCGGTAGCAATGCTGTCATTGATGTCAATACTAGAATTGAAAATGCCGTTGTTGATAAAGAAGCTCAAGTCATGCACATTTCTGAAATCATCGGATCTTTAGAGGATCCTTTATATGTCGCTAGAGGAGATATTGTCTAATGAATATTTTACTTGTAGCTCCAGAAGCTTTACCATATTGTAAGTCAGGTGGATTAGGTGACTTCATTTGGTCATATGCTAAAGCCTTAGTAAAAGAAGGCGAACATGTTTCGGTCATTTTACCATATTATAGAATCATCAAAGAAAAATTCCCTGAAGTTGAAAAACTTTATGATACCTTCGATTTTAGAATGAATTGGAGAACCCAAGGATGTGGAATTTATCATACTGTTAACAAAGGAGTTGATTTTTATTTCACAGCCATTGACGAAAAATTCAACCGTACTCAATTATATGGGTATGGTGATGATAACGAACGTTTTGCAACCTTTATTATGGCTGTCAATACATTTATTACCAGACATAACAACTTTGATGTAGTTCATTGTAATGATTGGCAAACTGCTGTTTTACCACTTCTTTTAAATTACAATCCTAGAAAAATTAAAACCGTTTTAACCATTCATAATCCAGCTTTCCAAGGATGGGCTTTAAGAGGCGATTTATCTTACTTCTTCAACTTATCCACTGATTATTATGATTCCGGTTATGTTCGCATGGGAGATTCTTTCAATTTCTTAAAAACTGGTATTTTAGCTAGTGATAAAGTCAATACTGTTTCCGTGACTCACGCTAAAGAATTGATGAACGATCACAATTGTTTTGGTGGTATCGGTGGTGTTCTTGATACTTGTAAACATAACGATTTTTCAGGTATAGTCAATGGTTTGGATACCGAAATTTGGAATCCAAAAACAGATAAGAAGATAGGTGAAAATTACGATGTCAATACTGTAGTTGATGGTAAGAGAATGAATCGTGATGCAGTTTTACATCTTCTTGATATGGATACATATTTCAATGGTCCTTTATTCTCAGTTGTCACTAGACTTTCTGGTCAAAAGGGTGTGGATAGAATCATCTCTGTTCTTCCTTTATTGAAAAAATATGATGCTAGAATGATTGTGATTGGAACTGGTGAACTTGAAAGTCAATTCCTTTATGAATCATTGAAGTATCCTGAAGTCTATTTTGTTCATAAATATGATGAAGATTTAGCTCATATGTTGTACGCTGGTTCTGATTTCTTCCTTATGCCAAGTTATTTTGAACCATGTGGTACAAGTCAACTTATTTCGATGAGATATGGTACTTTACCGATTGTATCTAATGTCGGTGGGTTAAATGATACAGTTCATGATTTAGGTGAAGGCGATATCGCAGATGGATTTAAGTTCAACAATGCTGATCCAAGTGCCTTTGTATCATGTTTTGAATCTGCTTGCGATTTCTTCTATAATTCAAAAGAGAGATTCAGCGCTGTTCAAAGAAATGGTATGCTAGGTGAATATGGCTGGGCAAAATCGGCTAGAAAGTATCTAGATTTATATCGTTCTATATCTTGGAAGTAAATAATTTAAGTAATTTTGGTAGTTTATATCACATTTTAGACGATAGTTTAGTTAAAAAGCTAAAAAAATATTGCCTTTCTTATGTTGGCAAGCTATAATTTACTATGCTATTTGTAAAATTGATTAATAGAAACGGAGGCGGATATTATGGCAACACCAACTAGAAGAACTGGAGTTATGAGAAAGAGAGTTAGAAGACAACACTTAGCTTTAACAGCTTGTAATGTCTATTCTTGCCCAAATTGCGGAGCAATGATTAAACCTCATCGCGTTTGCCCAAGCTGCGGTTATTATAACGGCAAAAAAGTTCTTGACGTCAAGGAAGAAAACTAAGTTTTCTTGAAATTAAATAAACCCACTTTTGTGGGTTTTTTTTACGGAGAATTATAATGACATATTTAGAAAGAATAACATATTTAGTCGGAAACTTCATGCAACTATCTCAATATGCTTTGAAAAACGCATATAGAGTAGTTTTTTTGAATGAAAACAGCAAAAGAGTTAGTGAATATACTAAAGGAGATGAGCTTCTTATCTTGAGCGAAGAACAAGCTAAAAAAGCTTGCCAAGAAAACTTTCAAAAAGGAAGCCTTGAACTTGAAAGTTACTTTGCAAACAAAGGTTTATCAAATGTTGACTATAAAAAGTTAGTCAGCATTTTAAAAAAGAGAGATTATGTTGCAAATTTATTCTTCATTGATAATTCTTATGTCTTATCAAAAGAGGAAGTTGCTGTTTATGAATCAAAAATTAACGAATTACAAGAGATGATCAAAGATACATCTTCTTTGATTGGTAAGCTTGCTAAGACTAGTGAAAAGCTTTATAGCAATTTTCAAAAGTAAGGTTTGATATGGCATATTTATATTTAGAACCTTATTTGCTCTATAAAATGGTTTACGAAGACAGACTATTCAGCAGTGTCATAAGTGATACTTTTAAAAATTTTATTTTGACTGAAGTAGAAAAAAAGAGATTGATTTTTGATTTAAAAAATATTTTGAAAGCTTTTCAAAAATGGAGCTTTTTAGAACTTAATATCTTTAAAAAATACAAACGCAATTCTGAAGAATTCTTTTTTAATATCGTCACGATGTATCACGTGAAAAGAAGATATCATAGTTTCTATGAAATGCATGAATTTTATATGAGCTATTTCAGATATACTTTTGATGAGCAAGAAAAACAATTCAATTTCAATTTGATCTGTTCGATGTATTCTAATTTTTCTGATTATTATCACGAAAAGTTATTCCCTTTTAATCACCACTCGATGGTTTTAGAGATTCCTTTTTTTATTTATGATAATTTTTGCTATTTGTTCTCCGAAAAAGAAATTGAAAATTTATCACATTCTTTTTGGAACGAGATGAACGATTTCTATCATTTATCTTCATATTCGAATAGAGTAAACGAAATTTTGAACGACGAAAGTTTAGATAAAATCAAAGTAGGTGATGAAATTTTAATCAAAAATAAAGGTAAAGATGAAAGAATAACTGAATTATTGAAGAACAATATTTTGGCAGAGACTTCCTATGGTTTAGAAGTTGCCTTATCAAATATCCAATTAAATTCGTTACAACCTAAAGTTTTTATTTATAATTCTTCTTTAAGATCATTTACTAAAAGAATATTGGAAAAAGAAAAAAATTGGAATCTTCCTCTATTTATTGAATGTTTTGATAATGAAATATTGTATAATAAAGCGATAGATTTAAAAAATGATTGTGATTTTAAATCTTACCAACCTATTTTATCTAAAATTGATTCTGTGAATTGTAAACTTGTAGAAAATGAATTTGATTTTGTCATTTCTATAAGCGGTGGTTCTTGCATTTCTTATAATGATAAAGAAAGCAATATATTGCCTTCTTTGACATTGAATAAAATAAAAAATGATAATAAGAAAGTTTTAGAGGATTTAGTCAAGCTTTCATCCCTTGTAAAAAAAGATGGATATTTACTTTTCTATTCTGATTCAATAGTTTATGAACAGAGTTTATTCGTTAAAGATGAATTCTTAAAGAATAATAAAGACGATTTTGAATTCGTGTGTGGACGTTACATTCTTCCTGATGAAGTTGACTCCCGTTCATGCTATTATTGTATTTTTAGGAGAAAAAGATAATGAAATCAATATATTCCTTATCACTTGAACAATTGACAGATGAAATGGTCAATTTAGGTCAAAGCTCATATCGCGGAAAGCAAATATTTTTATGGTTATATCAAAAGAATGCTAAATCTTTTGATGATATGACCGATATTTCTAAGAGTTTTCGTGAGGTTTTAAAGACCAAATATGATTTTTCACTTCCTAAGGCTAGCGTTATGCAAGAGAGCAAAGATGGAACTGTCAAATGTCTTTTTAAAATGGATGATGGTGAAGAAGTTGAAAGTGTATTGATGCATTATGTCTATGGTTATAGTGTTTGTGTGAGTTCTGAAGTCGGATGTAATATGGGATGCAAGTTTTGCGCCTCTGGTCTTTTAAAAGTTAAAAGAAAATTACTTGCTAACGAAATGCTAGGTCAGGTCATGGCTTTTGATAAATATTTGAAAGATAAAGATCCTAAATTAGGTGTTACTCACGTAGTCATCATGGGTACTGGTGAACCATTTGATAATTATGATAATGTTTTAAGTTTTATCAGAACTTTAAATTCTCCATTTGGATTGAATATCGGCGCTAGACATATAACAGCTTCTACTTGTGGAGTTGTTCCTGGCATTTTAAGATTTGGAAAAGAAGGTTTACAAGTGAATTTAGCGATTTCTCTTCATGCGCCTAATGATGAATTGAGAAACAAATTGATGCCGATAAATCAAGCATATCCATTAGAAGAATTGATTCCAGCAATTATCCAATATGGAAAAGATTCTGGTGGAAGAAGAGTCACTTATGAATACATCCTTATTAAGGATGTCAATGACTCTATCGACTGTGCAAAAGAGTTATTTAAATTAATTTCTCCTACCTTTGGCTATGTAAATTTGATACCATATAATCCGGTGATGGAAAATGGTTTTGAAAGATCACCAGATTCTAATGTTGAATTGTTTCATAATTATTTGTTATCTAAACATATTAAATCAACAATTCGTAAGGAATTTGGCAGCGATATAGATGCTGCTTGTGGACAATTGAGGGCTAAATATGCTAAACGATGAAAATATTATAAATTTCAGTTGTAAAACTGATATCGGTAAAAAGAGAAAGAATAACGAAGATACTGCTCAAGGAGTCAAAGGTCCTTATAGCACTCTTTTAGTTGTTTGTGATGGCATGGGTGGACATAGAAAAGGTGAAGTTGCCTCTTCTTTAATTAGGGACAATCTTGTTTTAAATTTCCAAAAAAATAGAAAGAAATATTCTTTGCATAAAGTTAAACACTTCTTTAGAAAAGCCCTTAAAACTGCAAATAAAGATATTTATAAGATGTCCATGGAAGGAAGTGAAATCAAAGAAATAGGTTCCACAGTTGTCGCTTGTATGATATTTGAAGGTGGAACTTATATTGTTTCTGCCGGTGATTCTCGCTGTTACACTTATTCAAAAGAAGATGGTTTAGTTCAAAGAACTACTGATCAAACTTATGTCCAAGTTCTTTTTGAAGAAGGAAAAATCACCAGAGCTGAAATGGCTCAACATCCACAAAAGAATCTTTTAGTAAATGCCGTTGGTATTTTGCCTGAGTTAACTCACTTACAAGAATTTTATTTACCAAATGATGCATATGAATCTCTTTTACTTTGCTCTGACGGACTTTATAATTTGGTCAGTGAAAACGAAATAGTATCAATTCTTCAAAATGATTTACTGACAGTTGAACAAAAAGCTCAAGCCTTGATAGATAAAGCTTTAGAAAATGGTGGCAATGATAATATTGCCGTAGCTTTATGGGAGAATATCTGATATGAGCGAAGATTTAATTAATGACATTATTGATGATCGATATAAAATTGTTTTATTTGTTGGTGAAGGTGGAATGGCTGATGTTTATAAAGCACATGATTTAATCACTGACAAAGATGTTGCAATTAAAATGATCAAAGCGACTATGGCGAATAGCAAGAAAAATCTTGCGCGTTTTGATCGTGAAACAAGGGCTTCCGCTAGCTTGAATCATCAAAATATCGTTAAGGTCTTAAATGTTGGTTCCTATAAAGGTTTACCATATATGGTAAACGAATTTATTAATGGGAGAACATTAAAACAAGTGCTTGATTCAAGGGGTAAATTCTCCCCTATTGAAGCTTGTAATATCATGTATCAATTATGCTCAGCGGTGATGTATGCTCATCAACACGGTGTCATCCATCGCGATATCAAACCACATAATATATTTTTGACAACCGATGGGACAATCAAATTGGGAGATTTTGGAATTGCAAGTTTTCAAAATGGAACTCAAGTGACTCTTCAAGACCAAGTTATCGGAACACCACAATATATCGCACCTGAAATAACATTGTCCATTCAAGCATCAGAAAGAAGTGATATTTATTCTTTAGGTGTTACTTTTTTTGAATTAGTGACTGGTAAAGTACCTATTGATGGTGACGATACAAACGAAATAATCAATAAATTGAGATATGAAAAATTTCCAAATATCAAAAAATTCAATCCTAACACTCCTCAATGTATTGAACAAATAATTTATCGAGCTACTAAAAAAGAGCCATTAGATAGATATCCTAACGTCGAGTTTATGAGAAAAGATATCGAAAAAATTATGAAAAATCCCTTGATATTAGAAGAGAACCATTCATGGTTGTATTATTTTTTCCATAAAAATAGTAAGCAAAAGACAAATAAAAATTATGATAAAAACAATGCTAAATATTTGAAGAAAGCTTCTAAAGAAGTCGAAAAGGGGCGTAAGTGAAAAGGTATAGAGTTCTTTCCTCAACTTCTATCGGATATCGTTTATTTGATGAGGAAAATAGAAGTATTTCGATTCATAAGAAAAGAGGCAATATCAAAAATGCCTCTTATATTTTAGTTGGTGATTTTGTCACTCTTGATGAAGATGGATTCATCAATAATGTTGATGATAGAATCAACTTTTTAGCACGTCCAAGATTGAGCAATGCAGATATTGTATTAGTATTAATCTCTTTAAAAGAACCTGATTTCAATACATATTTATTGGATAAATTTTTAACTATGACTAATTTTTATCGTCTTAAAAGTTCAATTGTTCTAACTAAATGCGATATGGTTATGAATAAAGAACTAGAAATGATAAAAAAGCGGTTAGAAGATTATAAAAAAATAGGATACTCTGTATATTTTGTCTCAAATAAGGATAGAGAAAAATTCGATTTTCCTAATATGTTAAATGATTTGAAAGGAAAAACAGTTGCTCTTATGGGACAAACTGGTGTTGGGAAATCTTCTTTGATCAATTCTATCGATAGTGATTTTAAAAGAAAAGTTGATGACCTAAGAATTTCTATGGGAAGAGGAAGACATACCACTAAAGAAGTTATTCTTTTACCATATTCAGAAGGCTTTATGTTCGATACCCCTGGATTTTCATCTTTGGATTTAGAAAAGATGAAACCATCTGATTTAGCAATATGCTTTCCAGGATATGAAAATTACATAAAGAAATGTTTCTTCAATGATTGTTTGCACTTGGAATCGACTAAGGGTTGTCAAGTAAAAGAAGAGATAAAAAAAGGTATTTTATCTGCTGATTCTTATTTGAATTATCTTAAAATATATGAGGAGGTCAAAGCAAACGACATATGGAAAAAGAAGAAAGAATATTAAGGCCATCCTTATTGAGTGCTAATTTTATTTCTTTAAAACAAGATATTGATGAAATGGTTGAATTAGGGATAAAGGATTGTCATTATGATGTTATGGATGGATCTTTTGTTCAACAAATTTCATTTGGAGAACCGATTTTAAAATCCATATTTAAAGAATTTAAAAATAAAATCAAATTAGATGTTCATCTTATGACATTAAACCCTTATCATAATATACGTAATTTTTATGATATCGGTGCTAGAGAGATATGTTTTCATTATGAAGTATTTGACAAAAATATCGATGAAATCATCCAGTTAAAAAAAGAATGTCCTGATATTGAATTAGGAATTGCATTTTCTCCAGAAACAAATGTTGAGGATGTATTACCATTTGTTCATTTATTTTCCAATGTATTGGTGATGAGTGTTGTGCCTGGAAAAGGTGGACAATCTTATATCAACGGCTCGGAAGATAAAATATTAAAACTTTACGAATTTAGAAAGAAGAATAATTTAAGCTTTAAGATTGGTGTGGATGGTGGAATCAATTTGAATACTGCAAAAATTGTTTTTGATAACCATGTTGATTGGATGGTATGTGGTTCATACTATTTCAAATCTTTGGATAAAAAGAAACTGCTCAAAGAATTTCACGAATCTATAGAAAATTAAGGGATATTTATATGGATAAAATAGGACCAATTTTAATCATCGTTGGAATAATATTTTTGCTATTATATTTTTTCTTTTTGATTTTTTTGAATTCAAAAATCAAAGATAAAAATGAGCAAAATTCTTTTCTGAATTCTTTTCCATTTCAATTTTATAGCTCTAACACTATTCAAATGAGAGTTTTTATTTACTTATTATTAATATTATTCACTCTCTGTACATCAATTGGTGAAGCTATATATTTTGTTTCCTTAAAGAGTCCGCATTTCATTATGTTGTCAATAGTATTGCCTCTTTCGTTAATACTCTTTATCATTTCAAATTTGACCCCATTATCAAAATATAAGAGTCATATTTTATGCGCGTTCTTGGGCTTTGGAATGTTTATATTTTCATCGCTTTTCTACGCTTTTTCAAATGTTATACCAGGAGCGGTTCTTTTCCAAAATAGCATTTCATTATTTTCAACAATAATTATCGGAATTTTTGGCGGAATTGGTTTAATTTCTTTTTTTAACAAGAAATTACTTGATTGGCCAAAAATGGATAAAGTTGAAATTGATGGTAAAACTATTTATGTTAAACCAAAAATCAATTATTTAGCTTTATATGAATGGATGTATTTGATTTTAGAAAGTCTGACAGCTATCATCATTTTTATAAATAGTATGATATAAAAAAAAACCGTTGCAAAACGGATTTTTTTATTTAAACAGAGAATATGATTATTATTCAGCGACTGGTGCAGTAGCTTCAACTTTAGCTTCAGCAACAGGAGCAGCCTTTTTGGCATTTTTTCTCAATGTTCTTAAAGCACTGGTAGAAATTCTAACCTTTTGTTTCTTGCCATCGACAACGATAGTAGTTGTTTGAAGGTTAACATCCCATCTTCTTCTTGTATGTCTCATTGAGTGAGAAACATTGTTACCATACATAGGACTTTTTCCAGTAATTGGGCATTTTCTTGACATATCAGTATCCTCCTAATATAAACAAATTATTCGTGGTAAAAAAGACACGCTTAATAAAGATATCATAACTTTTAGTGATTTTCAATAATAATTTTTAAAGAATGCAGTGTTTTAATCAATAATTATTCTTTAACCATATTGATTTTTGTTTGATTTCTTTAACATTGGTGAATTTATATGTAAATATTTGGAGCTTTGTTTTAATTACAATAATTTTAAAAAAGCGAAATTTTAAGAGTTAAACATCAGTTTTTTATTTTCACAATTAACAGGTTGTGTATATAAGATTTTTGATTGTCAGCGGTTACATTTCAATTTTCTTAAAATGCGCAATTTATGAGAAAAGAGCATTGAAAAATGCAATAACAAACTGAAAAATAAGCATAAAATGTGCAAAATGATAAAAAAGATAGTTATTTTGCGTATTTTCTCTTTACACTATTGTTTGATTTTGATAAAATTTTTTTGGAAATTTAAGGAGGTTTCAATCTATGGAAGAAATAGATCAAAAAGTCCAAGAAACAAAAGAAGTCGAAGAGCTTATTGAAAGAACAAAAGCTGCTCAGAAAATTTACGGTACTTTTACACAAGAACAAGTTGATAAAATTTTCCAAGCTGCTGCCATTGCTGCTAATAAGGCTCGTGTTCCACTTGCAAAAGAAGCATTTGCTGAAACTGGAATGGGCGTTATTGAAGACAAAGTAATGAAAAATCATTTCGCTGCTGAGTATATATATAATGCTTATCGTTATAGTAAAACATGTGATGTAATTGAACGTAATGATGATATGGGATATCAAAAAATAGCTGAACCTCTTGGAGTTTTAGCTGGTATTGTTCCAACTACCAATCCAACTGCAACAGTTATTTTTAAATCTTTATTAGCTTTAAAGACTAGAAATGGTATTGTATTTTCACCACATCCTAGAGCTAAGGCTTGTACAATTCACGCTGCTCAAATTATTTTGGATGCTGCTGTTAAAGCTGGTGCTCCTGAAAACATCATTTCTTGGATTTCGGTTCCAAGTATTGAAGCATCATCAATTCTTATGAAATCTGCAGATTGTATCTTAGCTACTGGTGGCCCAGGTATGGTTACCGCTGCTTATTCAAGTGGAAAACCAGCTATCGGTGTTGGTCCAGGAAATGCTCCAACTATCATTGATTCTTCTGCTGATATAAAAATGGCTGTCAGTTCTATCATTCATTCTAAAACTTTTGACAATGGTATGATTTGCGCTTCTGAAAATTCCATCGTTGCTTTAGATGATATTTATGATGAAATGAAAGAAGAAATGATTTATAGAGGTTGCTATTTCCTTAAAGGTGATGAACTCAATAAAGTTCGTCAAACCGTTATCATTCATGGTGCTAGTAATGCTAAAGTTGTTGGAAAATCTGCTGCCTTTATTGCCCATATGGCTGGATTTGAGGTTCCTGAAGAAACTAAATTATTAGTCGGTGAAGTAGAATCTACCGATAGAAGTGAAGAATTCTCTCATGAAAAGCTTTGCCCAGTCATTGCAATGTATCACGCAAAAGATTTTGACGAAGCTCTTGATAAAGCTGAAGAATTATTGAAACAAGGATGGGGTCATACTGCTGATTTATATGTTGATGAACTCAATCATCCCGAATTAATAGATAAATTCAAGAATCGTTTACAAGCATGTAGACTTTTAGTCAATACTCCATCTTCATTAGGAGGTATTGGTGATATTTATAATTTCCGTATTAAACCATCTCTTACATTAGGATGCGGTAGTTGGGGTGGTAACTCAGTTTCTGGTCAAGTCGGAATTGACAGTCTTTTGAATTATAAAACATTAGCAATAAGGAGAGAAAATATGCTTTGGTTTAGAACTCCGAGTAAGATATTCTTTAAACCTGGATGTTTACGTACAGCTTTACAAGAATTGAAACATGTCTATGATCGTAAGAGAGTACTCATAGTCACCGATAAGTTCTTATTTACCTCTGGAATGGCAAATAGAATTGTTCAACCATTACAAGAACTTGGAATTCAAACCGAGATTTATTCTAATGTTGCCCCGGATCCAACTCTTGCCTGTACAGAAGAAATCAATGGACTTTGCAAATATTATCAACCAGATGCAATTATCGCTTTAGGTGGTGGTTCACCGATGGATGCCGCCAAAATTGCTTGGGTAATGTATGAACATCCAGAAGTAAGCTTCCCAGATATGGCAATGGATTTCATGGATATTCGTAAGAGAGTTGTCGAATTCCCTAAGATGGGAACTAAAGCTATGCTCATTTGTGTACCAACTACTGCAGGTACTGGTTCAGAAGTGACTCCGTTTGCAATTATCACTGATCAAAAAGATGGAACTAAATACCCAATTACTGATTATGAATTACTTCCATCTATGGCAATTATTGATTCTGATTTGATGTTAAATATTCCTAAAGGACTTACAAGAGCTTCGGGTATTGATGCTCTCACTCACTGTATGGAAGCATATGTTTCTATGTATGCTACACCATTCACTGATTCTATGGCAAAAGAAGCAATTGCTGAAATATTTAAATATCTTCCAAGAGCTTATCATAATGGTGCATCTGATCCAGAAGCAAGAGAACATATGGCTCATGCAGCTACTATGGCCGGTATCTCTTTTGCTAATGCGTTTTTAGGAATAGATCACTCTTGTGGTCATAAATTAGGTGCTTATCATCATTTGCCACATGGATATTGTGTTTCATTGATGCTTGATGAAGTTATGAAGTTCAATGCTGGCGAACAACCAACTAAGATGGGAACATTCCCACAATATAAGTATCCTCATACTCTTAGAAAATATTGCGAAATTGCAGAAATGTTAGGAATTACTGGTAAAAATGATTTAGAAAAGTTCAATAAACTCATCAAGAGGATTGACGAACTTAAAGTTGACATTGAATTACCACTCACAATTAAGGAAGCTGGTGTCGATGAAGCAAAATTCTTAGAATCATTAGATGAAATGAGTGAAAATGCCTTCAATGATCAATGCACTGGAGCAAATCCACGTTATCCACTTATTTCTGAAATAAAAGAATTATATTTGAAAGCATATTATGGCGAAAAAGAGTATAATAAAAAGAAATTAAGTAAGTAAGGGGGTAAAATATGGTCAAGAATTCAAATTTAGATTTGGGCGAGTTGTTGATGGAACATCACAACAAGAAGATTTATTCTAAAGATGGCGTAATTACTAAAGTTTTCGATTCTAAAAAATATCCAGCAAGTAATGTTTTTATGGAAGCTATGAATCAAGCTTATGCTGTAGAAAGTGGTCTCAATGCTCCTAAAGTACTAGATGTTTTCCCTGTTGGAGATGATTGGGCTATTTCGAGTGAAGAAATTAAAGGAAAAACACTTGAAGCATTAATAAAAGAAGATCCTTCTCATGCTAAAAGATATATTTCTGAATTAGTCAAGGTTCAAATAAAAGTTTTGTCTCATCTTTCTGATAATCTTAAACTTCCTAAATTGAAAGATAAACTCAATAAATATATTTCAAATTCAGGTTTAGATGCCTCTACAAGATATGATTTGCATGCTAAGCTCGAAAAAATGCCTAATCATTATAAATTATGTCATGGTGATATCACATTACATAACGTTATTATTAGAGATGATGGAGAGGTCTTTTTATTAGATTGGGCGCATGCTACTAGAGGAAATTCTTCTGGCGATGCAGCTTGTACTTATTTATCGCTCATATTAGATAATAATGAAAAACTCGCTGACCTTTATTTAAAGGAATTTTGTAAAAAAGCTGATATCGCTTCTCAATATGTTCAACAATGGGTTAGTGTAGTCTCTGCTACTAAACTTGTAACTACTGAAGATGAAGAAAAAAAGAAAATCCTTTTAAGAAATATTGACGTTGTTGAATATTAGTATGTAATTGTTGAATTTGCTGCAATCAGTTTTGAATATTAGATTGCAGCAAATTATTTAAAGAAAATAGAAAAAATTTCTTGACACATTCGAATTCCAATGGTAGAATTATTCACGCTTGAAAAACAGCGCAATACAATCGCTCTTTGAAAACTGAGTAGGATGACCAGTAAATAGCATCACAAAATCGTCAAGATCATTTAATAAAGATCAAGCGGATGATGTAATACCGGACAGACAAAAATAAACACAAAAGTCGGCTGCCAGGCCGAGTTCAATATAATAACTTATTGAGAGTTCGATCCTGGCTCAGGATAAACGCCGGCGGCGTGCCTAATACATGCAAGTCGAACGAGAGTAGTAATACTCGAGTGGCGTACGGGTGAGTAACACGTTGGGAACCTGCCCCAAAGACCGGAATACCAAGCGGAAACGCTTGCTAATGCCGGATAATATTTAACACCGTCGGGTGTTAAATCAAAGGCTGCCGAAAGACAGCGCTATGGGATGGCCCTGCGTCGCATTAGCTAGTTGGCGGGATAATAGCCCACCAAGGCTGGGATGCGTAGCCGAGCTGAGAGGCTAAACGGCCACATTGGGACTGAGACACGGCCCAGACTCCTACGGGAGGCAGCAGTAGGGAGTATTTGGCAATGGGGGAAACCCTGACCGAGCAACGCCGCGTGTGTGATGAAGTCCTTCGGGACGTAAAACACTGTGGTTGGTCTAGAAACCATGGAGGAATTCAAGCCTTCATGCTGACAGGCCTTCTAGAAAGCAACTGCTAACTACGTGCCAGCAGCAGCGGTAATACGTAGGTTGCAAGCGTTATCCGGAATTATTGGGCGTAAAGAGTGAGCAGGCGGCTTCTCAAGTCAATGGTCAAATGCTGAGGCTTAACCTCAGTTCGCTGTTGAAACTAGGAGGCTAGAGTATTGGAGAGGTAAGCGGAACTCCTCATGTAGCGGTGAAATGCGCAGATATGAGGAAGAACACCAGTGGCGAAGGCGGCTTACTAGACAGTAACTGACGCTCAGTCTCGAAAGCGTGGGGAGCAAATAGGCTTAGATACCCTAGTAGTCCACGCTGTAAACGTTGAGGACCTGATGGTGGAAAATAATCCACTGTCGAAGCAAACGCAATGAGTCCTCCGCCTGGGTACTACGTTCGCAAGAATAAAACTTAAAGGAATTGACGGGGGCCCGCACAAGCAGTGGAGCATGTGGTTTAATTCGTGGCTACGCGGAAAACCTTACCTGGGTTTGACATCCCTGTAAAGGACCTAGAGATAGGTAGATAGTTATACAGGTGAACGGTGGTGCATGGCTGTCGTCAGCTCGTGTCGTGAGATGTTGGGTTAAGTCCCGCAACGAGCGCAACCCCTGCCTTTAGTTGCCATCATTAAGTTGGGCACTCTAGAGGGACCGCCGACGCAAGTCGGAGGAAGATGGGGATGACGTCAAGTCATCACGCCCCTTATGCCCAGGGCGACACACGTGCTACAATGGCTGGTACAGAGCGCTGCAACCTCGTAAGAGGAAGCGAATCGCTTAAAGCCAGTCTCAGTTCG
Organism: uncultured Prevotellaceae bacterium; assembly: GCA_963653505.1. GTDB lineage: Bacteria > Bacillota_I > Bacilli_A > RFN20 > CAG-288 > Enterosoma. The sequence continues at coordinate 69,191 of CAVJWL010000113.1, forward strand.
GATCGAGGTCTGCAATTCGACCTCGTGAAGCCGGAATTGCTAGTAATCGCGAATCAGCATTGTCGCGGTGAATACGTTCCCGGGCCTTGTACACACTGCCCGTCACACCATGAGAGCCGGTAAGGCCCAAAAGCGTTAGCCTAACCCGTAAGGGAGGGCGGCGTCTAAGGCAGGACCGGTGATTGGGGTTAAGTCGAAACAAGGTATCCCTTCGAGAACGAGGGGATGGATCACCTCCTTTCTATGGAGAAGGAAAAAGTCACTGAAAGCTAGCAGAGCTTCAGCGCAAATTAAAAAACAAAAAAGAACGGCAGGCAGCCGTTCGGTAAGGCCATCCTACTTAGTTTTGAGGGGGCGACTCCTCAGCCATGCCAAAGGCATGAGCATGTTCTTTGAAAACTGAATGCCATTGTTCTTTCTGAGATAGAAGCGGGTAGATTCGAAAGAATCTGCACGATATCTTATCAGCCAAGAGAAGAAGCAAGCGAGAACCGAAAAATATTGAGGTCTAGAAATAGACGGAAGTTAATGAGGCGCGCGGTGGATGCCTTGGAGCCAGATGATGATGAAGGACGCGACAACCTGCGATAAGCCTGGGGGAGCTGGACGTAAGCTTAGATCCCGGGATTTCCGAATGGGGAAACCCAATCTACTATAAGTAGATTACATTATGATGAACACATAGTCATAATGGAGCAACCTAGGGAACTGAAACATCAAAGTACCTAGAGGAAAAGAAAGAGAGATCGATTCCGTTAGTAGTGGCGAGCGAACGCGGAGAAGCCCAAACCAACGCAAGTTGGGGTTCAGGACTGCGACATTTGCCCTTAACATAGAGGGGAACCGGATGGAATGCCGGGCCAAAGGGGGTGAGAGCCCCGTACCCATAGTAAGTTAAGGATGATAGCAGTATCCAGAGTAAGACGGGACACGAGAGATCCTGTCCGAAGGAGCGGGGACCGCCCCGCAAGGCTAAATACGGTCTGGCTACCGATAGCGAACAAGTACCGTGAGGGAAAGGTGAAAAGAACCCCGGGAGGGGAGTGAAAAAGATCCTGAAACCGCGTGCTGACGAGAAGACAGAGGGCGTTAAGGCCTGATGTCGTGCCTATTGAAGAATGAGCCTGCGAGTTAGTGCATACAAGCGAGGTTAAAGCGAAGAGCTGGAACCGTAGCGAAAGCGAGTCCGAATAGGGCGAATGAGTTTGTATGTCTACACCCGAAACCCGGCGATCTTGCCATGACCAGGATGAAGCAGGGGTGAAACCCTGTGGAGGTCCGAACCGACGTTCGTTGAAACGCCCGCGGATGAGTTGTGGCACGTGGTGAAATTCCAATCGAGCTGGGTAATAGCTGGTTCTCCCCGAAACATCTTTAGGGATGACCTCGGTTGGTCATCCTCGGAGGTAAAGCTACTGGATAGGAAAGGGTTGCGTGAGCGGCTTCTTTCCTGACCAAACTAAGAATGCCGAGGAAATATAGACCGGGAGTCAGTCAATGGGAGATAAGTTCCATTGTCGAGAGGGCAACAGCCCAGACCGCCAGATAAGGCCCCTAAATGTACGCTAAGTGTGTAAGGATGTAGGAACGCTAAGACAGCCAGGATGTTGGCTCAGAGGCAGCCACCATTCAAAGAATGCGTAACAGCTCACTGGTCAAGCGTCCCTGCGCCGAAAATTTACCGGGGCTAAGCGTACTGCCGAATCTGCGGATTCATAGTAATATGAGTGGTAGGGGAGCGTTGTGCATGGGGTGAAGTCGGACCGTGAGGACCGGTGGACTGTGCACAAGTGAGAATGCAGGCGTAAGTAGCGATGACGGGAGAGTATCCCGTCCGCCGTATGACTAAGGTTTCCAGGGCAAGGTTCGTCCTCCCTGGGTCAGTCGGGAGCTAAGGTCAGGCCGAAAGGCGTAGCCGATGCACATCAGGTCAATATTCCTGAACCCAACATGCTAGACTGGCAATGACAGATTGGAAAGTGATATCCGGGCTTTCGGAATAGCCCGGTTGTAAAATGAAGTGAGGATGGTAACGCCTTCCTGTAATCTTTGTTTTATGAGGAGGAAAGCCTCAGGGCAAGTACGAAGTATCGTGGACTGGTCTCGAGAAAAGTTGCTAAGTTGTTATTGTATGTTGGCCCGTACCGAGAACGGACACACGTGGTCTGGCAGAGTATGCCAAGGCGAGCGAGTGAACTGTTGTTAAGGAACTCTGCAAAATTGCTTCGTAAGTTAGCGATAAGAAGCGCCAGCGCAAGCTGGCCGCAGTGAAGAGGCCCAGGTAACTGTTTACCAAAAACACAGCTCTATGCGAAGGCGCAAGCCGATGTATATGGGGTGAAGCCTGCCCGGTGCCGGAAGGTCAAGGGGAGGAGTTAGGCGCAAGCTGAAGCTCCGAGCCGAAGCCCCGGTGAACGGCGGCCGTAACTATAACGGTCCTAAGGTAGCGAAATTCCTTGTCAGGCAAGTTCTGACGCGCATGAATGGTATAATAATCTGGGCGCTGTCTCGACAGCAGACTCGGCGAAATCTTAATACCTGTGAAGATGCAGGTTACCCGCGACTAGACGGAAAGACCCCATGGAGCTTCACTGTAGTTTGGCATTGGGCGGCCGTGCGCCGCGCACAGGATAGGTGGGAGGCTATGATGCAGGGATTGCGGTCCCTGCGGAGCCGCCGTTTGGATACCACCCCCGGTGTGCGTCCGTCCTAACCGGAGACCTGGATGGTTTTTGGGACAGTGCCTGACGGGCAGTTTAACTGGGGCGGTTGCCTCCCAAAGAGTAACGGAGGCGCTCGAAGGTACCCTTGCGCCGGTTGGAAACCGGTGTGTACGCGCAAACGCATAAGGGTGCCTGACTGCAAGAGGTACATCTCGAGCAGGCGCGAAAGCGGGAGTTAGTGACCCGGCGTCTCGGTGCGGATCGGACGTCGCTTAACGGATAAAAGCTACCCTGGGGATAACAGGCTGATCGATTCCAAGAGTTCACTTCGACGAGTCGGTTTGGCACCTCGATGTCGGCTCATCGCATCCTGGAGGGGCAGTCCCTTCCAAGGGTTAGGCTGTTCGCCTATTAAAGCGGTACGCGAGCTGGGTTCAAAACGTCGTGAGACAGTTTGGTCCCTATCTGTCGTGGGCGCAGGAGGCCTGAGGGAATTCCCCCTTAGTACGCAAGGACCAGGGGGAACATAGCTACGGTGGTTGGGTTGTTTCGCCAGAAGCATCGCCCAGAAGCCGCCTATGGTCCGGATAAACGCTGAGAGCATCTAAGCGCGAAGCCGTTCCCAACAATAGGCCTCCCATCCCGAAAGGGGGTAAGGGCACGGGTAAGTCACCCGTTTGATGGACGATCGGTGCAGGCATGGTAACATGCAGAGCTAGGTCGCACCAATAGCCCGAGGACTCCGCTATTCTATTTAAAAATAGAGGCGGATCTCAATTTCGGTTCAGATTAGCGCAGTTTCTTCTCATTAGGCTGAGAACAATGGCATTCGGTTTTCAAAGGACATGCAAAGAATTTGGTTGGCGGCGGCGATAGCCAGGCGGACACACCCGATCCCATTCCGAACTCGGAAGTTAAGCGCCTCGGCGGCGACAATACCCTTTGGGGAAGATAGCTTGCTGCCGCTTTTTTAATTGTTTGAAAC
>CAVJWL010000114.1:0-20278 GCA_963653505.1 uncultured Prevotellaceae bacterium
GTACTAGAAGCGACTGGAATACCCAAATAAGTTTTTTGAGTTCTTTAAGTCTAGGCACAAAACCATAAAGGCGTGAATCTGCACTCTTAATTTTGGCTTTAGTTAAGGGCTTTTTGGTATCTATTTGAGAACTAATAAGCCTTTTAAGGACTGAACGGAGAGTGGCAAGTTTTTCCAAAAAGAGTGGAATTTTGAGTGGAGAAGAAATTTCCACTACTAAGTTCAGGTTTCTTCCACTACTTATATAGATTTCTTAAGCCAATTTCAATGAAGTCGACCTCTCAACTTCCACTACTATTTTACCATTTTTGAAAGGTTCTTTCGAGTAGTGGAAACTAAGAAATTTTCCACTACCGAACTAATTTTATTTACGATTTCCCTATTTGTTATTCGACTTCTTTTTCAAACACAACGACACATGCTCCAAGCCAATCAGTGAAATCGTATTTCACTGATCTCCATCCCTCTTCTGATCTCTTATCAAGAAGTTCTTGAAGTTTATTTGTTAGATTCTTTTTGCTTAATGCATAATCGATTCTTTCAGTTAGATATTTGTATTTCGCCATTTCTAATTTCCTCCTATTATTCCATTAATCCTATCAAGTAATAAGTTAGTCGTATTCATTACCTGCTTATTCAAAGCTTCGTTGGCTTGAGAATCATTAACTTTTATAGATACTAAATTGTTGTGCACAAAATTATTGCACTTCTTATAGTATTCATAAAACTGCTCAACACCAGCCACTTTTGCTAGCATCCTTATTGTGTATCTTTCAATACCATCTTCTTCTATATATTTTTCAATATAACCATATTCAATGTAGCCATCAGGATGATTAGCTCTTATCTCCTTTATTTCGTTTTTGTTATTTCCCACCACTTTATCAGAAACGTATTTATTGTGTTTCATGTATGTAGGAACAAGGTCAGGATGATTAATTAAGCACATAATATTGAAATAGGTCTCAAGATATTTTCTAAATATCGTAAATGCATCTTCAACGGCATTAGCTCCTACCAAAATATCTATAGATTTCAGATTAGATAGAAGACATTTATACTGCTTAAAAAACAATGCGAGAAACTTCTTATCCTTAAAATAACGATATAGTTTTTGAACGTTATCAACTTTTCTAAGAGATGAATAACATGATTCCATTTCTTTTAGTAATTCATCCATGCTATTCACATCCTCCAATTTTAATGTAATTCGCTCTCTCATCACCTGATAAATAAAGAATCAAACAATATGCTTCATTCCACATATTATTTAAATTAGAATCAATATCTTTAAAGTTCATATTATACTTTGTATCTAAACGAGGTTTCTTTTTATCGTTTTCGTCAAAGAACTTTAAATAGTTCATATAATAGCCTTTATTAATTTGCTTAATCGAATGAATTATTTCCTTAGCTATAGCTCCATTCGGTCTCAAATCTTCAAAAAACAGCCTTTGTCTCAAAAACAAGAACGACAAAAGAATTTCAATTGACTGCCTAATGGTATATCCGAGATTGTTAATAAATCTTTTTTTCGAATAATCATCTTTAAATTGGCCAATTTCATTCAAATCAATAAGTGATATGTCATTAAGAATCTTGGTGATTGATTTTAAAACCAGTCTTGATATATTGATGTTTTCAGAAGCGAGTTCATCAAATCTGAAGGGGTTGCAGGCTACTATATCCGAAATTGAACTGATCAATTGATGGATTCGTTCCTTTCTCAAATAATTATCATGGCTTATTTCGTGAGTTATATCTTCAATCAACAATTCGTAAACTTCATTAGAATAATGATTGGCTAAATATCTTCCATAACAGTTTTCGACATGCTTAAATGATTTTGAATTTTGCTTGTCAAAATACTTCGTATTAGTTTCAAAAGTAGCTATTGCTTGTTCTATTGTTACTACATCAAACTCATTATATTTCTTCGTTGATAGCAATATTTTTTTCAAAAATTTGAAGTTTTTTGCAACTTCATAGTTTTGAACAACTTCATTTGCCTGTTTTCTCATTTCTTCTGAAAAATTCACCATTCTTCCATAGTCATTACTGACATACTTGATGCCACGCAAATAACCATCAAATCCTGAAATGTGAAAGACATTGTTGCTCCTTAATTCATATAATCTTTCCGAAAGTCTTTGAAAATCGTTAAATCTATATCCAATTGTCTTTTCATCGTATTTCGTAGTTTTAATCTTCGGATTGATAATATTTTCGTTTGTTATTTCTTTTTCCCATTTAATATCAATTTTATCAAACGGAGCCCTTTCAACAGGAACTAATTTCAGCAAGTAACTATTTTCCGCACCAAAACAATATGTTAGTTTTAGTTTGACTTTCACGTCTTCATCTAATGGGAAAGACTTGTCTTCAGCCTTCGCCACAAATGCTTCGTTTTCATCGCCGACAAAAGACTTATTTAAAGGAAGAATATAGTTTGTTTCGCCTTTAGTAAGTGTAAATTCTTCAGGAACATCGATTGTAATAGATCTACCTATAATATTTTCGCATTCTTTGTTTTCAACAAGCATCAAGCTATCAAACATCCCGTTCTTAATTACTTCAAGCGACAATTTAGGTAGTCTTTCACACCAACAAACCTCACCATTTTCTAATCGCTTAGAAATGATCTTACTGCCTTTTCTTAAATCTTCATTGCAAACAAAAGTATCATATTTAGCAGCAAGTTCTTTCAAAAAATTAGGAACGATAAAAACAGTTTTAGTTTCATCATAATGTTCAACAATTTGTTTTGCAGTCCCAATGAATTTCAAGCATGCGTCTCTAAAAACATTTTTATCAAATTGTATAATGAAATATTCATAATGTTCTGAATCGCCATAAACCAAAACAGCATTATCTTGTTCTTTTTGAAGAACTTTATTTAAAGCTCCACTTCTAATAAACGAATTTTTCACTTCTTCAGGAAATAGGACATTGTATTCTCTCTCATATTGTGACAAATAAAAGGAAAGAAAGTCATATTCATTAAAGTTTTGAAGATAGATAGGTGCTTCCACTGCTCCGCAATGAACAAACCTGTCATTTTTCCTTTCTAATCTAGAAACAACAACAGATTTGCTAGAACCACACATATCGACTACATATTCAACGTTTTCTTTATTATCCAAAGATTCACCTAAAAGGATAGATCTCCATACCGGATAACTTTTTGAAAAGACCGAAGATATATTTCTTCTTAATTCCGCCGATGAAAATTCATCATAATTATCGCTAATATCGTAAATAACTGTAGATTTATTAAAGTCATTTGCTTTCTTGCTCAAAAGCCTTAAATAAGGCAAGAAATGGGGATTCTTATAATCATTGAGTTCGACAAGAGCCGAATTGGCAATATAGATTTTTTTGTTTTCGTAAAAGTCTTTATCAAAGGTTGCTGTTATAGGTTTGCTGAATGGGTATGCTCTATTATCTAAGGAATTCAACGATAATAAATCCAAGTCTACTTTATGGATTTCTTCTATAGTTCTATCACTAATTTCTAAAGATAAGTATTTGCAAATATCATCAAAAGCTAACTTGAAACCTAGGTTATCTGCTGTGAATTCTCCAATTTCTTCGTTGTTTACAACCAATTTAAACGGAATACCACCCAAAGATTCTGTCTCAAGTTCTATAAAGCTGATGGCATACTTGGTTTCATTAGTTTCTTTTGCAACGCGATCTAATGAATATTCTTTTATGACAATAGTAAAGCCATCACGAATTATGATTTCTTTTAGAATTTCATCCTCAATCTTATAAAGAATGCACTGATCAATCTCATCATAAGATAGGCTTTGTTCGACAAAATCGTATTTATTCAGAAGCAATGTTATAAACATAGCTTTGAAAGACTTTATGTATCTATCAAATGAATCCGTGTAATCTATGTTTGTTTGCTTAAGCTCAACATATGATTTCCAAATGGCAGAATAGTCCTTATTTCCAAGTAAGGCATTGTTTGGTGTGGAATAATCCTTCTCCACTACTTCATCAAACTCGTTTCTCAATTTATATTTGATTTTATTAAGTTTAGACTCCAATCTAAAAATTTCTTCATTTGATGGTCTAAACAAATCTGCGTTCGTTTCATAGAAAGAAATCTTAGAATTCAATAGTCTAGAGATATCTTTATAAAAAGCCAAGACAACCTGGTTTTCTTTGATATTGTATGTGTATCTTTTTACCGGAGAAGAAATCTTGTTTACATAGGCCATCTTCTCTTTGATTGACATTCCAGGTTTATTTGCCAGCCAATTAAAAGTCTTAGGTTCTAATTGCTTAACCTTTTCTTTTGCGACAAGTTTTTGCTCTTTAATAATGCTTTGATTAGGCTTTTCCAAAATGGATTCAATATGGCTCAGCGTATAATCATAGATTACCTGAACATCATCATTTAAGAAGCCCAAAGGGGCATTGATTGCATCGTAAAAGATTTTGCTTCTACATGCATAATTTGAGCAAATATCCGCTATTGGATTATTTTTGAAAGCATCCCTATTTAATAAGGAGTTTTCCATATCAATAGCGGATAAATATGTGACAAACCTATTATTCAGTTTTCCATCTCGATAAAGGTTTTCATAATATTTATCGTAGCTCATTTATTACTCCATCTTGTAGTCTTCTGCTAAATATTTAGCAGAATCCAAGATAAATGTTTCGGTAACTGAATTCATAGCATTTTCGAAATCAGGAAGGATTGTGGTTAATCCATTATCACTAAGCAATTTTTGAATCTTATCCAAACATTCTTCCTTTTGAACACCAGTCGTATCAATACCTCTAAGTTTTGTCATAACCTTATAAACCAAAGCTTCTTCAAAAGCATAGTTCAACGCTTTCTTCCTATTGTCTTCATCATTCTTGTATTGGTTAACTAATGGATGAGAACTCATATAATCTTCGATGGACTGCCATACACGATGACCCAAAGCTCTGTTAACATTCTTCAAAGAATCGTTAATGCCAATAACGATATCCATGTAATGATTTGCTTCTTCATCAGTCATTCTATACTTATCTTTAGTCCAAGACTCCCATACCTGACGTTGTATTTTTGGCTGTTCTGGTTTTAATTGGTTTGCGTTATATCTTTCAAATCTTTCTGGTCTAGGGAAGGAAATGACATTTCCACGGTCAATAACCTTATCGGACAATGATTTTGTGGTTTCATCTTCGTTCATTGTTCCTATCCATTTGACATTATCTGTTAAAACAACTGAATATTTTTCTTGGCCAGCACCTAAATCGACTTCAAAGGAAGTGTTTTTATTTTCGCCACGCTTCTCTTCTAATTTTGATAAAAGGTCCGCAAAATACAATTCAACGTGAGCTAAATTCATCTCATCTAATAAGACAATCAAGACATGGTTAGATAAATCCATGATTTTATCTTTTGTTGCAGACTTAGATTTATCAGCCTGGAAGGAAACTAATGCACGAAGCAATGATGTTGCATTAAATCTCTTCTCGATGCTATTGAAATAACCGAATAATGATTGCGGGCTATCCCAATCAGGTTGAACAGGAATGGAAATGAAATACAATCCACCAAAACGGGAATATAGCTGAGGAAGTTTTGATTTACCAGTTCCAGATACACCTGCAAGAACGGTCAAAGGAGACATATCTGCTGTTTTTAATGATGTATGGAAAGAATAGAACAATCTCCTTGAAAACTCGTAACCGGATTCCTTGCACTTTGAAATGATCGAATCAATCCACTCTATTTCGTTGATTGATGTTTTATCTGATGGTTGGCAATTCTCAAAATCTTTGTATGGAGTCTCGATGCTTTCAGATGCAATAACACCAGTCTTTACACCATCAAGTCTTGATGATAAATCATCGATTTGTCTCTTAAGTTCTGTGGCAGCCAACCTTTCTACTCGAATGGTATTTTCCAATTGTTCTTTTTGATATCTTAAAGATTCAACATTATTGTTGCTGCTTTTAAGCATGTCTAGTTGTCTTTGAAGTTCTGAGTTATCAAGGTTCAATTTATTGTTTTGTTGAGCAAGAGTGTCGAATTGATTGGCTTTAGCTTGGAGTTCATTAAATTCAATTGAAGAGTATTGAGCGTATTTCTTTGTTAATTCTTGAATATCTTTAGATAATTTCTCGTTTTCAGCATTCAATTTTAACTTGTCAAAAATATCGGCATATTGAATGCTATCTCTTAATTCAATATTTTTCTTTCCCAAATCGTTTTTCTTAGCAAGAATGTCTTCGTACAATTCTTTGTATTTATTCAATTCCTGCTCGATTTCAGCTGCTCTTTTCTTAACTTCGCTTTCTATGATGTTTTCTTGAAGTTTCTCTTTTTGAGCAAGTTTCTTCTCTCTCAAGTTGAGTTTTTGTTCAAGTTCCTTAATGTGGCTTGTTTCTTCAATGGCCTTTTCGCATTCTTCTTTGGCTTTTTCTAAATCATCAATTTTTAATTGAACAACCTTTTCTTTTGATTCTAGAAGCTTTTTGAATTCTTCAGTTAATTGTTCAAAAGCTTTTTTCAATTTTTCATCAGACCATTTGACAGCATCTGTTGAGGAAGTCAAAAGATATTCATAGGATGATTTAAGTTCATCCATTTGCTTCTTGAAATTATCAGCAAGGGTTTTTTCAGCTTGTTCAATCTTCTCGTTTTTATACGTATTCAATTGAGAATCAATTGTAGCCTTTGAAGCTTCGAGTTCTCCATTCTTTTGAATGATTTGTTTTGAGATTTCAGAGATTTGTTCGTTTAAAGAAGATAGCTCTTTTTTGGCCTTGCTGATTTCATTTGTCTTTTCAGTCAAAATATCAGCTTCTTTTCTCTTTAAAGCCTCATCTTTATCACGATAATCTTTTTCAAGTTTAGCTTTAGTGGCTTCAAGCTGAGACACTTCTTTTTCTCTTGTAATTAAGCTAGCTTCCTTCTTTTTTAATTCAATTTCCTTATTTTCTAATTCTTCTTGTGTTAGTTCTGCCATAATTCGCTCCCTCTATTTTATAAAATCTACCTTGTTGACGATAAAATCCGTCATCTTAATAACGCCATCTACTATAATTTTAGCATTATTCTCGTTGTACTCATGAACTTGCGTATGCCTTTGCAAGAAACTCACGTTTGATGTGATTGTAAAGAAATCGTTCATTCCTAAATCGATAAACTTCTTTGCAATATCTTCATCATTTAAGAACATTACAATCAACGATAATGTCTTGATTCTTAACACCGCATTGTCAAACCCTACATCAAAGCTTCTTTTTACGTCTTCTTCTTTGCCAAAGAATTCCAATGAATCTATAACATTATTGCCTACTGTGTTCGATGTCCCCATTTGGAAACCAAGGTTCACAAGATAAGCTTCTAGCTCTCTCATCGTATTGAATCTATCGCTTAATTTGATGAATTTTGGCTGATATCTTTTCTTTATCGCATCAACAATGATTTTTGTATAAGTCTCAATTAAGGAATAAGCACTTTTCAAGTATCTAGTGCTCTTCGTAGTATATTCATCAAGCATGGAGATAAGAGAAAACCTAATGTTTGTAATCTCTTTATTATTTGAATCAATTATCTTATTTCCAAGCTTTAATCGAATAAGTTCCTCCGAATAAGAATAGTCATATATAGTCTCATTATCTTTAATGAGTTTCTCAAGCGTCTCTTTATTTAGCTTATAGCTTAATGAAAGGTCCAACAATTCAAACAAGACATCTATATATTTTCTTAGCGAGACAGTATCATCGATATCGATCGTATGTTTGCTTTTATCTCTATACATTCTCTTGAATTCATACATCATGTTGATAAATCCAGGATATTTCTTTGCTAATATACGATAGAAATGTCTTTCATCTTTGCGCGCTAGTACCAAATTTAGATCGATACATTCACCAAGTTGAGCAGCATTTGGATTTTTGATAATTTTCTTTAGTGTTCTTCTATTAGTGGAAAGCAACTTTGAAGCATTTTCGCTTATATCAAATCCAATGCTTTTTGCAATTTCAGTAAGAATTTCTTTGTTTAATTTCGAATCTTCCCTATCCAAGATTTGAAGTAATTCTTGTATATCTTTACCGATCTCCGTTGCACCCAAATACAAAACCTTTTCAAACAAATCTCCAAGATAAACCAACGCATCAGAAAGAATCTGATTACGGTAAACTCTTTCAGAATAGTTCTTCGCCTTAGATTCATTCAAAGCTTTGATGATATTGATCAAAGGAATAATTATTTCTTCGTGACGAACGCTAATTTCTTTTGTGAATAACTTCTTCTTGATGGCGTCATACAATCCTTTTCCGCCATCATCTAGCCCGTTCATCTTCTTCTTTATGATTCCTGATAAAAGCTCGTTGATAGCTTTGTTGTCCGAGTTGTTGTAAAAGAAATTATAAAGTCCATTATCAGGTTCAAGAGTAACTGGATTATTAACCACCCACTTCTTAGCGTATGAACCTAAGTTGACTTCGACAGATGAAATAAGATGATAGATTTTCTTTGATAAGTCTATGGTTTTGAACTTAATCAAGCACTCCTCATCATTTTTATTAAAAACATCCCTTCGAAGAAGTCTTTCAATATCCTTAGGATTTAAACAAGGTTTTTGCTCAACTTTTATGTATTTATATATGACACTTTCTGAAAAAGCATCATTTTCATATTGAAAACTATAGTTCTCATCGTTAGAACGACTTTGAGAAAACACAAGATCATTATCGTTGCATTGATTAGGAAGGAAACATTGCCTATTGTGATCAAAAATCAAATAACAATTTTCCTGAGTCACGTCTTGGTATACGCCTTTTAGTAAATCTTCGCCCTTTTCTAATACTTTACAACTATCATTGATAAGCCCTTTTTTCTTCAAATCGTTGATAATCAGCTCAGTCAAATCTTCGTTGATGCAAAGCTTCTCGGCTATTTGCTTATTTGTATGGTATTTATTCAAAAGCAGTGACAAGACAGCTCTTTCGAAATGATTAAGTTCTGATTTCTTGCCCTTTACTAGTAATACCTTTATTAGTGAAACTGGGATGGCAAAATATTTCGAATATTTGATATCACTATCCGATCCAGAAGGCGTGAATTTAACGCTATAAACAATATCACTCATGCATTTCACCTCCTGAACATAGCTTTGCTAACTTGTACAATGGCTCAACTTTATACTTAGCCAACTCATTGTCATATACAGACATATCACCAACGACGATAAGAAGCCTTTTTTGACGGCTTAATGCAACATTCATCAAGCTCATGCTGTTTTCGTTGGCAAGACGGCTATAATTTTTCTTTTCATTGAATACGTAGACCAAAGAAAGGTAGACAACATCAAATTCTCTTCCTTGGAAGGCATCGACGGTTCCGACCAACAATTCTTGGTCCATATACTTTCCCGTCATCTCGTAATTTTCATCTAAAATATCGAGATTCCTTAGTTCATTTTTAATTGATTCAACCTGATCTTTGAAGATGGTAATCACACCAATCGATAATTTCTCGTAGTTTGAAGAATCCAAAGCCTCTTTGATGTGTTTGGCGATTTTCTTGGCTTCAGGAATATTTCGTCTAGATGAACTACCTGATTTTCTATAATCCTGTCTATCTAATTTCTCATCAAAAGGAGTATCAAGCCAATATAGGCATTTCCCATTCAACCCATGATAATTGTGTTCAAAATCAGATTCAGGTCTTATAGATTTGATTATTCCATCGTAAAAGAAATCGCTGACTAATGATCCTAGTTTTGGATTCATTCTGAATTGTGTATCAAGAGTAATCACTCTTCTAATGCCATCCTTCTTTTCAAGTTCGACAGCTTTGGACATTAAGACTTCAAACAATGTTTTCTTCATTGTTGATGAAATATTTTCATCGTTTGAATCATTTGATTTGTTACCTACATTCTCTTCTACCTTATCGAGAATATCTTCTTCTATGATGTTTGGCAGTTGCTTATGGTCACCAACCAAAATTACTTTCTTCTTTGCAATCGACATTGGTATGAACAAATCAAGTGGAGATGATGTAGCCGCTTCATCAATGAATACATTATCAAACATGACATCGTCATCTTTGATGGAAAACATGTTCTTTGAGATTGAATGCTGGTTTGTCGCACCCAAAACCTTGGTATAGTCAAGCAATGTCTCCCTGATTAAGAAAGGATTCTCAGTCAAGGAATCAATGTAATCCAAAATAGCAACGTTGTCGCCGCCAAATCTCTTTGTTCTCTCAATTCTTATTTCATTGAAAAGTTCTTCTAAATACTCGATGATTTCTGCTTTCTTTCCGTTTGAAATCAAGATGTTAGGAATTTCACGGTGATTTAGGATTGCTTCTTTTCGAATTTGTTTTGCTTTCTTAGCGTCGAAGGCAGAGGTTAAATAAGCATTCTTAAGTTTTTTGCACTCTTCTTCAAAATAATCCTCAAAAGTGAGTATGCCTATCTCTATTCTTTCATTGTCATCAGCCAATCCTTCAGCGTCCAATGGCAAACTATAAAGGAAATTCAGGAATTGATCCTCTTCTAAAGAACGCTTATGAGTTTGTTTTCTTAAAGATTCGACCAACGAATCAATCTTTTTTGTGACCTCAGAATTGTATTTGAAAACATCGAGATTTCTAATACCTTCAAGAATCTCAATCGAAGAATCGATAGAATTATCGAAGGAAACATAGTTAAAATACTTCTTCTTGAATTCTATGTATTCATTGTCTTGAACTGTTAAATCAGCATATTTATTTTTTAGTTCTTCGATAAGATTATCTACAAATTTTGCAATCCTTGGTTCTATTTGATCTTTACTAGAAGGCTCATTCTTTGAATCGCCAATTTTTACAGCAGGTAAACCGAATAAATCAATGCTCTCGGTTAAATTCTTAACCGTTTCATGTCTAAATCCAGACAATAAGTTATTGCCGAAATCATATTTGTTTTCCTTTTGGGCATTGATTTGAACCAAAGCTTCTTTGATTACTGTAGTTTTACCAGTTCCTGGAGGGCCTTGAATAATCGCGATGTCTGGCGTATTGCAGATAATGTCAATTGCTTCTCTTTGATTTGGTGTCAAATTCTTTTTGGTAAGAAGATTGCCATCAATTTCGATATGTTCCTGCTTTTGTGAAGGCTCTGGATTATCAGTGAACCATGTGTGCATCTTCTGCATTCCTGCTCTACCGGTAATAATCCTTGTTCTTGCTTTTTCTCTTCTGCTATAGGAAATCTTGTTACCAAGTAAAGAAAGGCAAATATAGCCCATCGAAGAATTGAGATTGTTGAAGAAATCCAAATCAGTCGTTTGAATTCTAATTGATCTTTCTTTACTATTAGTTTTGCTTAATGAAACGACGGTAATTTGCTTATTAGCCAGCAAATCTTTTTCAATCTTGTTATATTCATCAAGATCGTTAGCTTTAAATAGATTCAATAAATCCGTTGACCCCAATAAGCACAATTGTCCATCAAAAGCATTTATTCTTGAGAAATTCTCATCATCAAAAGTCACCTTAATTTCGTTTTCAAGATAAAGTCCATCAAATCGAACATATTGGTTTTTCTTGAATAAGTTGAAACAATTTTCAAATTCAATTCGATTGTATTCATTCCAAAGATTCAGGTAGTTCTGAACATCGGCCTGCATGTAATAGAGAGTGAGTTTATCCTTATTGGAAATATATTCTTTCTTGTCTGTCAGCTTGATATTTCCGACTAACAAATAAAGCTGATAGTTTTCTTTTTGAATACGTTTTTCTCTGCCAAGAACAAATAGAGTTTTCTCCTCGTGATTATTTAATGTATCGTACTCTGTTTGCTTTTCTAATGGATAGGCTTTATTTTTATGCTCACTTTCAATAAGAATATTTTCTTCGTTGTAATCACGAGCATGAACAAGCATAACGATGGCTTTTGCATTTTGATCAAGAGTGTTTAGAACATCTACAAGTGGCATTTCATCCTCGTAATAAACAGAGAATTGCTCAATATTTTTCTTGATTCCATAGATTCTTCTAGCAACCACCATCGCATAGCCGTCTTGTTTATTGATGCTATCTAGATAAGCATAATTTACTGGTAGACTCGTTATGAAATCCTCGGCATCATGATTCAAATTCTTTGGCAATATTTCACTAATAATCTTGTCTTCAAAATCTGAAATATACGTTTTACCTTTATACGAAGATAATTTAAAGACATTGCCTACTCCGATTTTTGAAATAGCATTATTTAGTTCTATTGCAAAAGATACTTCGTTTATTTCTTTCATACGCTTTTAACCAAAAGGCAACGGGAAACCTTAGTATCGGGATCTTTATAGAATAACTGCAATAGATCCTTTGAATTGAAAACGAATGGTTTTGAATCATCCGCAACAATTTTGCCTTTTTCTCCTTTGAAAAGATAAGAAATGCTAGAAGCCGTCTTGTTGTTTACATAGAGATATCCATTATGTGAAGAGAATTTCAAAATCGGATAAGGATTTTCATAAACAGACACATCTTTGATGTTGAAATTGAATAGCGTGAAATCCTCATAGATTATAAAATCATGTGTTAGACGATCGGCTTTGATTTTGATCTTATTGTCCAAAATATCATTGACGTTCTCTAAATCGCCAAAGTCATAAGAATCAAGGGTTTCTTTGACTTGATTTTTAATCTCATCGGCATCCGGATAAATATTTAAGATATATCCGTAGTACTTGAATGAGCGATTGGCATTGCAAAGTGGGCAATTATGTTCACCACTAAAGATATAGCTTCCACATTCACATTTATTTAGATTAAGATATGCGCCCTTTAAAGCCTCATACCATTCTCTCATTGAAGGCCTGGATGTTGGATCAATTCTTCCAGTTTTATCGAATGTTTTATTAAATAGATCAAGCAAATCCTTCGTTAAGAAATGATCAAAATAAGCTTTCAGTTCATCAGTTACACCTGACTCAAATAGCCAAGGCTTATTATTACTTGAATCATTTTCCTTTTTATCGGAAGTCGTAGCGTCCCAATCATCACTTGAAGACTCAGCATCATAAGATATTTCATATGGGCTGCGTTGAGTCAAAACCTTGAAGGCAAGCACGGCAAAGGAAAAGCAATCGCTAAAGATTGTGTTG
Source organism: uncultured Prevotellaceae bacterium (assembly GCA_963653505.1). Lineage (GTDB taxonomy): Bacteria > Bacillota_I > Bacilli_A > RFN20 > CAG-288 > Enterosoma. The sequence goes on from CAVJWL010000114.1 coordinate 13,126, forward strand.
CTAGAAGCTTTAATTTCAACTTCTGGAGCCCCATAGCCAGGTGTGAAAATACCATTTCGTAAATCGCTTGTATGTTTTAAGTTATCGCAATCGATAATCCAAACTTTCGAGAAATTTGTCGTATCAGAATAGAAGACATTCTTAGGTGAAATATCGCAGTAAACGATTCCTTTTGAATGCAGTCTTGCTAAGGTTCTCGCTAATTCAATAAGAACTTCAAAGCGTTTCTTTAAGCTACCAGTCTCACATAAGAAATTATTTAGATTTCCATCGCTATTCACATCATAAATCAACTGTTCAATAGGCTTTAGATCGCATAATAGGTGCATGACATAGCCACAATATGGCTTTTCTAGCATAATTTCAGGCTTGCAAACATTGACATCATTATCAATATTCATAATGATGACATCATCTATTCTGTCTTTGTATTTTTCATATGCTAAATCATCAATTAAGGGTTCATTATTTTTCATGACAAATTTAATAGCGATATGGCTATCTTTTGTCTTATAAACGCATCCCTGTCCGCCTCCGCCAAGATAGGAATCTAGAGTATAAACGTTTCCATTAATATCTTTGATTGTTTTGATTTTAAATTCTTCTTCCATCATTTAATCACCACCATTGTTTTATCGTCGCCACCATATTTGTTCGGCCAATCTTTTATTACGCCTTTTAGATATTTATTGTTCTTGTATCTTCCACTTATATTACTAGCAAGGGCAGCTATCAATTCTAATTGCTTACCATCGATGATGTCTTCCGATAGACCATCCGTGCAAAGCAATAAGCAATATTTCTTGTCAGTTTCTTTCTTTATCGACTTGAACTTCCAATTCGTTTTTTTCGATTTTCCAAACGGAACAGTCTCATTCGTGAAGTCTTTTTCTTCAACTTCGCAGCTGATGACATCATCATCAACCATCAAAGCATTTAGCCCATCTCCAACTTGAAACATCAAGATTGAAGTTGAACTTATCAAAGTAAATAAGCACGTTGTATCGCAATTTGAGAGGTTGAATGGCCAAATCTTCTTCTTGAACTCGTTTTGTACTGATTCAATTAGTTCGATTGGATTTAAAGATTTAGTCTTGAATCTCTTGTTTACTTCTTTCTTTATAATTCGGCAAAGGCGTCTGCTAGCAACTCTAGAATGTTTCTTTGAGCCTAATCCATCACACACAACCGCTAACGTATACTGTTTTTTGTTGACTACAAGGTATGAATCTTGATTAGACATTCTATTTTTGATGTGTGTTTTTCCTCTTGCTGAAAATCCATACGCTTTTTCAATCATGATTAGATACCAAAATCGAAGTCTGGCATTTCATCCTTGACTTGCTTTTCAACTTCTTCAATGTTCACGATAGAATTAGGATCAACGCTCTTAGAACGAGCAATTGTGGAAAGAGTTACAAATTTAAAGAACTTTGTGATTTCCTTAGCGACAGATGCATCGAAAACCTTTCTATCGGTATCGCCTAAGAACTTTTGAAGCATATTTGCATCATAACCATCGCCAATTCCTAAAGCCCACTTTTCACATTTTGAAGTTCTCTTTCCGGTTACAAATTCGTTTAATGGGCCTTCCCAACTATCGTTTGGATAACCATCGGAAACTAATACGACGATTGGTCTATATCCTTTTCCTGAAACTTGTTCTTTATCGTTGATGATATTCGAAGCCATCGTTAAGGCTGCACCCATAGGTGTCATGCCAGATGCTTGAAGATCTTCAGATTCAACATCTTTTAATAAAGACAATGGAGTATGAAGTTGGGCTCCATTTCCACCGAAGGTAATGACGCAAAGCTTTAGAGCGACCTCAGACATTCTTTCGTTTTGGAAATCCTTAATCATTTCTTTAACGCATTGGTTTAAAGTATCGATTTTTGTTCCAGACATTGAACCACTGACATCGAGCAACAAGAAAACTGGTAAAGGTCTTCCTGTGTTAGTAATAAATTTTTCTAATTCCATAATTTAAAATATCTCCTCTTGTGTATGTTTTCTCGTTTATTTAATTATACATTATTTATATTTCTATATAAATGCTGCTTCCGAACAATATCTATCTCCAACGAGAAATGATAGGTATTTTTTCTTCTTAAATGCGATTCGTTCTTCTCTTTCGAATTTTCTTTCTTCTTCAAGGCAATAATTATCCCCTCTTGTATAATTATTCTCTCTAATTATTCTTTCATTCAAACCATCGCATCTTAATCTTTGTTCTTGAACAGAATGGCATTGTAAGTATTCATCATTTTTATTTTGTTGAATCAATTCTTCATATTCTTCGCTTGTTATTTCCTTAACTGAAATGATGGCATCTTTATGATCGTGTTTGACCCTAGGAATCCTTCTTACAATTTTGGCTGCTTCCTTGCCGTTGTCAGCAACAACAGGGAACGTGATAGCAATATAATATTTTCTTCCAACGTGACCGCATTTAGCTTCGACTGCGAATGTTTTCTTTTCATCTAAGTTTTTCATCTTGTGTACCTCTTTTCCTTACAACACAATTTTAAATTAAGAGATACACTGACTAAATGAACCGCTGGTTCAAAAATAGACTTTTTTAAGAAAATAGCACCTTACGCTTTGCGTAAGATGCTATCCATAGTCACTCCTAGAACAACGGAGATCTTATAGAAGGTTTCAAGTCTTGGAGTTTTAAATCCATCCTCATAGTCTGCGATGATTCTTGCGCTAACGCCAATGCGATAAGCGAATTCCTCACGAGACAACTTTCTTTCTTTTCTTAATCTCTTAAGATTAGAACCTAAGACCTCATTATCAAGAGTAACTACATTTTTTTCGTCAAGCATATTATTACCTCCATTTACGAAAGATCCATAAATTGATTAGTAATATGTTGACAATGCCATTATACCATAGAAAACTGATTTAGTTACCTAACTAATTTATTTGTATAAAATAAATGAATCAATTGAAACGTTAAACAAATTACAAATTTTAATGATATTGTTTAAGCTAGGAACAAATTTACCTTTTTCCCAGGTAATGACTGTATTTTTGGAAACACCTAGTTTAGATGAAAAATCCGATAAATTCAGATAATTGCTATTTCTAATGCTTTTAATATGGTTCCCGATATATTCTTTTGAAAAATATCCTTTTTCCATCTTCTCCTTCCTTTCCACATCGAAAATTATAGTCTTTCATTGACGCTTAAAAAATGAACCAGTGGTTCAAATTCAACGCAAAAAAGCACTCCGATATGGAATGCTTCCTTGCCTATAGAATCTTCTTTATTTCTCTGCTTCTTTACTTCTCTACTTCTTTATTCTTTTTGGTTTTCACGACGTTTCCATTCTCATCATCCTTCGTCTTATTAGAAAGGTAATCAGATAATTTCATTATTGTCGATTTATGTTGTGAATCATCGAAATGGGCATAGATGCCTTCTGTCGTAGTGATTGTTGAATGGCCTAAGAACTTTTGAATATCTTCCATCGGAACACCGGTATGTCTTAGCATCGTCGCACAGGTATGTCTAAGGTCATGGAACCTGATTTTTCTCATGTTGTTCTTCTTAAGGAAATCGGAGAAAGCCATCGTAATCCAGTTGGTTTTGTATCTTTGACCATTAGGTCTTAAAAAGACATAGGCTTCATCCTTGGTATCATAACTTCTACCAAATAATTGTTTCCAGTTCTCCTGATTTTGCTTCATCTCTAAGAGAAGGTTCTCAACGACTCCTCCTGGATCGAAAGGCAATGTTCTGAATGACTTCTTAGTCTTTGTGGTATCGGCTTCAATTTCAACTCTTTTACCATTCACGATTGCTTCTGTAACTGTATGTTTGATTGTTAGCTGCTTGTATTGAAAGTCGATTGCATCCCATTTAAGACCAAGGACTTCTTCCTTTCTTAATCCGTAGATAGCAGCCATAGTGACAGGATATTCAAGTTCAGTACCTTTAACCTTCTTCAAGAGTTCCTCAATCTCATCCTTGTTGTAGTAAGAATGAACGTAAACAGACTTCTTAGGTCTATCAACTCTATCAGCTGGATTATTCAGGATGTATCCCTTCTTGAAGGCGTACTGGAGAGCTTTTCTGATATTCGCATGATAACGAATGACGGTATTGGAATTCCTAGTCAAAAGCATCTTCTGGTAGAAAGTCTCGATATCTTCTGGAGAGATATCCTGAAGGAAGATTCTGTGCTTTTGGAAATAAGGGGCAATAACGTTGTAAATGCTGTAATGGTAGCCAGTATAGGTAACAGCCCTCACTGTTGGCTTTAGTCTTTCTAGCCATACCTTCAGGAAATCCGAGAAGAGAATCATACCGTTTTGCAGATTCTGTGCGATTTGAACAGGGATATCGCTTGTAGCGACTTCCATCACTTTCTTCGCAACATCACTCTTCTTCATCCTCTTCCCGTCATCAGTAAGAGGATTAAGCCCTAGCTTAAGAAGAGTGACATTGGTTCTTACGATGTCTTTAGGGTCAAAGTTTCTCTTCAGCTCATCAAGCATTGCCTTGGCTTTCTTTGCGTTCCCCTTCTCGCCTAACTTAAGGCCAATCCACCTCTCAATCCTTGTGTGAGTTAATGGATCCTGCCAATACATGACGGCATAGTATTTACCCTTAGACAGAACAAGTCTGCCCGATGTCATAGACAAGCCTCATAGTCATCATGGGACTTAGTATTTTGATGAAGGAAGGAAATATCACCTGTTGTGAAATCCTTCACGTTGAATTGCTCATCACCAGTTCTCTCATAGATGAACTTGAAGATACATCTTCTTGTGAATCTTCTTGCAGTTCCGATCATGAATGATCCGATTTCATTTGAGACAGCCAAACGATTGATCGTTTTTGGTGAAACATGCAATAGCTCCGCGACTTCTTTTCCATCCATGACATCAGGACAGTTCTCGAATGTGAGCTTTTCCTTAACTTCTTTTTGATTGTTTTTCAATTCATATTCCTCCTTATCCGCCGAAAGCCATCAAGGCGATGTAACTCGCCTTGACGTATATTCTTTTGTCTTCCTTAAGGTCGATGTCGGCGTCCTTCGACCTCTCTTTGTCTATGCCTAAAAGATAGGCAATCCGATGGGCGTATATCTCCGCTTCTATCGATTCGACAGAGCGAAAATGCTTTCCTTCGTTTCTCCAATAGGAATCGATAGAAATAGCAGCTTCATATCTTTCTTTCCTCGTGAGCTTATAAGCATCAATTACCTTTGCAGAATCACTAGAGAAAACAATGCTAGTAGCAATATCATCACTAGCATCAATTCCTCTTAGATAAACCTCGTTTCTAACGAAGAAAGTCACGCTGAAAGCAAATAATGCGAAGAGATATAGAAAGCAAAACAAGTTACATCTCCTGCGTTTTTGCCTTCTCTTCATAGACTCTCTTCTTGATGTCTTCATCGGTATAGAAACCATAGTAGCCCGCAGGCCTTTCAAATCCGAGCTTCTTGTATTCTTCATCGAGCCCAGTCTGCAAGTCCTTGAAGCCTCTATTGAGCTCACCGCACTTGAAGTAATGCCACTTATCGTCTTTCCCGAATATGTAGCAGTATTCAATCCAGGAAGAAGGATCATCGATGTCGTAGATGCTGACAACGTTCGCATCTTCATTTTCTTTTGACTTCCCGTCCCTCTTGTAGAAAAGGGAGACTCCATCCTGCCTAGACTGAAAATCATGAGCGATACCAGGATATGGTTCAATCGTGGTATCAAGAACGGAGATATTGCCCATAGAAAGAAGCTTCTCAACTCTTTCCCTTGTGTTGTAATGATCTAAGAGCATCGCACCGTTATAGGTGAGATAGCCATCGTTATGGCAATAGACACCCGTATAGGTTCCATCATCATTTTCTTTGAGGATGTAGCTTCTTGTCGCCATCAGATCATCTCCAATCTAGATTCGTATTCTTCCTTTGGGACATAGGTTCCGATCTTATCATCATATTCGTATTCATCTCCACAATCCCAGAGATCGAATGCAAGCTTATAAGCATCAGGTGAATAATCCTCGAATGTTCCCTTGCAGTCGATTCTTCCGTTTTGGGTGAGAAGATAACCCGTATGGGCCCCTATTTCCTCATCGCTATAGAGGAAGGCGAATTTGATATCCGGATTCTGTCTAGATATCTCAAGCATGACCTCAATAGCTGGATCCCAGGCTGTTTCAAAGGTGATGTTTCTCTTATCGTCTGAAACCTCATAATCAGAAGCATTCCATTTGGTACCCCAGTTATTGATGGACCATTCATACCAGTTGATGGCGTCGTATCTCTCTAGATTTTGGATTTGTCTTTCACCAAGTTTAAGAAGATTATCTTCCTTGTACTTGTTAAGAAGCTCATCGACAGCATCTTTTCGAAGCGTGAAATCATGGCTCATCATGAGCCTTTTCGATAGTTTTCGAATTAGGGATGAATAATTAGCCTTATCCATCTTCTCATCCTCGTCACCATAATAGGTAACATCAGGATTCATCTTAGTAAGATAAAGGCATAAGGCCTTATCGCTCTTAGATGAGAATTCGATTTTTAAATCATTAGGCATCTTGATGACCTTGTTGAAGTCGAATTCCTCGACTCCTCTTTCTTTGTTGAAGCTCACGTATTTATCAATGAGTCTTCTACCGTATTCGCTTCTCCCAACGATAATCTTATTCTTTACAAAATTTGGCATTCTTTCTCTTTTCCTCCTTCATAGATATCCTCTTCCCTCAAATATTCATCTAAAGGATCAGGATATAAATCTCTTGTCTTGAAATCGATGGAACCACCTTGTTCATAGGTGATGGATTCCTCAAATCCCATTCCGGACTCACTTGCCCAGACGGTGAGCCTTCTCACGTCGCAGTTCTTAATGGCATCCTCTAAAAGAATGCAGCTGTTCTTGTCTTTTCCTTCATGTGGCTTAAGGAAACAGTGTTCAGCTGACCATGCGCATTCAAAGGAAACCCTTAGAAGCGACATTCTCTTATCATTCGAAGTGACCTCATCATCTGTAAGAAAGGTTCTGTAGAAATATTCCTTTTGGTGCTGATCGTTGATCGTGCCAGTTAAGAAATAATCCCTGAACTTATCGACGTTCTTGCTAGGCAAAACGCATGTGAGGTTCCCAAAGCACCAATTAGGCATAGGCATTACCT
>CAVJWL010000115.1:0-13913 GCA_963653505.1 uncultured Prevotellaceae bacterium
TCTATTTAACGCACAAGAACAATATGCGACTAAAGCTGCTAAAGATAAATTACTATCGAGTCCTACTCCCTGACAGTCTTGAATATGCATCAAATAGTCTTTTGAATCCGTCATGATAGATTGGCTTATTGATTTACCATTCGCTTTGAAATAGTTCTGAGCAGTTTTTAAAGATTCCTTGGCTTCTTTTGAATTAGACATACCAAGAACTTCAAATTTACCAGTTCCGCCATCAGCAATTGTGGTTTCAAGTTTAAATAAACCCTTCATATCATTGCTACCATTACCTATTGTATAGATATGCCCTGGCTTGCAGATTCCTTCAGGAATAAGCTGACCACCACCTTGTTCTAGAACTGGAACAAAGACTTCTTCCATGTTGGATAATCTTATATAAGAAAGCTGAACATCGTAGAATTCCATTCCGCCGATCTTCTTAAGCTGTTCTTTAACTCTTCTTCTACCTTCAATAGCGTATTTAAGAATTTCTTCAATTCCTTCTTCATCAAATTTACCGTCTGGATAAATAATCTTTGTAAGACCAGATAGCATTTTTCTTACAGCAATAGTATCTCTTTGATTAAGGCATCTTCCTAATTTAAAATATTTATCAAAAGCATCCGTTTGAGGGACTTTCCTCATCTCGCGGAAGAATTCAGAAAGATAATCAGAAATGAAACCATAATTATTTGTGAAATATTCTGGTCTCATCTTAGGAATTTCCCAGCCTGGGATATAGCAATGCATACGGTCAAAGAACGCACTATCAATCATCGCTTCAGGGAATGGTTCGAATAAATGAGAAGTCTTAAGCAACGAATCAACACTTTGATTGATGTTTCCAACGAAAACCATCGAAGCATTCGCTTGAATGGCATCTTTGCCTCTAGCAAAGGAACCAGAAGCCATATAATCCTTCATGATTTGGATTCCGTCTTTATCTTTGAATGAAATACCTGCGACTTCATCAAAAGCTACACAATCCCATAATCCAACAAGACCGATTTGTCTTCTTCCCATGTTATAGAAAAGATTAGCGACTGTAGTCTGACCACCAGATACCAAAATTGAGTTTGGCGAAATTTCTTTATAAATATGGGATTTACCAGTACCTCTAGGTCCAAGTTCGCAGAGATTAACATTGTTTTCAACAAGAGGAACTAAACGGGCCAATAAATGCCATTTTACACGATATTCGAACTGAGTAGGCTCCATACCGCAAGAACGAAGAATTAAATCAATCCATTCATCCTTTGTGAATTCTTTTCGAGCATCGATAATCTCGTTCTTGTCAAGATTAGGCATTTGGATTGGAGTTAAATCAACGATTACAAAAGGAGATTGTTTCCTATCATCTTCAGAAAACAAATAAGATAAATCAACGATACACCAGATACCGCCAGATAATAATTTTTCATATTCCTTTACATATTTAGGATGAACATAGAGTCCATGAATACCTAAAAACATGAAATCAGCTTCGAATTGATCGGTTCTTTCGTTTAACTTTACACTGACTTTATCAATAACTGTATGGCTTCCGTTCTCTTTGATTTTAGCCTTTATTTTCTCAGCTTCATCAGGACGAACATAATTATCAGAAAGAATTCTTTTTACTTGTTCAATTCCTTGTTCTATTTCTTCTTCATCATCAGAAGTGCAATAAGTACCTAAAAGATATTCCAAAACATAGGTTGGAACATTAGCACTGTTTTTGATTTTCTTTGTTGCGCCCTTAGGTACAACTCTTCCTGAAAATAATTCGAAAACTTTTTTATCTAAATTATCCATAGCACTCCTCCTAGAACACCTTGAACTGAATGATATCAATTAAGAATTGTTCTTTTTCGATGTATTCATCATTCAATTCAGCATTCTTCAATATTAAGAAATAAGGCTTATTTCGATCAAATTGAATATTCTTAAGCGTGAATCGAATCTTTGTAACTCTTGTCTCAGGATCATCACTCGAAGAATTAGCAACAAACTTATATTCAGTCGATACTTTTTCACCATCTTGATCAATGATATAGGTTTCACAAGTAATAGCTTGTTTCTTCTCTTCAACCTTCTCCATTTGCTCAAATTCAAGAGTAAAGGATCTATTTGTAATCTTTCTTGTGATTGATTTCAATCTCACACTAACGGGTCTAGCAATCTCGACTTCCGTCCTATTGAAGAGTTCACTTACATGAATCAATGGAACAATCGTTTCCTGTAAAGATGTTCCGCCATGAACATATTGAAGCCCATTTCCTGGAGTTTTAAACAAATCATATCCCCACGGAGAAATGACCTTATAATCTTTATTGCTAACCTGTAATTTTGTCTCTGATGTATTCGAGATGCATACGCTTAAATCATCTGTGATGATATATCTTTTTGAAATTTCATTTGCAGGCAAGGAAGATATATTTCCGTATTTGTTGCTTTCTTGAATTTTATTTCTTCTATAAATAAATCCATGATCTGAAGTAACATAGAAATTTGTAGTTTGAAGATTGTTGAATAGTTTTTTGATAAGATTCACAATTTCAGTAATACATGTTTCTGCAACATCAAAAACCTTGCTTTCGTTATGCTCGCCAGCATTATCCATGACATCATGATAGATGTAGACAAGATTCTTATCTGAACAATAAGCTCTGAGTTCCTTTTGATTCATCTTATTGATATCTTCAAAGGCGATAGCAGCATAGTTTTGGTTTCTTGCTTTTAGTATTGCATCACGAGCAATAGTTCCATCTGTAGACATCCCATCAAGCAAGACTTTTCCTTCTTCGAATGTCATTTCCCTATGTGGCAATAATGAAGCCATTCCAAATTTCGTAATTGATGGTAAAGGGCTAATCATATGTTCAATATCTACAGAGCCTTTAAGAATCTTATTGATATTGATCTTGTCATATAATTCATGACCAATTTCATATCGAAGAGCATCGGAAATAATAACAAAAATCTTTTTAGCAGGATTTCTTTGCAATTCTTTATAGAAATCATCAGACATCGTTTCTCCGATGAATTTCCATTCATCTTGTTTTGATAAGGCACTGCTATATTCAGGGCCTAAAACATCAAGGAATTTAAATTGATAGGCGTTTTCAACTGTTTCCATCAATTGATTGAATTCTTCAGTTGGTTCACTAATTCTATTAAAAGCAGTGACAACTCTTCTATATTCAGTATCGATTTTATAATATTCATTTACATATTTATCTATGTATTCAGTAGTAGATAATTGTTTTGCAACAGGTCTTTCCAAATATCTTAAGAAGCGAACAGTGCCTAAAAGAGTTGTGTATTCAGCATCAAATTGTTGATACCACATAGAATTCACTCTGTTCATCAAGACACGCTCAAAAGAATCATATTCCAAACTACCACTATTAAGGCTATTAACTACACTATCGACTATTTTTAAATCAATGCATTTGAAGACATCTGCAAATTGAAGAGTCTTAATTTCCTTTGTAGCAATCAATCCTTCGATGTTCAATTCCAAAGATAGTCTATCTTGAAGTTCATCATATCTTCCATCACTTTTAATCCGATCAATAAAGAACTTCGCATCATTAATTCCTTTTTCGGATACAATGAATTGGTGATAGAAGGAAGGTAAGTTCGAAGAAATCGAATTTGAATCACCAGTTTGGCTGATTGTTTGTTCAACAAAGGCTGTAAAGATGAACTTCTTAATCAAAGTTTCAATCTTTAAATCTCCATCGTAGTTGTATTTATCACAAATACAGTTCCAAAAATAATCCTCAAATCCAAACTTCTTCAAGTCCTGATATTTTGATTGTTCACTATTCTCAAAAACAAGTTCAATAAGAACTGATTCGATTGTGTTGTAATTTGCTTTTGTTAAAACAGCCATCATTGCTGTCATTAAGGCTTCTGGTGAAGTTTCATCTGTGATATCGATGTAATTCTTGAGTTTCTTATTTCTAGCTTCGCTATCAAAGAATTTGATATGATTCTCAATCACTTTTCTTAAATCAGTATTGCTGATACCGAGTCTTCTCATTGTCAAGGCAACAGTATCTGCATAATATTCTTCGCTATACATCAAGATATCTAAAAGCCAGTTTTCAGTATCAATTGGTCTTGCAAAAGGAACATAAACTAAGAAGTTAGAGGTTTTATCATCATGTTCGATTGTTTTTTTGATTTCAAATTCGTTTTGATTGCAAATCAAAACTTTGCAATTCGAAAACTGATTCTTTTCAACATCTTCTTTGAAATTTTGAGGAGCATCATACCAAAAAAGTATTTTTCTTTGACCTTCAGTATTAGAAAAGATCTTCTCTATTTCATTTTTGGCACCATTAAAATCAATGCTAGCCATATCTAAAACCTCCTTATTTAATTGGGACTAATAAATCTTTTTTGATCTTAACCCCATTATCATTTACTACTTCAATTCCTTGGAATTTAGCGTAGTTAACCTTAACACCATCATCTAAATCCAATGGTATGTATTGATTTGCCATATGGTCTAAAACCTGACCATATTCAATCATTTCTTTTTGCTTTGCTAATAGATTCTTGTATTGCTTATCTAGTCTAAGTTTCTCTCTTCCATCAGCTGATTCTAATTGAAGCCTTGTATCCTCAACTTCTGCATTCAATCTTGCTGATTCATTCAAGAAATATTTTGAATTGATGATTGCAAGAGTGTCTTTGGTATATCTATGAAGATAAATCAAACATTTAAATGCATTATTCTTTCCACTTGAGAACATCCAATAAATCGGTCTCTTTTGATATATCTTCAAATGATCAAGATAAAATCCATCATTAAGATATCTGTTTAATGTTTCTTCAGAGGATTCATTTGAATTCTTTCCTAATGCTTCTGCGATGAAATCAATATTTTCTCTATAGGTATCTTCACCATAGATTTGTTTAATTAGATTGATAATTTTAGTTGCAAGACCATCTTCCATTCCTAATTGCGAATAAACAGGAACGATTCCATCATCGTCTGGCTGATAGAAAACATAATTCAATGGATTCCATTCTCCGCCTGCATAAGCAAGGCCTTCTACATCCAATGAATAACGGCCCATCTCAATGCCGATAAGATATGAAATCAGGGATCTAATTTCTCTTCCTTTATCAGCTAATCGAACTGTTACATCCTTATCATCTTCTTCAGGAGTTAATTCATCTTGAAGGCCATAGATATCAATGAAGATCCTATTAAGTTCTTCTTCATTCTTTTTAAGAGTGTCGAATCTATTTCTACACTCTTCTTCCCACTCTTTGTATTTATCCGATATTAATCTACCCATGATAAAATCCCTCCTAAATCAATGGATGTTTCTTGAAATCCCATGAAGTTTCAAAAGAATCCCAGTCTTTCTTGCAAAGACTAACATTTTCAATTGAAGTATTTTTTATATTATTAACAATATCCTCACTTATATTGATTAAAGGCATTTTAAGTACAACATCTGCGCCTGTATTGAGCGTGGGATTAATTAAATTTAAAATATAATCAAAAGAATTTGTGTTCATAAATCCCAATAAATAAGAACAATCTTCCGAATTATTAGGAAACAAACTAGCAGCTGCATGATCAAATAAAAATCCATCTCCATAAAACCTAGAGCAAAATTTACCCGAAGTCAAAACTGTCCATGTTAATGCAGGCTTAAAATATAAGTTCATATATGTTGTACGGGGTCTATGAAATTTATTTGGATTGCGCCAATCTATAACATATTCATTATTTCCATACCATCTTCTGAACTCTCCACCCTTGTTTACTGGAACATATGTTTTTTTAGAAAGTAAATATTCCGAATTTGATTTATAATTAAATCCACAATTAGAAAAATCAATTTCAGACCAGAATTTCAAATATTTGTCATTGTCACCAGTAGACAATCCAGCTCTTGCAATAGAAACATTATTAAAATTTTTATTATTTCTAAACACATCAAATAAATTTCCAGCCCAATATGCAATCGGTTGACCTGGTATCAAATTAAATTTACAAATATTTGTCTCATATCTTATTTGCATAATATCCTCCTAAATCAATGGATGCTTTTTGAAATCCCACGATGTTTCAAAAGAGTCCCAATCTTGTCTTGACAATTCAATATTGTTCTTACCAAACATTTCTATGTTTTCTTTATCTTCAACTTGGTAAGGTAAAAGCAATAAATCCCCCGGTTTATAATGCAAGGTTGGTGCAATTATATCGAGATAATGTTGGGCAACTATCGAATTTATATAGGCTAAGCAAAAGGAATAATCAATATTCTCATCATTTGAAAACATCTTTGCCCCAGCAGAATCAAAAAGGAAACCTTTTTCAGATATTCTTGCAGAATAATTTCCAGAAGAGATTTCAGTCCATGTAATTCCTTCTATAAAACCAAAACGATCATTATAATTATGACTTCTAATTCTCTTTGTTTTAGGATCAATATTGTTTTTAACCTCTTTACCGTCTAAATACCAATTAATCAAATATTCATTATTTCCATACCATCTTCGAAAATCTCCACCTTTATTGTATGGAAACCACTTCTTTCCAGTATATACGGAATAAATCGAATCGGTAGCGGTAAAACATACGTTATTTAAATTCACCTCATACCAAAGTCTAAGGAATGTATCATTATCAGCAGTAGCCATTCCAGTTCTAGCAATAAAGTCATCTCCAATTTTGCCAAGTTGAAAATTTTCGATTGTTTTCTTGCTTAGCCAATAGCCAATAATATTACTTGGAATAGAGTTATAACTACTAAGATTCATAATTATACCCCCCCCCGCAAGGAATGCGGCTTCTTTGTCTTTTTCATCAACAAGTCGGAAGTAAACGCCATTTCCACCAATAGACGCGTTTCTAATTACAAAAGAAGTTGTTTGGACAGTAGCATCAAAAGCACCCATACCTAAATGAATCATATTAACAATTGATTGTTCCTTAATTATCTTCTTTCTTAATTGTTCAAAGCTTACTAGGAACATCCAACTGTCTGGATTAACCATTGCGATAAATCCATTTTTCTTCACATATGGAGCTTCCATAAACATAGCAAACATATCTGCTTTACTATTTGGGTAATGATTTGTTAGATATTCTTTGGGTTCTTTCTCCATTTTAGAAATTCCTAAATATGGAGGATTTGTAATCATGACATCATATCCAGCTGACATAACTTCAGCTTCTCTTAAAAGCTTTCTCAATAGAGGAATTCCTTCATTATAAAAATTAGAATTAAAAAGATTATTAATCATCTCTCTATGTAGAGTTTCAATCGAATTTCGTATATCTTTAAAATCTCTTCTTTCAATTTTCAATAAAGAACCAATTGTCTTACCATATCTAAAATCTTCAACTAAGGATTCAATTGCGTTGATTTGAGTGTTATTTAAACATTTAGAGTCTTGAATATGCTTCTTATAGTCCAAAGAAATTAATAATCCAGACTCTAAAATTTCATATACTTCAGGGATAACAAAATAGTTATTACTAAAGAATCTAGAATTCATGGTTCTAGCTTTCATAACCAATGAAAAAGAAGCAAGCTGTGAAGCACGCTTATCAATTTCTAATCCCACAATATTCTTCTTTAAAATAAGCGTTGGTATTTCTCTTGGCTGATATCCTTTTTCCTCATACATCTTGTAAAGCAAATCAAAAACATAAACCAAAATATGACCACTGCCACAGCAAGGCTCAATGATTCTAATATCTTCTGGATTTACGTTCTTGTATTTGATTTCATAAATCTTCTTTTGAATATCAAATTCTTGCTTCGCATCATCAACATAATATTTCATTTGTGATCTCAAAGTAGAATTTGGATAACTTTCAAGCCATACTCTACCAATTGAGTTCTCAGCCATATATTTAACGATCCAATCAGGTGTGAAAACCTGTGTAAGAGTTGGAATCAAATCTTTTGTAACTACTTTAGCGTTTCTGAATTCTTGACGATCACTTGATACATAGAACTGATACAGCCATCCAATGACTTCTACATCATTAAGAAATGGTTCTTCTCCAAGTTCTACAAGTTTTGTGATGAATGTTTCTCCTTTTAAAAGAGCCTTTGGGAGCATAAGTTCCATATAGGAATCATCTTTTTCAAAGAGCATCGGTAAAACGCTACTCAAAGCATTGCATTGTCTAAATAAGACATAGCGGAAAGCTTCATCAATCTTTCCTTGTGCAATTAATGGTGAAACGATTGATAAATCAATATGAAAATCATCTACAACATAGTTGAGATTCTTCATAATTTCAGGTTCAAATCCGCCATCACGGCTTGAAAGAACACGAAAACCATGTGGAAGGAAATCGTGAACTTCCATGAATCTCAATGCGACAATACGGTTGAACCATGTATAAGCAAATTCTTCTATTGCTTGTTCATATCCTTCCTTTTTGATGAGATTGATAATCTTTTCTCTTTTCTCATACATGCTACCAGAATAGGAATTTTGATCATCATCGATAATTGTATAATCACCAACTTTTCGAGCTGTTTTAATATCAGAAATAGAATTAATGCCGATGGATTTGAGCGCAACTTCGATTTGGTTTTCTAGATTATTCTTTGCCCATACGGCATATGTCTGTAATGCTTTCTTGTCCATAAAACACCTCGTTAATCTAGATCGATTTCATCATTGTCACTAAGTTCTTTTTCAAGTTCTTGCTTAATGTATTCAATGACGGAAGCGATATCTTCTTTTGTCTTGATTTTCTTTTTAGCGATAGGAACACAACTGATGATTCTTACGCTTTTTCTCTTCACTTCTGGCTTTGGTTCAACTGGTGTAGATGGATTTTCAGGTGCATCTGGTTGAACAGGAGTTTCAACTTCTGCCAACTTCTTTGAAATGAATGTTTTGAAGTCTCTCAAAGAGTTTTGGCTAGCAACGATATAGCCATCAAGATTTTGTGTGTTGATATTCAATGAATCATTCCACGAATTATAGATTTTTTCGATAGCATCGAATTTGTCTTGAATTTCTTCTTTCTTCTTATCAGAGCAATCGCTGTTCATGACTGCTTCGCATTCTTTTTTTATTGCATCTTTATCGGTATTAAGAGATTTGATGGCGCTATCTAGTTTTTCTTGAAGTATTTTTCCCTTTATTTCTTTAGCTTGGAAATTTAGTCCTCCCAATTCAGTCATTTTCCCAAAAGGAACTTCCATGCTTAAAATTGCATGCATTTTCTCAATGACATCAGAAAGAGAACTTAAATCACCAAACAAGGTATTATTCTGATCGTACCAAGAAACGATTTCTTGCGCATCTTCAAATACTTTTTGTTGATTTGATCCATCCTTATAGAATGTCTCCAATTGTTCTAAATAATCAACATTATCTTCAAGAGAATCTTTTCTATTGATGATCTCGTTAAAGATTGTATTCGAATCATTAGTCTTCACAATTGCTTCGATATCAGTTGAAAGTGCAGGAATCAATTTACTTCCTGGGAAAGGTTTTGAACCATACTTCACTTTCAAAGTCGAAAGAAATACTTTCTTTTTATTGAAGAAGTCTAGAACACCTTCTTTAAGTTCACTTTCTTTAATAGAAAAGACTTGTCCATAAACATTATGCATAATTGTCTTGACTTGATGAAGGACAACATCAGAAACCTTTTCTTGTAATTTTACAATCATGGAATCTATTCCGTTCTTCTTCACAAAATCATTTTTGAATGAATAATCTTTGATATCAGCCAAAACACCATGTCTAGTGATTTGAATAGCTTCAGCTTTAAGTAAGACAGCAAGCATACCTAAGACATCAAGGTCTCTCCATCCGTATGGCTTTTTAGAAAATTTATCAATTAAACTCTTAACAGTAGTTGGCTTTAAAAGATTTTTATCACTCTTGACTTGTGAAAAGATTTCTTCATAAGCTTTATAATTTGCATCTTTTGTCAGATCATCGCCAAACAAGGATTGATTTGGATTGTTTAAAACATTCGAAATTTCTTTCTGTTCATTGTAATAGAAAGAAACTAAGCCAAGCTGATAATATTCCTGAGCAACAACCTGGTTCAAGGCATCAGTGACTCTATCTTTACCATCTTTTTCCTTTATATCCAATTTATTTCCGTTGTAATAAATTTCAGATGTTCTTAAAGAATCTCTGATGATATCTTCGGCTCTCTTAACTCTTTCAGAAGCTTCCGCTGATTTCTTTGCAAGAATCTCAGTCATAGCAACAGATAAGGTGCCACTATTATTTCTCTTGAAGATATTAATTTTATTAGCTCTAATGAGTTCGGTGATAAATTCACCTTGAGTTAAATCAACAATCAAAGCACCGTCTTGAATTGATTTTGAGGCAAAGGATGATGAATCGCTGATATTTGAATATTGAGTTAGGATTTTGATTGTGATGTTATCGTTGTTGTTAATGCCTTTAGAGTCATCATCTACATAACGATTCAATGAAAAATCATATCTTCCTTTATATCTTATCTTGTTAAGTTCAAGGATGTTGTCATACACAATTTCGAAAACTTTTCTCTTAACTTCGCCTTCGTTGTATGCAATGTTATTAATTTGCTTATTTACATCCTGTTCAGCGTTTGTTAAGAAATCATAGGTTTCACCATTCTTTTGAATGAATGTTTCCTTTTCAAGGTGGACAAGACTTTCAGCAATTTTCTTTTTCAATTCTATCTTGTCCTCATTGATGGATTCAACCATCAATGTGCAGATTCTATTGAGTGTAGCAGGCATTTCTTTCACATGGAGAATCATGAAAAGCACTCTTAAAACACGTAAATCAAATGGCTCCAGCGTTGTCTTCTTCTCCGCAGATGTGAATACACCTTTGATATCATAATCAATGAATTGTTCGATAGTGCTATAGAAGCTATCAAATGGCACTAATAAACCTTCACTGTCATCGGCATATTTCTTTGCTGAATCTTGGAATGCTGAAAGAAGTGAACGTTCAGAATGGGCCAAATGTTTACCCTCTGACATGCCATGTTCACGGATTGCGGTGAATACCTTTTGCAATAATTCGAATTGATAAGGAACAAATGGATATACATCTTTGAATTCATCTGAATCTTTGTATCCACTCCATGAAGGAGTTCCATCAAACATAATAAGATTTGATAATTTTGTTGCATTCGTATCATATAAAGATTTCAAAGGAGTGATTGCAGTCTCTTTCTTATCAAGAATACGCTTCTTGATAACTTCTCCTGCCTCCGCACCAGATAAAAGAATACGGGTATCGAATCTAGCTTGAATCTTTGAAAAGTCTTGTTGCTTATCTTTGGTAGAGTCAATCATGGCTTTTAATTCTTGTTGTGATGTAACAACAACCCAAGCTTGTCCTCTACAATATTTACCTAAATCCTCAACACATGTTTGAAGGTTAAGCATTAATTGAGTATTATCACCAATGAACTGTCCGACTTCATCCATCAAGAAGATGACTCTTGTCTTGTTCTTTGTGCAATATTCGTTGACGATCTTAGCAAATTCATCAGTTGAAAGCGTATAACCATTAATTTGTTGGTTAATATATGTTTCAGCATCCTCTTGAGGAACATTACGAGCAAAGGATAAAGCTTGAACTATATATCTCTTATTTAAAGCCGCTTTTGCTCTATCATTTTCCCATTTACGATGAGAAAGTTCTTCAAATTTTAAAACGAAAGTTTCTAAAATTCCTTCGTTATCAAGCATTCTTTCTAAATCAGCTACCCATGGAGAACTTCCACAATATCCAATGGATTCATTGAAAGTTCTAAGCATGATATCCATGATGGCTTGAGTTTTATTTTTAGAATCAGACTTTGCTTTAGAATCAATATTGAAAAGAACGACTTTATTCTTGATTGATGCACATTTATGCATATCAGCTAAAAGCATTTGGTCATCAATTTTGTCTTTGAAATAATCAACAGCATGAGTACCAGCTACTTCTTCATTTTCAAGGATATATCCTAAGATTTTTAAGAAGTGAGATTTACCTGAGCCAAAGAAACCTGTTATCCAAGCAGCCATCTTTTCAGTTGGTGTATTTATAGACTGGCCGTACTTTCTGAAGAATATTCTGAACTGCTTTGTGATTTCATCAGTGCAGACATATTCCTCCAATTCCATCCATTTTTGTTCTTCATTTTCATTACCGATAGTTACAACACCTTGGATGCTTCTATCGATGGGCTTTTTAAATAAATCTTTGATAATCATTTGCTGATTCTCCTTTCAACTAATGGAAATGCTCTGTAATAATTGTCATCATCTAATCGTTCAAACAATCTTAATGTCATGGTTTTCTTAGTCTCATATCTTCCAGGATACATCATGACAACAGGATTTCTCTTAAATATATTTTGAAGGTTATTCAATATAGTGTGGCTTCGAATAATTGGATAGGATTTCCCGACTCCGGTAAGAAGGATGATTTTAGTGCCATCATCTTCTATTTCTTTGAATTTTTCTAAGAATTCATTGTTGTCTTCTTCGACAGACAATATCGGTTGAAAAATCTCTGATAAAAGATGTTCTTTATCATATTCCTTCTCAGCAGTAATAACGTCCTCTGTATATCCTTGCTCTTCAATGATATCTAGTATCATTTCATACAAGTCGAATTCAACAATATTAGAATTCGCATTCTTTAGTTTTTCCACTTCTTTTCGAATTGCTATTTCATCTTGAGGATTGTAATCGAAGATATAGAACTTCATATCGTTGGCAGTTCCATATTTTGTTAACTGTTCTACAGATAACATTCGATCTTCCAATTCATCAAATCTCTCACTCAAATTTCTTTCCTGCATCCTATCAATCCTCCCCTAAAAGAGCTTGTATGTATTCATTATCATGAATCAATTCAATGTGTTCTTGAATTGATGGATGAATCATGGCTTTATCAACATAGATATTTTTCTTAACTCTATGACCTAATCCGGATTCTTTTAAGATATTTCGATATCCTTTTGACAATTGATCAATGGTGAAATGTCCCCACTTTGAAACAATTGGATCTGATTGCTTTTTAGATTCAAAGAATATATCAAAATCATCTATTGAAATATATTTCTTATCACCTAAAAGAGTATCTCTATAGACTTCAAACATGAAATCAAAAAATAGAGAATCATTTTTAGCAATAGCATAGACAAGAATAAATTTAGAAGAACTTACATCTTCTTCATAAAATTGCTTTAACAAAAACTCATCCAGTTCCAAAAGTCTATCATAGACAACATTTGTAATTTCTCTTCTTCTTTCAAGAGAATCAACTTCGATATAGTTTTCATTAAAACATTTTTTATACACTTCGCTGCGATCCAAACCCTCCAACATCAATTTAGCTATTTTCTTTGAAATAACGTATTGATATGGGGTTTTCTTGATAGCGGAAGAATAAGGCTTTTTATTCATTTCAACCCCCCTTATATCTTTCTATTCTTTATTATATTTCAATACACATGCAAAGTCAACAAAAGTGTTCCGTTTGAAATGAATTTGTGCAGATATAAAACAACGATCTTATTCAAATAAATTAAATTTCAAATAGAAAAAGAGCCATAAGGCTGGACTACCCTATGACTCCTGTTGTTTCAAAGGTTAAATTTTGAAATTCGTAAGATTATCGATTAAGCGTCAACTTTATTGATTCTGGTATAGAATGACAATGAAGCTACAACTTGGGACATAACTGTATTTTCTCCTGTTACAATTGAAGCATCCTCGCCTTCAAACCATGCAACTGCGGTGACTGAAATAGTACTATTAGTCTTTGAGTTATCAGCTATCATGGCGCCAAGTAAGCCGACATTGCTGGAGAAATCAGTCTTATCAGCGGCTTTGGTGTATTGAGAATCAGTTCCAACATAGTTGTAAACACCACTACCAAACTTTTCAACCTCTGTAGAACTT
>CAVJWL010000116.1:0-9098 GCA_963653505.1 uncultured Prevotellaceae bacterium
CGATGTTTCGACATCTACTTCTAGTATTTCCTATTCGAAGAACAGTTTCATTCAGGAAAATAATGACCGATTCATCGAATCCTTCATGAATGTCACATCAGGAAGCAGTGGTTCCATCGCTTCCTATCAGTCATCCTTGAATGGATACACCTATGAATATGATTCCTATAAGGATAAAACGGAGGATTCTTTCTATATCGGATGTGTCTTTGAATACAATACAACCAATATCGAATATATCTACAGTATCAATATCGCCAATGAGGCCATCAATGATATCAGCATCGGACAATCATTGACCTACATTCAGGATTTCTATTTCAGGATTGCATAATTATGAGAAAGAAAACAAAAAGATCACTTATCATCACCACGTTCCTATCCAGTCTTGTTCTTGTCTATATCGGAACAACTCATACTTTAGGATGGTTTGATACCAAGATCAATTCACCGATTGAACTCATCAAAGGGCAATCCACTTCTGCCTATTTCTATGATGGAAAAGGAACGAAGGAAAATCCCTATATCATCACAAACAGAAGACATCTCTATAATCTAGCCTGGCTTCAATATATCGGACATTTCAATCAGGCTGATGAAACAGGTGTGATCACGCCTGTCTATTTCAAGATAGCAGAAACAACCGCAGTCGAAGGAGCAACAACTACCGATGCGAAATATACCACTCCTGCGGATATCGATTGTTCAGGCCTTGTCCTTCCTCCAATCGGAACAAGCCAATATCCCTTTGTCGGAGTCTTTGATGGAAATAGTTCCATCATCCGAAACTATACTGTCACGGATTCCTTAGGAGATATGACCAATGTCCCAACCGGAATCAAAAATAACAATACCTATATCGATGACAATGGAAAATTGAAGCATTGTTCCATCATCGGAACCTTTGGTGTGGTCGGCCTCCTCGATGATAAGGTCAAAGCAGTTGATAGTTCAAATTCATCGACGACCTTCACCATATCAGGAGGAGTAAAATCCAGCGTCAGCAATTTCTACATCGATCAGGTCAATATAAAGCCGACAGCAGACAATACCTTGGCCGGACTCATTGTCGGCTATGCCAATGCCAATGTCTCCTATTGTGGTGCCTACAGATCCAAAATCGAATTTACAGCAAATACATCCAAACTGAATGCCAAAGTCTCCGATGAAGATGCCTTTTCGAATGTCAGCTCCTATACCCTGATTGGAGACTATAATCCAACCGCTGTCACCTGGGAAGATAGACCCGGACAAGGACAACAGAATGATTGGGGTGGAAGTATCGATATCGCATCGTTTATGAAGCGTCTAAATTACATAGCAATTGATGCTAATAATGGTACACAATTAGTAAATTCTAGCAAATTGAATTACACATCCTACAATAATAAAAAATATAATTCCTATTTATATTATAATCGAACATTTAATTGGAATTACTCACAAAAAAATGGAGGATACGTTGCACTGCAAAATGAAAGCTATTTGCCATTAAACATTGATTTAAACGAAGCGAAAATCGCAGATTCACATTCAGTTGATGCATCTTATTATACAGATTCAAAAACTACTGCAGAGCCTGTTCTCGAAACGAATACTGGATATATAGTTGGAAGAAAATCACAAGGAAATGCTACTCCACGTATTCATAGCAAAACATTCAATGGTACTGGAACAAACGGCATTCAATATTCTATATTTTTAACAGACCAGAAAAAATCCATTTCAACAAAAGATAATGGTAGGACAACTGAAAACGGAAATGAAATTTATTCTATTTTCAAAAGCGAAAACATTTCTTTATTTTATATAGATTCTTTAACAAAGACTTCATATCGAATAAAAGATAGCGAAAATTCAAATAAAAATTGGTCAACAACATTAACTTCTAACACAATTGAATTAAAAAATTGTAATTTTGCAACAACCGACAATTCAAACTATTATAATGTTAAACATGGTTTTGCAAAAATGTTAAGTGATGAACTTACTGATGATACATTAACTAGTTCGTATTTAGTAACAATCGGTATTCAATTCTACGGAACGTCAGCTAATAACGAAATTTCTAAAGTAACATACAGTGGTAATTTAAAAATCAATAAAAAAGCATATTCAAGTTATCAAATGTTAGACGGTGGTATCAATTTTAATTTATCAAAAAACGGATCCATAAAAATGGTTGTCGGGACTTATACTAGTAATGTTGAAAATCATACTCTTCCATCTATTTATCAAGTCTTTAGGAATGAAAATGACGATGCTGTAATTGATTCATACAAAAAAATTTCAAAAATATATAAGAGTGGTGCTAATTATTATTATCAATTCAAAATAGGAGATAATAAATATGACAATACATCAATACCTGATACTGCAACGACTTATTTTGATTTGATAGGCTTGATTGATAATCCATCCTTAAAACAATATGGTGCATATTACATAGAAATTCCTCTAAATAAAGGCGACTATTGGATTGGTGCAGATGATACGCAAAATAAAAGTCCATATCTTCTTTATCTCGACATCGGTGCAAACGCTGGCGAAGCCGAAGAAGAAACGGATTTCAAAATCGAAAAGATCGATTTCGTCTATTCCAATAATCAAACAGCGACAAAACCAATTGTCAGCTCGATTGATTCGGAAGGATATGTTATTTCAGATGTCATCTTCTCATTGAATGGAACATCAACATCTCAGGTTTTCTATTTCTATCGATTGATTGAATCATCCGGAGAGAGTACAACCTATACTGTCTATTATGGAAAATCAACTACAGATGGCTTAACAATATCGAAATCAGGCTCTGGAACTGCAACAGAAAATTCTTCGACAGCTCATTGGAATGCTTCTGCATAAGAACAAAACACTGTCATCGAATTTTATATGTTGCAATGAAATGGTAAGTTTTATAAAGCAAATAAAAAGTCAATATATAAAGAAAGAATAATTGGGAAAGTGTAAAACCATTCTACGATAAATCACTCGCATCTCTACGCAATACTCATGTAGAATCTTATCCATTTTCTCTTGTCAATTTATATGTTTTCGACTAAAATAAGATTGTATCGTGTTTTGGTCGAAAGGAGACTTTATGAATTATATTCGAAGAGACATGGAAGAACTGATTACTCAGCTTACAAAAGAATATTCCTGTATTCTCATCACAGGCCCAAGACAAGTCGGAAAGAGCACAATGCTTGATCATATCGATTCCAATAGAAGCAAGGTCACATTGGATGACTTACAGGAAAGAAGCCTTGCAAGAAATGATCCAGAGATGTTTTTGAAGGTACATAAAACACCTCTATTGATTGACGAAGTGCAATATGCTCCTGAACTTTTCACATACATAAAAATCATGATTGACAATGGTGCAGAACCAGGAAGTTTTTGGTTGACTGGATCTCAGAGCTTTCAATTGATGAAACTTGCTCAAGAAAGTCTTGCAGGAAGAGTTGCTTTACTAAATCTTTCCTCTCTTTCACAGCATGAAATATTTGCTGACAATGAGCTTGAGCCTTTCAGTATATCATTGGATAGTCTTCAAAAGAGAATGGTCAAGAACAAAGAAGCAGATGTAAATGAAATATTTAGAAGAATCTGGAATGGAGGAATGCCCGGTCTTATAAGTGGGAAATATACAAACCATGACATCTTTTTTTCAAGTTATCTACAGACCTATATTTCCCGTGATCTAAAAGAAGATATCACTTTCAAGAATGATAGTCTGTTTGTCGATTTCATCCGTGCTGTCGCATGCAGGATCGGCCAGGAATTGGATATTCATTCCGTTGCTAGCGATGTCGAAATCTCAGATGACACAGCCAAGAGATGGCTAAATATCCTTGAGAAATCTGAAATCATATTCTATTTGCATCCGTATTCAAATAACCTACTGAAACGTGTTGTCAAAACACCAAAAGTCTATTTCTTTGATACCGGTCTCGTCAGCTATTTGACAAAATATTCCAGTCCAGAGATATTGCAGAACGGATCCATCAATGGAGCAATACTTGAAAACTATATCGTATCCGAGATTAGAAAATCCTATATGAATTCCGGAAAAGAATCCTATATGTACTACTATAGAGATAAAGAAAAACATGAAATCGACCTCATTCTGGAATCAGATGGTCTCATCCATCCGATTGAAATCAAGAAGTCATCCAATCCGACATTATCCATGGTCAAGAATTTCGACGTTCTAAAAAAAACAAAGATTCCACTTGGAATGGGTGCTGTCATCTGCATGAAAGATCAATTGTCAGCACTCGATAAGAATACTTTGATAATTCCAGTGTGGTCTATCTGATGCAATGGGCAAATGATTCCTACTTCATTTTTATCAGGCAATATTGCCTTTAAGAATGATTTGATATCCTCATTTTTATCTTCATAATAATCAATCAAGAATTTCTTATATTCATCGCCCCTTTCAGTAGAAACAACAATGATTCCCTTTGCATGACTTATCAAATAATGATTTGCAAAGAGAGCCGCTGTTCTCTTATTTCCAGCTAGAAACAATTGTTTCTTCGTTACAAGGAGTTACAATTCAATTGTTTTATCAATCATATCTATATCACGATTCAGAATATCATCCAATTCCTCTTTCACTTCCTGTTCAATTAGCAAAGGCGGAATATATGTTGAACCACCAATCGATACGGGTACGCTTCTGATTCTTCCTGCAACGAATGAAAAGCCAGCTTCAATAAGCGGATTGATCTGACATAAGACAACATAATTTGTGGGATATGAAAGAAC
The DNA here is from genome assembly GCA_963653505.1 of uncultured Prevotellaceae bacterium. Taxonomy (GTDB): domain Bacteria; phylum Bacillota_I; class Bacilli_A; order RFN20; family CAG-288; genus Enterosoma. The sequence continues at coordinate 4,774 of CAVJWL010000116.1, forward strand.
TCCATCCGATAAAATAAACTCCCAAGCTCTTTTAAATCGACAACCTTCATGACATCAGATGCAGTCATATTCTCATAACCTTACCGCCATTCACAATCGTTTCTGTGTCTGAATAGGTTGTTGCAACGCCTTCAAGAAGTGCCTTTTTATAAATAGAAGCAACCATATTTCTTCTAGCTAAGGCAATATTTATTAAAGCTTCATTATCGAGTTCACTTGTTTGATAATGAATAAGGTCTAATTCTCTTATTATTTCCTTCAGCCTCTTTTTATATTGTTTCGATAATACATTGTTTTCTAATATGACATTATAAAGAACGGTGCTACATTCACCAGCATACTTGCTTCGTTTGATTCCACTTTCGCCGTAATGAACATAAATATACTGTTTTGCATCTTTTGTTCTAATTTCGATTGCACCGTAAATCATCTTTTCCAGTCTAGACTCAATCAATTCTTTTTCATGTATCAATTCCATCAGTTCCATAAAAGCATCAATGATAAAGAAGTAGTCAATGCTATCAAAGAAGAACCGACACTCTCTTCAAATGTAATTGCTTAAAAACTCAATCTATCAACAAGAACCGTTCAAAGAAGTCTCTCTTCTATGATGGAAATGGTACGATCAAGAGAATCGGCACCATCAGAAGAGGGTATTGGGAAGTCATAAACTAGAACAAAAACTGTTGAACATCATACTATATGGGTCTAAACATCAAATCAAAAAAGCCATATAAATCGGCAAATAAACCACATCATTATCAAAATTAAGTGGTTTTGGAGAAATGACTATTTTATGGAATTTCAGTTGTGGATACTTTATTTTCAAGGTATCCAGTGATGAAGTTGTAAATCTTTTTGTTGATTTTACTTCGATAGCTGTTAGTTTTCCATGAATAAATGTCACAAAATCGATTTCATATCTTTTCGAATCATATTCAAAGGTATGATAGTAGGTCTTTCTATCATTGCTGGCTAAGCTTTGAATCACATAAGATTCATATAAACTGCCAAAATTTGCACCATCCAAATTGCCAGTACGAATTTTAAGATAAGTTTTTTCAACATCTTCATTCGTATCTCCAATCAATGAGCTAAGCATAAGACCGGTGTCAAGGGGATAAAGCTTAAAATTATTTTCTTCCTTAACAAGCGATCCAAAGCTCAAATCAGATGTACGATAGACAGAGTTCACAATTTTAGAATCCTCAAGATCTTTTAAAGACCTTTGATAAGAAAGCACCATCTGAGGATTCCTAGCATTTGTTTTCACTCTTTTCGACCATGACTTCAAAGCTGGAAGCATGGAATTATAAATATTCAAACTATTCGTCTTCGATTTATTATCATGTTTTCTTAAATCATCTTCATACAGTTTCAATATATCCTGCTTTTCTTTTTCACAACGCATAAATGAGTTTGTCTCTTGATATAGAGAAATCACCTTTGGCATACCACCTAAGGCTAAGTAGAGTCTGAAGTCATCCATCAATTGTTTATGAACAGTCTCACTCATCATTGAATGGTTTTCATAGATTTGTCTTAATACATTGACTTTATCAGTCCAAGAAAAGGCCCAACAGAATTCTTCAAAATCCAAAGGATGCATTTCGATTCTTCTTTCTTCAGAAGGAATTTGAATATTTTCCGTATTTTCTCTGATCGATATCAATGATCCAGTTTCGATATAGTCAAACCTTCCATCATAAACCAGTGCTTTTATCGCTTGTCTCGCAATAGGAAAGTGCTGTACTTCATCAAAGATAATCAGATCACCCTCATGCAATACATTTCCACATAATAGAAATAAGTCCGAAAAGAATTGATCCATCGATAATTTATTTGCAGGATTGATTTTTTTGAATATTGTCTTAATATCTTTAGTAACATAGGTAAAATCGATATAAATATAATTCTTATATTCATTCTTAGCAAACTCTTTTACAACTGTGGTCTTACCAACTCTTCGAGCTCCTTCAATCAAAAGAGCAGAATTTTTATTTTTCTCGTTTTTCCATTCTTTTATTTCTTCATATATTTTTCTTTTGAATTCCATAAATATAGTTCCTTTAAATAGTATTCTGTTGCATTTTCTAAATGAAATATTAACTAAATAGTAGCATTTTCTAAATGAAATTTCAATCATTTATTAGCATTTTCTAAATGAAATATTAACTAAATAGTAGCATTTTCTAAATGAAATTGATATTCCATAATGCTAGAAGATTAAACTAATTTGCTAATATCTCCTTCATATAAGATGTAAATCTACACGTTCCCCACTTCATGGGCTAGGCATGTTTCATATAGCGTGGTAGTCGTTCCTTCCGGGAACACCACCAATTATATCGCAACCGTCTTTGTTCTAGTTTTCTAGCACACCTGTGCAAAACGAGATGTCATATAAATATATCTATTTAAATATATCTATTGCTATTTATCCGTAGTTAATTGGCATACAATATAAGTGATGGATCGTTCTTCTGATACCTACGGACCCGAAGTTTTTTTATTAAAAAGTGCCTAACTGTCTTTTGTTAAATATACGTGCCTAAACAATCAAGATGTCTCAAAATATGTAGTCTTAAGTGAAATATTCACTTTAAATTACATATTTCTTTACTTTTCTAAATCTGAATACTAAAATCAATGTAGAGGAGGTATCAATTATGCTGATAGATTTCAAAGTCAAAAATTTCAAATCTTTCAAAAAAGAAACGGATTTTTCAATGGTAAAAGGAAAGGCAAAAAGCAAAAGTGAAAGAACAAGAGAATTCAAGAATTTTTCTGTTTTGAAGTTTTCTTCTCTTTTTGGAGCCAATGCATCCGGAAAATCAAATCTAATCCAAGCTTTGCGATTGATGAAAATCTTAGTTTTGAATAATGTCTTACCTTCTGATGCCATCAATGAATATTATCGCTTGGATGATTCCTATCGTGATATTTCGACCTATTTTGAAACAATCATCTCGATTGATGAAAGAATTTATTCCTATGGTTTTGAAGTCTCTTTAGTCAACAATCATTTCTCATCCGAATGGCTTGTCGAACTGATAAAGACAAGGGATGGAAAAGAAAGACAGGTTGCCATTTTTGAAAGAGAAGGCAATCAAATCAAGCTATCCCCTTCATTATTGAAAAAAGAAAAACACATCGTCAATCGATTGAATATCTATAAAGAAGATTCTGAAATGAATCCAGCGATGTTATTCCTCCATCATTTGAATGATGCAAAGAATGCATTATTCGAAACAGATGATGAAGAGATTCTTGTCTTAAGAAAAACATATGTATGGTTCAGAGATCAATTGGTGATCATCAATCCGAATGAACCATTCACTTCTCCAAATTATTTCGCTTCTGAACCGAAATTGAAAGGACTGGTAAATCTATTGAAAGGTTTCGATACCGGAATTGCGAATATTGTGGAGGTTGATTCAACGGAAGAGGAATTCATAAGAAAGAATCATCCATTGCAATTGGACGCCATAAAAGATATGTTGATTAAGCAGAGATATCAACTGAACACTTCAAATAATCCAATGGATTTTTCTGTGATGATCAGAAACAACATCGATTTCTGGATCATCGTAATCACTGCCAAAGGCGAATTCAAATATAAAAGATTAGTTTTTCTTCATGATGAGAATACAAGTCATGATTTTTCATTGCAGGATGAATCGGATGGAACATTAAGAATCTTCGATCTTGCCGAAGTCTTATTATGTCCATCCTCAAACAAGACCTTTTTGATTGATGAATTGGATCGATGTCTACATCCTTCTTTGACTGTTCAATTTGTAAAACTATTTTTAAATATGGCTTGCAAAGAGGAATATACCAATCAATTGATTGTCACCACCTATGAATCCCGACTATTGGATTTGAATATCCTTCGCAGGGATGAGATATGGTTTGTCTCAAAAGAAAAAAACATCTCAAGATTCTATTCTTTGGAAGAATACAATGAAAGATTCGATAAGGTCATCGATAAAGCCTATCTTGAAGGAAGATATGGAGGAATTCCGATCTTTGAAAGCATTTATTTCCCGGAGTATATCAAGAATGAAAATTCAAAGAAATAGTCTTTCAAGAAACAGCGAATCAAAGGAGGTTCGATTCAAAACATTCATCATGATGGAAGGCTCTGAAACGGAGCCAAGATATTTTGAATGCCTCTTTTCAAAGTATCGAATGACAAATAGTGAAGTCTTCTTCTTTGCAAAATAGCAATTACGCATCCTAGGTGTTTTTATAAAGAAATGCTACTTTTTTTTAGTTTGTTTGCATTTCTTTATAATTTTTATTTTGGGAAAAATTCGTTT
>CAVJWL010000117.1:0-5117 GCA_963653505.1 uncultured Prevotellaceae bacterium
ATAACAGCTTAAATTATTGTGCTAATAACGTCATCAAATAATTTGACAGTCTATACCATCTTAGCGCAGTCTCATTAAACAACCTACGTGAGGAGCGATTCGGAGCTTATTTGAATATTTATATCCGTTCAAGATACAAAGAATGACTGTAATGACTCCTGCGTGAGTAACAAGCAGTATCTTCTTACCTTTGTTATGTTCGAGCATATCTAAGAAATTCTCTTTCACTCTTTCATAGAACTCAATCGGTGATTCCCCTTCAGGATATCTTTGGTTCATCTCTAAAGAAGAAAACCTATAATCTTCGGAAAGATTCTCGAATTCAGATTTCAACATATCTTTAAGATTACCGTTGTTCATCTCCCTGAATCCTGCATCATAGATAACATCCATTCCAAGTTTTCTATTGATGATTTCGGTTGTCTCCCTGGTCCTATTCAAATCGCTAGAAATGAACAAATCATATTCGCCAATCCGTGGAAGCAATTCCTCTATGTCTCGCTTACCATTTTTTGTAAGATGGCTATTGCTCCATCCTCCGAGTTTATCATGTTCACTTTCGCCATGCCTGAGCAAGGATAATTCGACTCCATAATCAGATAGGCTTATTCTTCTTTCAAAATGAAGCTTTTGAAATAAGTCATATATAGCATCCCTGCACATATCAAAGTTGACATCTTTGGCAAAGGCGTTCTTCTTGGAGTAATTCTCATATAAGACCTTAATTCTCTCGAAACCAAAGATATCATCCAATGATTCAGATATCTTCTCCTTGCTATATTCCGTGCCTCTAAGATTGAAGGTATTGATCATAGCGACATTAAGATTTTCGATATCGTAATTTTCTTTGCTTAGCAAATATAGGTCGAGCAAATCCTTCGACCTGGAATTTTGTATCCCCTTTGAGATCAGAGTTTCGAATTTCTCGGCCATCATTGATTCAATCGTGTAGGCCAAAAGCTTGCATTCCTCATCTTTCTTGAAAGATAATCCATACTCGTATTCGATAGGATAGGGAGTTACGACATCACCGATTCCGATGTCGATTCCGAATCTCTTTCTGATGTTGAAGAAACGAGCGTCGACCTTAACAGTCTTACCACCATATTTTGTTTCCGCCGTTATATCATCGACTGAGATTACTTCAAAGATGATATTGTCATCCTTATTGCCAACGCAAATCTCAGTAAAGATTCTTTTTAACTCGTCTGCAGATAATTCATTCCCAATGAATTTGAAATCGATGTCCATCGTGCTCCTTGTCTCGACACCGACAATGCTTTGGAGGTAAAAGCCTCCTTTGATGACAAACGATCTTCGATATTTGCTCTTCGATAGCCTCAGCAAGACCTCATCGAAGAAAAAGATATCCCATGCATTTTGAACATCAATGCCTTTTGACTTTGCCAGTTTTGCGACTTCCGCTTTTGCTTTTCCTATTTCCATCCTATCACCTCAAACACGTTGCTGACCTCTTCATAGACACCAAGTTTCCTTGCGTATTCATATAGTTTCTTGAAATCGAGATATCTCTTCTTATATTCATTGATTGCATAGATCCTGTCTTCATAATCATAATAATCAGGCCTAATGAACAGATCGCATATGCACTTTTCCTTGTCATAAGATCTGACTGGATTCCCAAAAGGAGTGTTTATCTCGATAATCCCAAGGCTGAAAGTGTCTTTTCTTGAATATTTAACGTGATATCCATTGATTGAAGGAACGCAAGTGCCATAAGGAATCGTGAATTCTTTTATCGGCGATTGTTTATTCGATAGTCCATTTAGGAACAGTGCAGTCTCTCCAGAATAGACGATTCTGCTGTATTTTATCGAATTGATGAACAGTTCATCCTCAACTCCTTGGTCTGTGATATAAACACCACGATCAACTTTGGTTAGAAGTCCTTCATTTACAAGTCTACCAATAATAGCAGTTTTAATTGTATTTTCTTTGATTATCTTTGAATATAGATAGCCATTGTTCTCATTTGCTATTCTCATTATGTCTTGTTTCATCATAATATCACTCTTTTCACGATTACATTTTATCATTTTGTAATCGCGTTTGCAACACTGAAGCTGATAAAACATAAACCTTCCTATTTACACTAAATCAATAATTATTTAACAGTAGTACCATGCTCACAATCTGAGACAAAACCTTTATTTCTTGCCTTTGTAAATTCTCTATTCCATCAATAAATATCATATGAGAGTTTTTTGAATTATTTTTTTGAGTAGTGGAGCCATTTTTAAAGGTAAAAAATAACTAAAATCACTTTGCTTTTATGGACTAGAGAGGATTTAAAGGACTAGAGAGGACAAAATTCAGCGATGAAAATTTTGAGTTCTTTAAGTCTAGGCACAAAACCATCAAGGCGTAAATCTGCACTCTTGATTTTTGCCTTAGTTACGGGCTTTTTGCCTTTTGTTTGAGAACTAATAAGCCTTTTTGAGACTCTGTGGAGAGTGGCTAGTCTTTCCAAAAAGCGTGGAATTTATAGTGGAGAAGAAATTTCCACTACTAAGTGAAGGTTTCTTCCACTACTTACCAAGGATTCTGAAGCCAATTTTAATGAAGTCGACCTCTCAACTTCCACTACTATTTTACCATTTTTAGAAGGCACTTTCGAGTAGTGGAAACTAAGAAATTTTCCACTACTACCATTCATAGCGTTTACCTTAACTAAATGGTCTTCAATCCATGAGTCAACATGCGAGGTTAGATTACATTAAATTTGATTAGAAGAACCAATACCACCATAGCAACAACGGCAATGCCAGTTGTCACGCCGCATGCTATTAAAATTCTATTTGTTCTTTTTTTCTCTTTTTCATATTTATCAAGTTCGGTCTTGCAATCATCTAATTTCTTCATAAGAGAGGCATGATCAGCTTTATATTTATCGATTGTTTGAATGATAGAATTTGCATTGGCATTTATTTCATCAATTTCTTTTTGATGCTTATTGGCCTCAAATTTCCAATTATCGGAATCAAGTCTATCTAATTCAGCACTGACCTTTTTATTGAATTCGCCGATATGTTCAATGGCAGCTTTCAAGGCATCGATTGTTTTATCGACATCACCTTGTGCCTTCTCTGCTTTTTTAAAAGCCTGAACAGCTTCATTGTATGCACCAACGATACCAGCAAGGTATTCGTTATCCAAAGATTCCAAAGCACCATAAACGCCTTTGAATTGTTGGTAGATTTTAGTGAATTTCACATTGAACTCGGTTAAAGTGTGTCCGAGATAAATGGAATAATCATTCATCTCAGCACCTGTCACCTTTTTCTGCATTAGGCCGAGAAAACCACCTTGTGTTTCAAAACTTTTCAATGCAATCGGTTCATCTTTTTCCTTTTGAAGCTTCTCAATATCCTTCAGTTCTTTTTCGAATCGATCTTTTTTTACAATAAGTTCATCCATGATAACACCCTCTTAGAAATCCAATTTTGCAATAAGGCCATTCAACTCGTTGAATTTATCCTCGTTGTCAGAAACAACAGGCTCATCCTTTTGCTTTTTGATTTCTTCTAATCTTTCAAGAGCCCTCGTATGATTCGTTCTTATATTGCTCGCAGCATTCGCAGCGGCTTCATCGACTGATTTTTCACAGTTCTCAAATTGTTTATTTTGCAGCCTTAAAATCTCATTTGTCTTTTCAATCTGTGCAATAGCATTTTCATTCAACATCTTCCCAGAAAGTCTTCCTTCAATCATAGTCATAATGATGGCACCGCAAATGCCCGCCGTAAGACCGCCGAAGAAAATACCTAAGAGTCCCACTGCAGAGCCCATCATAGGAATTTGGAATGCAGCCAATGGCGGGACATATTTCGTTAAAGCATAAGTAATTCCCATCCCAAGTGCGATTCCACTTGCAGCGGTCAAACTTGTCACAAAGATTTCTCCAACTTCCATTGTCTTTGTATATGTATCCTTCTCTACATTCGCTGGATCTTTCATATATTTGGCAACATCAGCGACTGATTTGCCTCCAATGTTAAAGAACATCAAAGCCTTTTTGATCATCGGTATGATTTCGCCAAACAACTGAGTTAGAATTGTCGTTGCAGCAACATCGATTGATAGAAGGATATTGTTTTTGAAATCAAAAATAAAATCGTGAATCGCCTTTTTAATATGCTCAATGAGTTCTTTCGATTTGTGATCCTTTTCCTTTAGCCATAAAATCACTTCTTGAAAAATCGTCTTTGTCAGTTTTGCCATAAGAGCTATTAAAAAAGCTTGAAAAGTATAATGTGCAGATCTCTTCAATTCATTTAACCTTGAATTGTGTCCTTCCAAATTTGCTCTTTTCTCGCCTTCGCTTATAACACGTTCCTTTTCTGCTCTCGCTTCCTTATCTTTATTTAGCAGTTTTTCCTTGTCGGCTTCGGACATATCGAAAATCTCATCAGGCTTTTGCCCATTAGAGTTTGGGGTATTTAGCCAATCAGTTGTAGACAAATCTTTCTTAGATCTATTCCAAGAACTGTTCATTTCATTCAGATTCGCCTTGGAATTCGCAAATTTAATCTTTTCATCTTCATCAAGAAAAGTTCCGGCACGTTTGTCTCTCATGATTTCACAGGCTGAAACTGTATGATCCATGTCCGTGTTTCTAGTATTGGAACCTGTCGGTCGACCATCATCATATGGTTTTCTAGAATCTTTTACCAAAGTAGCCTCTTCCGTCCCCATTCTTGTTTTATGGGTGACGACATTTCCATTTTCATCCTTTTGAAAATTAGAGAAATACTTTTCTCGTCTTTGACTATATTTATCAATATTTTCAAAATTATGAGTCGGCATTTTCCCATCATAAAATTCATCTGAATTCACATAATGGTCCGCCTTCTTAAGACTTAGATTCAAATCATGATTTTCTTTAACAAAATCAGTACCAGCAGTACCAGCAACTTGAAGAATAAACTGTTCCCATACAATCTGAGATATGGCATCAGTTATTTTCTTAGGATCGCCTATGCTTTTTCTATCGACCTTTAATTGTTCTAAATCTTTAAAATTCGCTTCAATTTGACGTTCGATTTCTTTGTCTAAATCTTCATAAGAGAGATTATCTACGTCTATAACTTTTCCGC
>CAVJWL010000118.1:0-4796 GCA_963653505.1 uncultured Prevotellaceae bacterium
ACATGTGTGGTATGTGGGAACATATCCACGGGTTGTACTTTTTTAACTTGATAATCTGGCATGAATAATGAGATATCACGTGCTAATGTGACAGGATCACAACTCACGTAGACTATTGTTCTCGGTTTTATTTTTTTGCATGCATTGATAAATTCTAAAGTCGATCCTTTTCTTGGAGGATCCATGATGATGACATCAAATTTTTGATTTGTTTTCATCATGAATTTAGTGGCATCATCTCTTTCAAAATGAGCGTTGTGGATGTCGTTTAAAAGGGCGTTTTTAATAGCGTCTTTAACAGCATCCTTATTGATTTCAACTCCGGTTAATCCGTGGACTTTCTTAGCAAAGCAAAGTCCGATAGTTCCAGTTCCACAATAAGCATCTAAGACTGTATCTGTTTCTTTTAAATCTGCAAATTCAATCGCTTTTCCGTACAGTGTTTCTATCTGTCTTGTGTTTGTCTGATAGAAAGATTGAGGAGAAATCAAAAAAGTATTATCAAAGATTTTATCAGAAATATGGTCTTTTCCTAAAATCGGTACATCATAATTTCCTAAGATGACATTGGTTTGTTCTTTATTGACATTTAAAACTACTCCGATGACTTCGGGACAAATCTTCATGAGTTCTTCTGAGAATTTTTGAATGTTTGGAAGATTCTTAGTATAAGTGACAATTGTCACTAAGGCTTTAGAATCAGAACTGGTTTTGATAAGTATATGTCTTATCGATCCTTTGACTTCATCTTCATCATAAGGATGATAATCATATTTAGTGAATAATTTTATCAAAACATTAGAGATTTTATTTGAAAGTTCAGTTTCAACAAGGCAGTCCTTGATTGGAACTAAATCATGAGTTCCTTTTTGATAGAAACCGCAGACGATTCTATTTGGATTCTTACTATCTCTTCTGACAGGTTTTTGAACTTTATTTCTAAATCTTTTAGGATCATCAACTCCAATAGTAGGAAGTACTTCGATATCCAGCGAGGCAAATTTATGAAGTAAATCTTTGACTTTTTTTGTTTTGTATTCAAGTTGCTTTTCATAAGATAGATGCATGATTTGGCATCCGCCACACAAAGAATAATAAGGACACAAAGGTTTTACTCTATCTTTGCTATCTTTATATCTTTTTTCGATTCTTGAATCTTTAAGTCTTCCGTATTCATAGTAGGTTGCAACATCTGCTTCTTCTCCAGGAAGGAGATTTTCCACAAAGACAGTCTTTTCATCGATATAGACAATACCTCTTCCAAAATCATCGAGATTAGAACAGGTGACTCTTGTAACTTTTTTTGACATATCATTCTCCTTCAGTATCACTTAAAATAGTCGGTTCTTCATCGCTTGGATAATTGATGATTTGCATCTGACATTCTTTTGTCAATCTTTTTTGCATAGTTTCTAAATCATCAAATAATTTTTTGAAGATAATCTCATCATTTTTATGAATTAAAAAATATGTTAGTAAGAATTGATGATAGACTAAAACAATTCTTTTGAATGATTCATATGTCAATCCTAAAGCTAACTGTTTGCATTCATTATCATCAGCATAGAAAAATGTCGATGATGAGTGAGTTATTTCACTGCTAGCTTCATAAATAGATGAATAACGTCTGAGCTTTGCAAGTCTTTCAACTCCATCTCTGAAATTCAATTTGAATGATTTATCATTCTCATCAAAATCAGGATGGTTATATATCCATCCATATTCGATGAATTTTTTCATATCCTTACTTTTAAGTCCGTGACTTTTCATCACTTCCTTCATCTTTTCAAATCTCATATCCAATTCTTCTTTGGTGTAGTTTTCTTGATTTCTTAGTTGGTTATTATAGGCGATATGTTCAACATATGCCTGTCTTATATTCTCACCTCCATTTACAAGAAGCGCGAGAATGCATTCAGATTCATGTAAGGTTCTCCAAGAGACAAAAGCATCAGTATATAAACCGAAGTTCATCATCTTACAAAATCCAGCGATCTTTTTAAAGATAGTATCACAGATATCCATGATCAAAGTGAGATTTGGCTTTTTCTTAGTCAACGGTTTATTTATCTTATAAAGAAAAATCTCCATTGAACGAATGGTTGAAATCACAGGATCAAAATAGTTTGTGTTATCTGTGAAAATCTCATTGTAGATATCAACATCATTGAGCATGTTATAACGAAAACATACTCTATCAGCGATTTCTTCAACAGTGAGGTCTTTAGCAAATCTATATTCCCCAAAAGAGAAATCTAAGATAGTAGCAAATTCAGATATATATTCTTCAGTTCTTTCTTTTTCAGAAAAGAAATTTTTATTCTTTTTAATCTTATCAATACTTTTTAAATAGATTTCTTTGAGTTTTTCTTTATTCAAGCCATCGTGATTTTCATTTTGAAATCTCTGTTGATAAAAACCTTCAAAAAGTAAGGAGATAGCTTCGTTTTGATCAAATTGATTCATTTGTACATCAGCTCCTTTCCGACTTTTAAACCTTCAATAAGGGCATTTCCCATATTGAAACCACCACAAGGGAAATTATTATCCATAACTTCCCCGATTGGGAAGATATTCGGATATTTTTTTAGTGCTAAAGTATTAGGATCTCTTTCAGATAATAAAATGCCACCATAAGAGATTTGAGATTCTTCAAAAGGATAAAAATCTTTGAAAGTAAAAAGCAAACTCTCTGGATAAGTTATACCCTTAGCTTTTATATATTGTCTTAAAAAACTAGGAGCAGAGACAATAGTATTCGCTTTCAATCTAGTACCATCATCTTTAGTAGAATAATCGAGAGAAATATTGAAAGCTTTGCTTTGATATTCGTATTGACGAATATATAAAGAACAATTGAAAATACCAATGCCGCTAAGACCATCACTTTTGAATAAGACCTCAGCATTTTTCTCTTCATAAAGAACTCTTCGAGAGTCGAATAAAGTGATATTGCATTTCAATCTATTCTTATTCAAATATTCAGGAATTTTTTCTCTAACTTTGATCGGACATAAACAACTTTCAAATGGCTTATATTGGACATTTAAAGAATTGATGAGATCATAAGAAAAATCATGACGGTCATAACTCCTACCACCAGGAGCAAAGATGAGATAATCATATTTCAAATCTCTTTTATTGCCATTCTCTAAGATAGTGACAGTATTCTTATCAGGATTGACATTTAAAGCTAATGCTTGAATCACATGAGCATTTTTATTAGTAGTGATATTTTTTTCAAGAAGAGAATGAAGACATTCACTTCTATTGAAAAACGGATAATAAAGATCTCCTTCTTTTTTGTAAGCAAAATGTAACAGTGATAGATAAGAAAGAACCTCTCTACCTTCTCTTGTTAGAGTCAATTTTTCATTGAAAAAATTGCATCTACCATTACCAGAGACAAGTATTCTTTTACCTAAGATAAAATTCTTAGCTGGTTTTTCAATGAGATAGATTTCACATTCATCATAAAGAGCTGTTAGTGCCATCAAAGAAGCAGGGCCTGATCCGATAGCTACGACAATATCTTTCTTTTTCATAATTTAAATTATAATCTCTTTTTTCATTTTTAAAAAGAAAAAGAGGCATAAAATGCCTCAATCCTCAATGTTAAATAAAATGGTTTATTTCTTTTTCTTAGAAAGTTCTTCGAACTTGCTAGGATTTGTTTTCTTAAGATAAGAAAGAAGGTTCTTTCTTCTTGCAATGATGATATCCATACCACGCTTAGAAGAGTAATCATGTGGATTAGCAGTCATGTGCTTGGTAAGTTTTTCAATCTTCTTGGTTAAAAGAGCAATCTGGACTTCAGTAGAACCAGTGTCTTTTTCGTTTTGTTGATTTGCTTTGATAGCAGTAGTCTTTTCTTCTTTAGTTAAAGCCATAATTATTTACCTCATTATATATGTTCGGCCAAACCCAGTTGAATGGTGCATTGAGGAACTAGCCATTCACCAGCATTTAGTCAGCTCAAATATTATAAAGATTTTTAAATCAAATACAATGAAAATTTTAAAAATAATACGTTGTTTTATATTAATTTTTATTAAAATAATATCAAAAATAAAATTTTGAAAAAATAGTTGAAAATAAGATATTCGAATCAATAAATCTAATCATCAATTCTAGGATATCGTTTTCGTTTTTGATTATAGTTTTTTGCTTCACTATCGTTTTTAATCAATTTTAAAACACAGATGGTAGGATTAGCTAAAATGACTTGATACTATTGACAATAAAGAAAAATCTATAACCAACATTTAAACCTAATAATTTTCTGATTTCCTGTTGAATTGTAAAGAGACTTGTCAATAATTATGTGTAATCTTTTTGATAATGTTAATAACTTTATTTCTTAATCACATCTTCATCTTCTTCATAACCTACATCGATGTAGGTTATGAGCTATGAGGCTATCTCAAACCCCATGTCTGATTTTTCATTTTCAGTAAGTTCACTAAAGCCTCTTAATCTTCTTGTCTTTCTTTCATACTTAATAATAGCACTAGCAAGCACGATAATGCCGTTCTCTTCTGAATTGATAAGTCTTCTCTTCTTAGTTTCGCTCTTGATAATAGAATTCACGCTTTCAATTTGATTCGATGTATATAGCGATGTGCGCAGGCATTTAGGAAAGTCTAAATAGGTATCAAGTCCTTTAGTTTCTGACAACAATCTCATGCGTTTTGGATACGCTCTTTGCCATTTACAAACGAACGAACTCAATCTATTTTGAAACTCTTCTTTAGTCGTTACTTCTGGTGCATACACATGCTTAAAATCTTCAGCTA
>CAVJWL010000119.1:0-4461 GCA_963653505.1 uncultured Prevotellaceae bacterium
AAAATGGATGAATATTTCAGTGAATGAAAGGAGGTTTAACCATGAATTTTGATTTTTTAAAAGATATAGATGATTTTAAAAAGCTATATTCATACTGCAATCAGGCAGAGATGGCAGTTTATACAACTCCTTCTTTAAGTGCTGTAGCAAGTAGAAATGCTTTAGAATCATTAATCAAATCATTTTATATAATCAAATATGGATCATATCCAGAAGACTATACTCTATTTGATTTAATTTCGGATGGATGCTTTTCCTCTTATTTAGATGATTCTTTGCTTTCTAGCGTGCATTATGTAAGAAAAATAGGTAACAATGGAGCTCATGGTGAAGATGTCTCTAAAAAAGAGGCTATCGGAGCCTTACATGCATTGCATGATACGATTAAAGGACTTTTCTATTTTTTAAATGTAAACATCGGAGATCCTGTATTTGATAAGAAGGTATTCGATCAAAATCCAAATATTAATACTTCAGCTAATGATGAAATCAAACCAGAAAGTGAACCTGATAACCCTGATGATATTAAGAAATATAAAGAAGGTATCAAAAACAATATCAAAGCAAAATCTGGTTTGGACTTCACAGAAGCAGAGACTAGAAAACTATATATAGATTCAGCATTGGAAGAGGCTGGATGGGAAATTTGTGATAAAGAAGGCATCATTAAGGCTGGTATGGCATGCATTGAAATTAAATTAGATGGAATGCCTAATAGTCAAGGCGTAGGTTACGCTGATTACGTTCTTTATGATAATGACGGAAAACCTCTTGCAGTTGTGGAAGCTAAAAAGACAAGCGTTGATGAAATTGTTGGTTCACAACAAGCTAAGCTTTATGCAGATTGCATTGAGAAAATATATGGAATTAGACCAGTTATTTTCTATACAAACGGCTATTCTTTGAAAATAGTGGATGCTGCTGGCTACCCACCTAGAAAGATATATGGATTCTATACCCGAGAGGAACTTCATTCTCTTATTATTAGAAGAAATTTATCGAATATCACGGATACAAGAATAAATACTAATATTTCTGATAGATATTTCATTCAAAATGCTTGTACAGCTGTATGTGAGAATTTTAACCAAAAGAAAAGAAAATCATTGGTTGTTATGGCGACAGGAACTGGTAAGACAAGATGTGCTATTTCTATCGTAGATGTACTTCAACGCTTCAATTGGACTAAGCATGTACTTTTCCTTGCTGATAGAACCGCACTTATTAATCAAGCTAAGAATGCTTTTGTTAAATATCTACCTGATAGCACAATTAGTGTTTTGTCTGAACAAAAAGAATCAGAGAGAGATTATGACGCTAGAATTATGTTCTCCACATATCAAACAATGATCAATTTGATTGATTGTGAGAACAAAAAATTCGGTGTTGCTAAATTTGATTTAATCGTTGTCGATGAGTGTCATAGATCCGTTTATAACAAATATGGAGCGATTTTCAATTACTTTGATTCATTACTATTAGGATTGACTGCCACTCCAAGAGAACAAGTCGATTCATCAACTTACGAATTATTTAACTTACCAAAAGGAGAGCCTACTTTCTCTTATGATTATGAAACCGCCGTTAAGGAAGGTTTCCTTGTTGATTATCATGCATTTGAAAGAACAACAAAACTTTTAAAGAATGGCTTGGTTTATGACAAATTAACTCCAGAAGAGAAAGAACAATACGAAAATCTTTTTGCTGATGAAGAAGGAAATTTACCTGAAGAAATCGATGGTGAAGAATTTAGAAAACGTATCATGAATACGGATACGATCGACCACGTTATTCAAACCTTGATGAATGAAGGAATGAGAATCAAAGGTGGCGAAAAGCTCGGTAAAACCATTATATTCGCTGCTAATCATTTCCATGCCGAGAAAATTGTTGAGAGATTCAACGTTTTATATCCTGACCTTGGTGGTAAAGGATTCTGTAAACTTATCGATAACTATGTAAATTACGCTCAAACTTTAATTGATGATTTCTCAAAGAAGAATGGTGAACCAACAATTGCTGTATCTGTTGATATGCTTGATACAGGTATTGATGTTCCTGAAGTTGTAAATCTCGTCTTCTTCAAAAGAGTCTATTCTAAGATTAAATTCTGGCAGATGATTGGAAGAGGAACTAGAACGTGTAAGGAATTAAACGTTTATTCTCCAGATAAGTCTTATTTTGAAGCAGGAAATGAAGATTCTCCTTTGATGAATCGTGATGATAAACAAGGTTTTTACATCTTTGATTTTTGTGATGTATTTGAATTCTTTAGAATACATCCTGACGGAAGAGATGCTAAGACTTCCTTGAATCTATCTCAAAAAATCTTTGAATTAAAACTTGATATGGTATTCGAGCTTCAAAAGGCTGAACATCAGGAAAATGAAGAACATAAAGAATACTATTTGAAATACAAAGAAGAATGCATCAATAAGATTAAAAAACTCAATAGAGACTTGATAAACGTCAAGACATCATTGAAATACGTCGATAAATATTATGATGCTAAAAATTGGGATTACATCAGCTTAATTGAACTAAAAGAGATGAAGAAACAACTCACTCCTTTAGTCGATGCAAATAGCGATGAAGAACAATCTAAATACTTCGATCTTTGGATTTTCAACATGGAACTTGATGAGATTGTTGGCGATAAGGATTACTCAAAGGCAATCCAGAAAGTAACAACCATTTGTGATGCCTTAACCAATAAATTCACCATTCCTGATGTAGCTGCTAAGAAAGAGTTCATCAAAGAAGTTTTAAAGGATGAGTTTTGGGAGAATATAAGCATCACAAAATTAGAGAAAGTCAGAATTGAACTTCGTGAATTGATTAAGTTCCTAGATAGAGACATCTATACAATCATCGAATCTAATTTTGAGGATTCAACAATTGAAAAAGAAGGAGGAAAGCCTCCTAGACCTCAATTTAAGAACTATAAGCAAAGAGTTATAGATTATCTTTCAGACAATTCAGATAAAGGTGCAATTTACAAGGTAAAGAACCTTATTCAATTAAATGATGACGATATCAAAGAATTGGAAAATATTCTTTGTAAAGAACTTGGTACTAAAGAAGATTATGATAGTATTGCTAATAATCATAGTTTTGGCGTCTTTGTACGTTCAATTGTTGGAATTGATAAAGATAAGGTTACTTCACTATTATCTGATTATCAAAACAAATATAATTTCAACTCGAAACAACAGGATTTCCTTCATCAAATCGTTAATTTCGTCTTGGAAAACGGTGATATAGAAGCTCAAGATCTATATAATTCTGAGCCATTCAAACATCAAGAATACATCGATATTTTTGAAAATACTGACCCACTATATAATTTTATAAATCTTCTTCATAACTCCGTTTATTCATCAGCTAGAATCTAATATATTATCAATATAAGGCCTCCTTTTGGACAATACCATAGGAGGCTTTTATTATGGAAAAAGAAGAATTTTTAGCATTGCTACTTGATGCAATGAAACCATTTATTTGGAAGAAAGACGTGAAGGCAGTCAAAGGTACCATCTCAAAATGTTTTGAAGGGATTGAAGTCAGAAAAATTGATGATGGTAATCCTATTACAAATGATGATGCTCTTAAATTATTTGTTGACGCTAAACGTATTGAAGGATGCTCTGAAAGATCCATCAAATATTATGATGTAACTCTAAAGGCATTCTTTAAATCAATTACAAAGAATTATTTGGTAATCGAAACTGAAGATATAAGAAGATATCTATCAGATTATGCTACAGCAAGCAGAGCTTCAAAGATCACAATCGATAATGTAAGAAGAGTTATCTCAACATTCTTTACTTGGTTAGAATCTGAGAACTATATCATGAAGAGTCCAACAAGAAGAATTCATAAGATCAAGATAGGTAAAACTGTTAAAGAAACCTATTCAGATGAAATGATTGAGCTCATAAGGCAAAATGTATCTAGCCATCGAGATTTAACAATCATCGACTTCCTAATATCAACAGGTGTCAGAGTAGGGGAGCTTGTTAAGCTCAACATTTCAGATTTGAATATGGAAGCAAAGGAATGTGTTGTATTAGGTAAAGGAAATAAGCAAAGAAAGGTTTATTTTGATGCAAGAACTAAAATTGAAATAAAACAGTATTTAGATTCAAGAGATGACGATTCTAAAGCACTATTTGTAAGTCTTTCAAAACCTCATAATAGACTTCAAATCAGTGGTGTAGAAACTGTTTTAAAGAAGATAGGAAAGAAAGTTGGTTTAGGAAGAGTTCATCCTCATAAATTTAGAAGAACTTTAGCTACAAAAGCTATAGATAAAGGCATGCCCATCGAACAAGTTCAAAAGATGCTAGGTCACGCCAAGATAGATACAACCCTTGAGTACGCTATGGTAGATGAGAATAATGTCAAAATTTCCCATAAAAAATACCTTGAATGAACGACAAATTTCGATTTGTCGACCTG
>CAVJWL010000120.1:0-4417 GCA_963653505.1 uncultured Prevotellaceae bacterium
CTTGAGAGAATGGTTAAGAGCTTGCTTGATAAATTGTCTTAAAAAGAAAAATAAGCCAGAGGCCCTCACAGGTCTCTGGCTTTGCGCAAAAAAAGTCAAAACGCATCATCATAAGAAGGTTTCTCAATCTCAATTCCATGCTCTTCCATTGACAACTTTAAATCATCAAACAAATACCCACCAGTAGTAGGATTCATATCAGGAATTCTAATGAAATAAAATTTCATATCTGTAGGATTGAGAGTGACTATTTCTTCAATAGATTTTGGAATAATACCATCTTCATAATATTTGTCTATATCATCTTGTGTCAGTTCTGACAAGGCATTCAAATATTTTTCATTCTCTGCTTGGAACAACTCACAAGCTTCCTTCTTTAAAGTTTCCTTATAATCATTAACAAGCTTATCCCAATCAATATTGCATTCTTTAACAAAAGGTGGAATCTCATTAATTTTTATCCAAAATTCAATTTCTTTTCTTTCTGGAGTCATTAAGGCTTCATAAGTATCTTGGTCACCAGGCTTCATTGGGTAGCCATGAACAAGGATAGATTGTTCCTCAGTCCAACATTTTTCTTCAGATGGGTTCTTTATGAGAATTTGGTCACGAATCTCTGGGCTATAACACACAAGAAATGGTTTTATACGGTTGTTAAATTGTTCAATATATTTAACAACATTGTATTCCATGTCAGGTAAGTCAGAACAAAGTAGTTCTTTTTCATTTTCAATGACATCAAGAGGAACCATTTTGCAATTAAGAATAATTTCATCTTCTTCACGTATAATGTATTTCTTTAGACGTTCCTTTATTTGCTTTGTCTTGAGGTCACGATAATTAATATTCTCAATGCCACACTCAGCCTTTATAAGCTGACTTTTTAGTTTTGACGTAAGCTCAACTTCCATTGTTGGATTTTCAGGGTCTTTGATGAATTGATGTGTAATTCTTTTTACATCACTCTCTGACTTCTTTGTCCCAGTGTTCACATAATATATAGTATCACCTTGGCTAACATTAAGATGATTGTGTATTGCTAGTTCATACCAGGCTTGTCTTGACTTCTTCGAGCCAGATTTAGTTAGTTTACAACAATCTTCAACATAGGAAGAGAGTTCCTTTTTGATATTACCCCTTGACGCAATATCACGCACAGGAATACGATAATTATATATATCATCAATATATTTATAATATTCACGAAGGAATCCAGACCCATCTCCCATAATAAGCATATCACAAGCTTTATTTATAAACTTTTGAAGGTAGCCAGACATCTTACGGGATTTCATTGTGTTACCGACTTTTTTGATTGAGCCGTCACGTTGCATAAGACAAAGATAATTTTTCCTTGAAACATTCACGGATGACACTACGAATTCGTCAACCTCATTTGCTGACATATTATCTTTTGAACCATTATATGATTTATTAAGAAATTTATCATTAAACTCTGCAAGGTCAGCATCAACCCCAACATATTCCTTTCCTTTTTTTGTATAGCGGTTAAGACCCTTTCCTATGTAAGGATTCTCTTCTGTATAACGATATTTCTCTGGAAGCTTGAAGTCAAAGCCATCAGTATTATGGAGCACAAGCCCAGTGAATGCATCAATGAATGTACCGTCCAATGAAATATCATAGACGGTACTTGTTTCGTTTGTTTTTAAAATTTTACTTTCAAACATATGTGTAAAATTATAAGTTTATACTCTTGTTTTTAATTCTTCTTGCAAAGATAAGAATATGAAATTGAAATGACAAATTTATTCAATGTCTTTAACATTCTTTATGTATTCGAACATTTCATTTGCCGAATAGAAAATGTTCTCCTCAGTGTACATACCATGAAATTTTTCATCTTTCCATGGAACTTCCGAAACAGGCATAAGGTATAAAAGGGTATAGCCATTGTCTTGTGCGTAGTTCCACTTTTTATAATCATTTCCAATTCTATCTTTAAGGTTATTCCTTTTATAAAAGAATGGTATAGATAGAAAATGTTGTTCTCCTTGACATTCAATTAGAATTTTCTTTGAGGGTATGTAATAATCATATCGGTAAGCACCCAACTCCGCAAAACTCTTCTCTCTTTCATAAATTATACTATTTGTTTGTAATACGTATTTTATTGATGATTCAAGTTTGCTCTGCTGACATTCTGGACAGCCATGCCCTTCAAGATGTTTATAAGGCATTTGTGAGAATAGACCATGTACAGGACAGATAATATCAATTGGAGTGTGAGAATTCACATATTTTACTTGGCTATAATCGTATTCTCCATGGTGGATTCCATTTGCTTTTTCAATAAATGATTCATTTGTATATGGAACATTTCCATAGCACTGAGGGCAGCCTCCACCATATAGATGCAATTGGGGTTTTTGCCAAAATCCACCATGAGTTTTACATATAATGTGTACCTTTTCGTGATTGTTTATATAGTTTGTTTGAGAATAATCATACCTATCACCATGTATTACCTTAGCTTCTTCTATGAATTGTTCTGTTGTCTTTTTATGATGAATTGCTTTATTTTCAAAACCGCATAACGGGCAACCATATTTATAAATCAATTGTGAAGGTGTTCTTGAGAACTCCAAATTATGCTTCTTGCAAATAAAAGTCGTAGGTGTTGAAGAGTTTATGAAATGTGTTTTAGAATAATCAAGTGTATCACCATATTTCTCCTTTGCTAATTTCATAAAATCCTCCTCTGTCCACTTAGCCCTTTGTTTTCTTAATTCACCTTTGCAATGTGGACACCCAGCTCCCCTAACATGTCCGCATGGTGTCTGTTGGAATTCTCCATGTATAGGGCAAATAATTGTCACTTTTTCTTTTGCCTTAGTATACACTACTTTTGAATAGTCATATTTATCACCATGTGTTTTCCTTGCATTTTCAAGAAAGTAAGCAGTATCTTTTTGTTTTGCTTCTTTTGAGCCTTTTTTCCCACACTCATGGCATCCTTTCCCTGAAATATGGTCTCTTGGGGTTTGTAGGAAGTCCCCATGTTCTGGGCATGTAATTATGACAGGTTTGTTTCTATCAACTACTACAGTTTTTTCATAACTGTATTTCCCATTATGCTTCTTCATTGCATGCTCAATGAATGTCTTGGTATCTAATTTCTTTGGCATCTTTCTTTTTTTATTTGGTAGTTAAACATTTCTTTATGTAATTAAATCCTGCTACAGCAGTTTTTGAATATCCATTTTCTAATGATATTTCAGTTGTAATATTATCTATGAATAGTTTCTTATGTTCGAGAGTTGCATTCAAGCAAGAAATAGGGACGGATTTAGCTGCTTTACAGAGTCTAACAACCGACTTAGCATCTTTCCACGGATAATTAACCAACTTAGAATCATTACATGAAAAGATTCTAGATTGGTTGATAAAATACTCATCATCAAAGTTATCATTTATACCGTTGAAATCAGACCAAATATTATTTTGGTTGAATTCAAGTTTTGTTGATTTATTGATTTCAGTTGGCTTTATTTCTTTTTTATTTGAATCAAACAAAGAATGGTCTTTTGTTACATCTACACAAGTATTATTATCACTTACTCGATAAATATCTTTGTCTGTGCTGTGCCTATAAATGTAGTTAGGTTTACGCCATCCAGAACGGCAAAGAACTTCATAATCTTTATCAGAGTAATCATATTCCCTACCTAATGCATCAATTTCAACATGACTTTCATTAATAAGCTCACTGATAGGCTTAATATCAATCATTCCAGTTTGTTTATTTCTGATAAACAGGGGGCAATCCCCTGATACTGAGTCACCTACAATTGGTATATAGCCTAAACTTTTTAGAAAATATATCATAATTCTGAGTAGCTGCCTTCCAATACAAGTGGTTTTTTCAGCAGCCTCCAAATCTCCCCATGGATTAAGTGCTGGACACCCAAGACTTCCGAACCAGCTATTTGCAAGTTTTTTCAAAACGAGCTGTTGGTTATCATGATTAATAAAATCTGCAAGGATAGTATTTCGTTCGGTGTTTAATTTAATATATTCAGGAAGGCTTTTATCCATATCTTTTATTTGGTTATATATGGCTTCAGCTTTTTTTTCTGAAGCTTTTTTCAAACCTTTATGATATTCACGTTGTGTTAAGACATATTTTAGCATGGCTAATGTAACATGCATAAAATCTGTGCATGGCTCAATATTCCATGTTATCTGACTTGTCGGATACATCGCCGCATAGTCGGCCTTAGCTATATTTGTCATATATCCAGTCACAAGTAATCTTGACAAGCCACCAGTATATTTTTTATTAACACCTAATGTAGGTATAGCCATATTATGTAGATATGACCAATTCAACAAAATTAGCTTCCACTGAGTAGCAGTTCCCATGGTACATACACGCATGAAAGTAGTAGGCATA
>CAVJWL010000121.1:0-3821 GCA_963653505.1 uncultured Prevotellaceae bacterium
CTATCAATATGAGTTAATGAAGATGCAATTGCATGGAATGAAAGAATATTTGCTTGCACTTACGTCTCGGTTGACTGCTCTTGGTTGGATTATAAATGATGATTTTGAGATATGGTAATTTTTTAATATGTGGACAAAGGAAAATATAACGAACCAATCCAAGGAGTATGTAGATAACTTTATGCGTAATGTAAGCAAGAAGTCTGAACTTACTCCTGGAGATTTGAGAAATGCATATATTGCTGGTTGTAACTATATACTGAGTAATACACAGGAAGAAGAGTATTGATATATGAAGAATACAAGGAAATACTTTATTCAAGAAAGAAATAATTTGATAAGAAAAATTTCCAACTTGAAAGAATTAGTTGATAGTAAAACTTTCTCCAAGTTTGAAGAATATCAGCAAACATTGATGAAGAAACAATTAAAGGCAATGCAAGAATACCAATACGCATTGTCTGAAAGAATGTTTCATAATGATATGATAACAGATGCTGAGACAAAACTTGATTTTAGTCTTCAATCAGTGAGAGCTGCTGAAGAGTATATAGGAGATAATGAGAAAGATGAGACCTCATCTTTGTATGATGCTTTTATGGCTGGCATAGCATGGATGTCAAAACACGCCAATCTTCATAAATCAAGAAAGCAACTTGTACATGACGCATTTATGATATTAAACAGCAAGTTTCCTCAACTTCTTTATTTTATTGATGAAAAGAATAATGAAATAAATGTTGAGTATCATTACAATGAAACAACTGATTCTATAGAAACAAAATATGCTTCAATCTCCCTTTCAGATATTAAAACTGAAGATATTAATTCGGAGTCAATAGATAGTTGTTTATGCAAACTTGAAGATTTAATTATTGACTATTTCCTTAAAGAAAAAGCTTTAAAGATTGGCACTTTTGATGATTAGATATTATAAATAACAAGACTATTAAGTTTCTTTAACATGAGAAATTTGGTAGTCTTGTTTTCTTTTGGTAATTTTGCAACATGTTAAACAAATAAAAACAACAAAGAATATGGATATTCACGAAGCAGCAAGGGATTATATTCGAGCATTTACCTATCCCAGAGCAAAGACTAATTTATTATGTCAAGGATTTGCAGCAGGTGCTGAATGGTACAAGAATAAGTCCAATGATGAGACAAACCTATGTCTTAAAAGGTTGTCAGAATCTTTATACTCTTGTTATGAGACAATTAAAGGTTGCAATGATAAAGATAAGGCATTGGTGTCACTGGTTACAATTAGAGATATAGCACAATCATTGCGTGAATTGTCGTCTGGTGACGTATTTTCAACAATGGAATTGATAGAACAACCTGGATGGTAATTAAAAAAAGGCAAAATAAGACTATGGACGAAAAAGAAATTATAGACAGCTTCAAGAAGTCAATATGGCATACCCCTAATGATGAACCCATAGGGGGAATTATTATTGTATTGTATAATTCATTTAATCATAATGAACATACTGTAATAAACTGGGACACGAAAAAGGAGAAAGTAAGTCAGGCAAATCCTTGGAAATATTTGGTTTGGAAGCTTAGAGTTATTAAGTGGATGTACATTGACGATATTGAAGTAAAGGAATAAGAGATATGAAAAGTGAAATCTGCATAAACAGTGGAATCTACTACACAAAAATACGAGGGAATATTACTCAGTGTAAGATAACTTCCCTTCAACTTGATATGAGTAAAATGTCTTATAATTATTGCAATCTAATAGACGTTTCAAAAGCATTTCATTCTATAAAAATTCATACACCATTGGAAGATATCTTGTTTGCCAAAGAAGAAAACGAAGACTGTTTTTGTAGAGATATTGCCTTCTACACTAATCCAATATCTTGCTATAATGACGCAAAAGAGGATATTGTTATGGGCTGGGATAGAAAGCCAAATATTCTCTATGGCCAATGTAAAGGAAATGCATATATTAATTGTATTAATCTGATAGAACTTAGGACCGTAGGTAATTTTGATTTTAAGCAAGTAATGTCCTGGCATGACACCAATAAAACTTTTCTTGGGATTTCGTGGAAGCCCAAATTTAAACTTGCATCATGGGCAATTAAAGACGGAAAGCCAAAGATGACTTTTGCTGTTGCCCAATCTTGCGTTTATGACTATATGACGAGAGAAATATTGCCAATGAATGCAATTTACAAAGAATCTTTTTATGCCACAAAGGAAATGTGTATGAAAGTGATGGCAGGGATAGAGATGGCTAAGGAAATAGAAAAGATTCCTATAGTAAAATTTTGACGCATATGAAATACAACAATCCAAATTATAATCTTACTAGTCAAGTAAGTGTTACCAAGGAAACAAAGATTGGATTACTCCAGCAGCTTAAAGATTCCTTGGATGACGAAGAAAAGAAGAGTATGATTGATAGATTAATAAACAGCTTGAAATAAAAAGAATATGGAAAAGAATAACGAATTTGACATTGAGATTTTAAAGAAATATTTTTATAACCATGCGCCTAAATGTAAACATGTAAAAAAATGTCCAATTAAAGTAGATATACCTGTTCATATCACTGTTGAGGAGGAAATTCCATCTCAATTTAAAAAAGGGAAGTTCTATCATTCAATAACTCACTATACAAAAAGAGAGGTGCATCATTATATAAAAGCCTCTTCTTCGCTTATAGGACATGATGAGTACTTATATGGGAACCGTTGTGGACATGTGGAATGCGAAGATGAGATATCTTTTGATTGTGACAAAGCTGACTATCACTATCAATTTAATACTCAAATCTGTGGCACAATAAGCAAGTTAATGAGAGAATGGGAGGAAATTAATGAGAACGAGTTTAAAGAAGTAATGAAGAAAGGAATAAATTTTTTAAGCACTAAATTAAAGTAAAGTATGGAAAGAATCGAAGAATTATACAAGCAATTACAAGACATAAAAAGGGAAATAGAGACTGGAAAACTCAAGAAAAAGCCCCAGGAAACTATTGATGCCATAAATGATGAAATGGCAGAAATTGCCATGGAGAAATTCCAACCTGGCAGGTTCTACAAACAAGTACACCAATCAAGTTATATCTACCATACCTACCTAAGGCAAGTTAGCCCACTTGAACGCAAGGATGACTACAATGATTTAGCTTGGGGTGAGTTCGAGTGTGAAAGGGTGGAATACATCATAAACCCAGCCACTGACGATTTTTACAACCTTGTATACTTTCCAGTCTCGCTGCAATGTTACACACTTTACGGAAATTTAAGTGATTTTACCGAAGTAAATGAGAACGAATTCAAAGAGGCAAAGAGAAAGGTGTTAAGATTCATAGAAACTAAGCTTAAAGAAGAATAATACAATTCCCTACTTTTAACTTTCTTTAATAGGAATTATTTGGTGGTATCATTTTATTAGTGTATCTTTGCATCAGTATTAACAAATAAAACGATAAAGTAACATGGAAGATAGAAGAGTGGAAGCAAGGATTAAACTCATACGTGATGAGTTGGCCAAGTTAATGACTACAGTTAATGGGCTTGAAGAATTAATCAACGGTGATGTTGGGAATGAATGTTTCAAAAGGAGATTTGGTGATTGTTTTGAGGCTTACATGCGTATAACAGAATCAAATACCAATAATCTATGTGCAGATGTAATAACCATTGACACTAATGTTGATTATTATTCTTACCTGGAGAATGTGGAATATGACATTAAAATTTTAGCAATATATGATTGGGTTCCATGTTCAAAAGAGGAATTTGAAGAAGCTAAAGAAAGGGCAAATTTATTAGACCTTACATCGTAAAAGCAATATG
>CAVJWL010000122.1:0-3638 GCA_963653505.1 uncultured Prevotellaceae bacterium
CAATTAAAAGGTGTGAGTTCTAGAAAGCTAAGAGAAGAATTTCCTTGGCTTAAGTCTAGAATTCCAAGCCTTTGGACGAGAAGCTATTTCTCATGTACGGTTGGACACATCAGTGAATCAACAATCATGAAGTACATCGAGGACCAAAAAAGAAAGTAGAAAGGAGTATGCATCATGGCAAGAAAAGCATCTACACCATCTTATACAGTTGAATATGCTTTATCTTTTGATGATGCAAATCCTTCTTCTGTATTAGATAAACTCGATAAGATAGCGATAGCTATCTATAACGATATTCTTAATGAAGGATTAAAACGTCTACACAAAGTACAACATGACCCTGCATACAAAAATGCGTTAGCGGAGTACAGAAAACTTTGTAGAAAAACAAACATTTCGAAAACAGAGATCAAACTCAAAAAACAGTTAACAAAGATTATGAATGATACTTGTGAGTATCATGGATTTAATGAATATGCTTTACATGCTTATGCTAAGACACCTTCAAATCATTTCAAAGATAGATATGGTAAAAACATGCTTGGTAGTGGCGAAGCACAAAAGCTTGCGACTAGGGCCTATCTAGCTTTAGAAAAAGTGAAATACGGTAAAGCGAAACATGTCCGTTTCTGTAGTCTTAAAAATGGATTGATTTCCATTGAAGGGAAATTTTCTGCTACTGGCTTCTACTTTGATAGACAAACATTAACAGTTTGTTATTGTAAGAAATACAGATTTCCAATCGTCATCAAACGCAACGACCAATATGCAATGCAAGCTCTACAAGATAGAGTGAAATACGTTAGAATCAAACCACGTATTATAAGAGGTAAGAAGAGATGGTTCGCTCAACTTGTGTTTGAAGGTGTTCCACCTCAAAAGAATCGTGTATATGGTGATGATACTCCACAAGGTATCGATATTGGCGTAAGTACAATTGCGGTTTCTAATAAGAACGAAGTACACTTGTATGAGCTTGCACCTGAATGTGCTACAGATGAAAGAAAACTAAGACGTATCGAGCGTAAGATGGAACGCTCTAAACGTGCTACAAATCCTAGTAACTATGAACCTAATGGAACAATCAAAAAAGGCAGATTGAGGTGGAACTTCTCTAATGCCTACAAACAGCTAAAAGCTCAAAGAGCTGAAGTCTATCGAAAAATGTCAGTCAAACGGAAAGCTGCACACGAAACACTTGCCAATCAAATCATTGCGAGTGGTACAGATATTCGTGTAGAAAAGATGCAATTTCAAGGACTACAAAAACGTTCTAAGAAGACGACTAAAAATAAGAATGGTCGTTATAACAGTAAGAAACGCTACGGTAAGACACTTGGCAATAGAGCACCTGCAATGTTGATGCAGATTATCACTAGAAAGTTAAGCTACAAAAACAAGCAAATAAAAGAAGTAGATACTTTTCGTGTAAAAGCATCACAATACAATCCATTAGATGAAACATACAAACATAAAGAACTAAAAGATAGAATGATTGAACTATCCAAAGGAATCGTAGTACAAAGAGATATGTTAAGTGCATATGTGTTAGAACATGTAGAAACAGATTTAAGAACCATCAATAAACTAAAATGTAAGCAAGACTTTGCGAACTTCAAATCTTTGCAAGATATTGAAATCAGCAAACTTAAAGAAAAAGGTCAGCTAACTTGGTACATTAGCTAACCTTAAGATAGTACCTATCTATGATAGTAATAACTATCCGTCGTTTTGATACGATCGACGTTAAATGATATTCAAAAATGCATGTGAAAGTCATGAGCATAATGCTTGTGGGCGAAACAAAGAAGCATATCTTTTAGCAAGATAGGATATCTAATCTAAGTGAAACTGGACTAGGCGTTTCTGCCTATGGCGATGAAACGAGAACTCCGCGTAGCTTAGAACCCCACGACTTTAGTCGTCGGGAGTATCAGATCTTCCAATAATTAATGATATTCATTTCTGGATCACACATTTCTTTTAAATAGGCCACAGTTAATGGATATTTTTCTTTCCAATCTATATTTTCACTATCAATCATAAAATCTCCAACTTGAAAGTGATCTGCATCTAAGATGCAGCTTACATCTTCTACATTTAGTGCTGGCAATACTTTCATCGCAAGAAAGAAATCTTGAAAATCTTGATTCGATAAAATCCCCTTTAAATATTCATTTTCACATCTTTTTATCATACGCATTCTTTGATTTTCCACACGATTTGATATTTTCTTGTTTAAAGCATGTAAAAGTTGTGATTCAAAGGAATCCTTTCCTCTCATCTCTTCTTCCGACAGACTTCCTTTTTCATAGTCCACTAAAGCTTCTTGTGTATCTTGAGCCACTTTAATAATACAGCTTCGATCAATTACTTTTGGACTTAAATCATTGGTTGTCGCATCCATATTGAGTGTTCCAATAAAGGTTACATTTTCAGGAAGCTGAAATTCTGGAGTATAACGTTTGGTAAGATTATCATAATCAATCTTTGCATCCAAGTATGTAATGGACTTTCCATCTTGATTTTCTAATAGCACTTCCAATCGTTTTAAGGCATCCTCCCAATCCTTTTTTGCATATAAAGGAATTGCTTCTTTTGATTCCATTGCACTTAATATATCAGAAAAATAATATTCGACATGGGCAAGATTCATCTCATCCAAGCAGATAAAATAATGTTTTTCTGGATTTTCCTTTGCCTGACACAAAGCATCTAAAAAAGGCGTTGAATAATATCGATGCTCTACTGGGTTAAAATATCCCGTTAAATCCTGATTATCCATCCAATTTGGTCGAATTGGAATGATTTTATATTCAAAGCCAAGAGCCTTGGCCAAATGGGAGACAAGACTGGTCTTTCCCATTCCTGGTGCACCATGAAGAATGATCATTTGATTGGTATCAAGCGCTAAAAGAAATTGAGCGAGAATCTTGATATCGCAATGATAGCCTTGAAATTCTAATTGTTCTTTTAAAACTTCAATCTTTGGCTTTTGACTAGATTCAGGGATTGCTCCATATTCATCGGCTTTTCTTGTAAAGACTTCTTTTCCATTATAAAAAAGGGATTGGGTATAATAGCGATTTAAATCCATGATTTTGTTTTCAGAAGTTTTTGCTCTTCTTGAAAAAAGGACTGGTTTTCCATTCCAAGAAAAATCCTTAAAATTCTGATCTAAAAGAACCATCTTTACCATATCTTGACTTTTTTCATCCTTAAAAATTTCTTTTACATAACCTATAACGGAACCAAAGCTGTATTCCAAACCTTTTTCATCTTCCATTTTTTCCGACTGTCCAAAGATTTTTTCAAGCTCTTCCAAGCTAAGCTTTTCATCTGTTAAAGCATCTTGTTGATTGTATGTACAAAATTCCTGAATTTTCATTTTTAACTTCCCCCACCATTAAAGATTTTATGTAAACAAATTATATGCTTTTACTCATTTTCTTACAAAATATAAAGTAATGAATCTCTTTAATTCAAAATGATATAAATTTCTCATAACTTTTCCTTAAAATCTTGAAATTTCGACGTTTTTGAATCAAAAACATGTTGAAATAATGACGTTTTTTGGCTATTACAATATTGAAATAATGCCATTTTTTATTGTCTATATCTCTTACATATTCTATTTC
>CAVJWL010000123.1:0-3626 GCA_963653505.1 uncultured Prevotellaceae bacterium
ATAAGAACCATCTTGTCCTGTAATACCTGTAATTAATGCTTTTTTCATAAGTTATCTCCTATTCGTTATCTTATTTTTAATAATAAATCTTAATCTAAGTAATTTTCTCTTGAAACAATTTTTCTTTTCTAAACCATTTTTCACTTTAACAGCAGTATCTTCATCATATGTTTTAAGAATATTTTGATTTGAAATACCACCAAAATTAAATATAGCAATATCTTCATCAATTCTTAAAAAATGAGATTTAGATTGATATGCTCTTAGAAAAAAATCATAATCAGCACTTATTTTAAATGCTGTGTCAAACATGAATTTACGTTGTACTTCACTTTTAATAAAAGCAGCCTGCGGACAAAATGGAATATGTTTAACAATTGTTTCAATAGGTAATGCTTTCCTTAAAATACCCCCCCCCGCTTTTACAAACATTGTATTTCCGTATATTATATCAGCAGTTGATTCATTTGCTTTCTTTACAAACTTTTCAATCGCAAAGTTGTCATAATATGTATCATCTGCATTCATGTATGTTAAATATTCGGCTTTTGCCAATATAGAGCCTTTGTTCATCGCATCATACGCGCCATTATCTTTTTCTGATACTAAAGTAACATTTATACCATTTTCTTTAAACATTGACAAATATCCACTAATGATATCCATAGTTTTATCTTTAGATTTACCATCAACAACTACCCATTCAAAGTTCTTATATGATTGATTTAAAATAGATTCAATTGTTCTTTTAATTGTTTTTTCAGCATTATAGCAAACTGTAATAATTGATAGTTTAACCATAAATTTAAATCACCACCTATTATTTATTTAAAGAATTCACTTATTTCATCATGAATCTTTGCTTCTTCTATTTTAGTTTGTTCTTTTGTTGTTGCACTAACAGAAATATATGTCTTAAGTTTTGGTTCTGTTCCACTTGAACGGACAACAACAGAAGAGTTACCTTCTAGATAATATTTGAGTACATCACTCTTAGGAAGTACGTCAAGTCCTAATGAATAATCAAGTGTCTTGATGACTTTCTTACCACCAAGAGAGGTGATACCATTTCTAAACTTAGACATAATCTCTTGCATCTTCATAAATCCAGAAGAACCATCAAATTCGAAAGAATATAATGTATTATAGGTGTATCCATAGATTTTGTATAGTTCATCAAGCTTTTCAAGCAAAGAAATGCCTTTTGATTTATAGTATGCAAACATCTCACAGATCATATACGCACCATCAACAGCATCCTTATCTCTTACATAAGTACCAGTCAATACTCCATAAGATTCTTCAAATCCAAAGATATATCTTTCAGGATGTCCTTCTTTATCTAAGAGTCCAATCCGTTCGCCGATGAACTTGAATCCTGTAAGAACATTGATGGTCTTTACTCCATAATGCTCTGCAATTCTTTCAGCCATATCGATGGTGACAATAGTCTTGACCATCACAGGATCCTTAGGCATCTTACCTAATGCAATTCTTCTTGAGCAGATATAGTCGAATAAGAGCATTCCTGTTTCATTTCCAGAAAGAAGCTGATATTCGCCATTTTTATCTTTCACAGCAATACCGACTCGATCACAATCTGGATCTGTTGCAAGAAGAAGATCTGCATTATTCTTTCTTGCGTATTCCATACCAAGAGCCATGGCTTCCTTGATTTCTGGATTTGGATATGGACAGGTTGGAAAATATCCATTTGGAAGTTCTTGTTCTTTCACAACTGTGATATTGGTATATCCCATCTCTTTAAGAGTTCTTGTTACAGGAACTAGACCAGTTCCATTTAAAGGTGAATAGACAATCGCAACATCCTTATCGACTATCTCATTACCAAGAAGTGATTGTTTCTTCACTTCTTCAATGAAAGCTGTGATGACTTTAGGAGGAATATAGGAAATCAGTCCTTTTTCAAACCCATCATCAAGTGAAATATATTTGATATCCTTGAAGAGATCAATCTCGTCAATATATCCTAAGATTTCGTCAGCCGCTTCAGTTGTAATCTGACAGCCATCGCTTCCATAGACCTTATAACCATTGTATTTTGATGGATTGTGACTGGCGGTAATCATCACACCCGCTGAACAATGAAGATATCTTATTGCAAATGATAGTGTCGGAACTGGTGAAATATATGGATAGATAGCGACTTCGATACCATTTGCCGCAAACACTCTTGCTGCTACATTGGCAAATACATCACTCTTGAGTCTTGAATCTCTTGAGATAGCAACCTTTCTATCCCCTTTTTTAAAGTTAATAAGAATATAGTTAGAAAGTCCTTGTGTGGCTTTTGCAACCGTATAGATATTCATTCTGTTAGTTCCAGCACCGATTATTCCTCTTAGTCCACCCGTACCAAAGGCAAGATCACGATAGAAAGCATCTTCTTTCTTTGCTGAATCCATTGCCTTTAGTTCTTTGACTAAGTCAACATCATCTGTTGCTTTCTCTAACCATTCCTGATAACTTGTTTCAATATCTTTCATAAATATAGATAACTCCTTTAACAGCGAATTCTTAAGAATTCAGCTTTTCCATGGATTTTAAGTGAAGAAGAATTTGCTGGAACGAAGATACAGTCTCCTTTAAAAAAATTGGACGATGTTCCATAATCTTCATCTGTGATTGTACCACATCCAGAATAACAAAGAAGAACTTGAAACGTTGAAGAACCAGTTCTAAAATCCGCAAGTTTTTTTATTCTCTCGGTATTCACAATCATTCTCTCTACTTGGAAGTATTTGCATCTAGCAAGAATCTGACTTGCTCTTCCAGGTCTAAACTTATAGACCTCCATCGGCTGATGTGGTGATTCAACTTCATTGAGATTGGCCACCTCAAGTGCTTTTTCAATATGTAAAGGTCTTAATTTTCCATTCTTATCAACACGATTATAGTCATAGAGACGATAAGTCAAGTCACTTGATTCCTGAATCTCTGCAATAAGGCATCCTTTTCCAATCGCATGCACCGTTCCCGAAGGGATAAAGAACATATCCCCTTTTTTGACAGGAACCTTGTTCATATATTTTTCTAACTTTCCAGTCTCGATTGCTTTTCTAACCTTATCTTTTGTGATCGTATGGTGAAAACCATAGATCAAAGAAGAATCTGGAAGTGCATCAATCACATACCACATCTCAGTCTTACCTAATGATCCATTTTCATAAACAAAAGCATATTCATCACTCGGATGAACCTGAACGGATAAATCTTTTTTCGCATCGATGAATTTAATAAGAACCGGTATTTGCCCGTCTTTCAAAACAGGATGTGTTCCAACAAATTCAGGATGACGCTTCAGTACATCACTGAGTAACATTCCTTTGAATTCACCGCTATCCACAATAGAAGGACCATTGGGATGAGTTGAGCATTCCCAAGTCTCTGCTAGAGGATCTAAATCAATTTGTTTATCAAAATCATCCTTTAGACGACTTCCACCCCAGAGATAGTCTTTTCCAGCAGGCTTTAGAAGAAACGGCCTATTTCCTTTTTCTTGGTCACTATTCAAGCTCATATTTCTTCTTATCCTTTACATCCAAGTCTTTACCGATTTGGACTTCGATTAATTTTAAATCAGTATCTGCAATGATGGTATGTCT
>CAVJWL010000124.1:0-3532 GCA_963653505.1 uncultured Prevotellaceae bacterium
ACTTTATGACATACGAAATGCCGGACGACATCATCGTTTTACCGTATCGAACTGCCTAGTTCATAACTGTGGTTATGGCGGGGCGGCAGGTGCATTAAAGGCAATGGGAGCCTTAGAAATGGGCTTAAAGGAAGAAGAACTCCAACCTCTAGTTGATGCATGGAGAAATGCCAACCCTAATATCGTAAGGTTCTGGTGGAATGTTGATAACATGATTAAGCAAGCTATCAAAGAGAAAACCACCACTAAACTTGGCAGCCTTTCCTTTGAATACGCCGGTTCCCACTTATTCATCCATCTTCCATCCGGAAGAAAGCTAGCCTACGTTAATCCTCGTATGGGTGAGAATCGCTTCGGTGGTGAATCCATTCATTACGATGGTATGGGTGCCACAAAGAAATGGGAAACTTTAGAATCCTACGGTCCTAAATTTGTCGAGAATATCATCCAGGGCATTTCCAGAGATATCCTCTGCTATGCCATGAGAACCTTAAAGAATGAACGCATCGTAGCTCATGTGCATGATGAACTTATCATCGAATGTACTCCCGATACCTCATTAGATGATATTTGCCAGAAAATGGGCCAGACTCCACCTTGGATTGAAGGCTTGCTTTTAAGGGCTGATGGCTTTGTATCAGAATTTTACAAGAAGGACTAGGCGGAGCCCAGGGAAGAAAACAAAAAAACATAGAGCAAAACTCACAAATAAAAAACCCACAAAACGAAACCACAAAAACAAAAAGCCAAAACCACAAAACGAAAAAAAGGCCAGGACTAGGTTTGTAGCCTAAATCCTGACCTTATTTTTTTTAGAAGATATCAAAGAAATCACCGCTTAACGGAACCTGCTTTTGTTTCAGGTGCTCCCAATATTCTCTTGCGTCGTTATACTCAATCTTCAATTCGTAATTATCATCATTTAATGCATCAATCATATCAGCGTAGAAAGTTCTATCATTTAAAATATCTTCAATACCAGCAGATAAATTGAATCCTGCCTCATCATCAATTATTTCTATTTCATCCTCTATTGAGTTAGCGAATTCTTCATCCATAATCTCTGTTCTGCCACTTTTAAATTCTGCTAAAACATATTTTGTCACAACGAACATGCTGTAAAATGGTAGCTCAACTTTATAATCTGTTCTATTTGGCAGCTGACGTGTTATGAATTGCATCAAAAAGGAAGAAGGAGAATTAATACAGCTTCCATTAACTTCTCCATTATCATAAGATATAGTGTCATAGTTTTCTTTCAAATATGTCCAGTATCCTTCTTCTTCATCGCATTTTTTGAATAGCTTATTTAGGTAAGGAAGCAAAATATATTCATCAACGTGATCTGGAATCATATCATATAGCATGTTGAATGTCATATCTCCACGCATTCTTCTTTTCTTTTGTTCAAAGAAATCACCTATCCTACCTAGTGTTTTATCCTTCTGCTTTGAAAAGAAAAACGCACAAAAATATTCCTGAAAAGAGCGATGAGTAAAATGATATTTGCCACTCTCATAATAAAGAAGGCACATTCCTGATTTCAAATCGCTAAGGAAATCATCGGCTGCAACATTTTCTCCTGGAATCTTTGATTTTTCTTTTAGCTGATTAAAGTACTTTACAAATTCTTCATGCGTCAATTCAAATTTTTCATCATGATAAGTTCTCATACAAAACTCTGATAAGTAATCTGAAAAGCGGTCTGCACTCAATTTTGTTTTAAGTTCTCTCTTGTAACCACCCTTACTTGCATCATGTTTCTGAGATAAGGCAAGATACGCTTCTCTATAAAACACATGCATCTTCGATGGGATTTCTGCGAACTGCTCAAATGTCATCAACATAATCGTCAACAGCAATGGATTGTTTGCAAATTCCTTATGTGTCCTGTATAGTCTTGTATCTAACTCCTTACGAAATTTTTCCTTAAAGTCCGGCTCATCAGGTCTGAATTCCAACTTATCAATAAGTTCAAGTGCTTGTCCTTTATCAAAGGGTTGTAATTCAAGAATTGTGAAGGTCCTAAATTCCAAAAAATCTTCAAATGGGCGAGAGGACATAACTATTCTTGTATTAGGATAATCATCAATAAATTTATCAAGTTCATATTTGTAATCATTTACTAATTCTGTTTTTATCTCATCTAATCCATCAAGTAATAATACGATTTCTCCATATTTCAAGGACTTCTCAAGCTGTTCTTTTTTTACTTTGCAATTCTTTTTTAAGCACTCAAAAATATATTTGAAAATGTCAGTGTATTTAGCCCCGTAATCTTTCAAAGGCACAAATATTGGCACTAGTTTGGTTGAAGAATAGTTGTCTATTGCATCCAGCAATAAATGCCTCATCATCATAGATTTTCCAAGGCCACCCGTTCCGGTTATTACAACATGAGTAGCTCCTCTAAATCCGCTTGTTAATGAGATGATATCTGGCTGTAAAAATAAGCCATGGTGTAAAGATCTTCTTGAGCAAATACTATTGCATACATAAAAATCATAAAATTTTCTAGGCCTGTCATTATACAGAAGTGTCTTTAATTCGCTAAATTTAGTTTTCGTAGCTTGTAGATATGGCGTGTAATCAAAATTTTCATTCACTTCACATTCATCAATATCCGTTGAACCGTTATGATTCAATCCTGGTATTATGTATCTTTCTCCATGAACTAACGTATTTTTATCAAAATTGATTTTTCCCTCATCCCGGAAAGGAAAACCAAACTTCGGTATCCACAGAGCTAATGTATCAACACCTATTAGATTATTTTTTCTCTGAGTGAGGATAAAATGCCATACCCCAAGAAGAAATGGTTCAGTGTAAACCGTAGCTAATTCGCATAATTCTCCTTTAGTGATAGGGGTGCCATCCGGCTGAGTATAAAACAACTGATCCTTAGCTATCGTTTCATCTGCGTCGATTGTAGTAATAATCGCGGTTAATACATAATCAACCTTAAAAACTATAGCTCTCTCTAGAAATTCATTGCAAAATATTTGCATTCTAGCAACTGCTTGTGTGTAGTGTTCTTTAACTAATTTATCGAACTCCTCAATCAGTATCAAATCATCAAATGGCATATTAACGCTACTAGACTTTATGCACTGCTTATACTTTGTAGTTTCTGTAGAAAGAGAACGGCCAGTTGGCATTTCAAAATCCGGATTAAAAACTTTTATTAGCCCCGCTAGCATTTGATATTCCGCTAAACCATCGCTTCCCCCATCTTTTTTTGTTCTAGCATTCGTTCTTCTCTTTCTGCATTCTAATAAAAAATTTAAAAATATGCCTCCACAAAGTTGTGGATAGAAATCTTTATCCATTCATCTTCAGTCCCTTCTAATTTATTAACAGTATTAACACTGTTGACGTAGTTGCATAATTGACCGTTAACACTATTGACTTCATTGTAATAAGTGTAAAAAGCGCTGGTCAAGTGTTTATTACATTTTATTTTTTCCTCTGATCAAGGAAAAACATTGTTCTCGACTGCTGCGGTAGCTCCGCTAACTCAGGAAGCAGCAGA
>CAVJWL010000125.1:0-3382 GCA_963653505.1 uncultured Prevotellaceae bacterium
TTTTTAAACCCCCTTATCGTTATTTCAATTTTTTCAAACACTTCTTGCTGCTCGATTTCTTCTAATTCATGAAATCTTTCTTTATATTCATTGACCTGTTCATCGGTTAAAGAAACTAGATCTTCTGATCCGTCATCTCCTGCAATAAAAAAAGTGCCAGCAATAACATCTCTGCCAACACGTCTGTTTGCCTGTAAATTCATGAATTTTCCTTGCTCGTTACAGACAAGAACAGTGTTATCATTCAAGTCGATTTCTTCAGTCAGACCTCCAAAAACTCTTTTCATACCATCAAATGTATTTTCTATATATTCAACTTTTGGTTCTTTCATCGGCTCAACAACGAGTACACGTATTTTTTCATCGGCTTCTCGTATTTTCTCCTGATTTTGAACACTTTCAATAACATAGAAGCTGTCTTCACCTACAATAAGACCTAAACTTTATACTAGCACTACTTTGCCCATTATCCCACTTCATATGGATCGTTCCCATATCATCAACTGTTTCGACAGTTCCTAACGTTCCAGAGGGTACAGAATGGTGAGGATCGTCCATAGAGTTGAGCATAATCCTTGTTCCCTTTGGATATTTCTGTTTGATTTCCTTAATTTTATCTTGATTCATTTTCCTCACCTCCTTACATTTGCAAACTAAAATTTCTTGTTGAACAGCACTTTATAAGGCAATATATTCGTCAAATTAATTTCATCGGGTTTTGCTATTTATCATACAATATTCACTTTATTTGTTAAAAAATTTGCACTTTATTTGTAAAAGAAAAACATTCAGATCAGCTCTGAATGTCACTGTTTTAAAATACAATATCTTCATTTGATATATCTAAACTCTTTTCTTCTTCATTGGTTTTAACCAACATTAAAATTTCTAATACCTGTTCCTGCAGCCTTTCTATTGTTTTATAGATATCTTCCAATACTTCATCTTCTTCCAGATATTCGATTCCTCCTGTTTCATCGACTTTCAATGTGTAAACCTTACCCATTCTAAACAACCTCCGTTTCATTGGCTGCATCCATTACCACATCAACATCTATCATATTCTTATTTTGATTGTTTCCTATCAACAGACATTGATTGCACAGCTGATTTATTTTTCTTGGTATTCCATTACATGCATTTATTACTGCTTCTAGTGCTGCTTCTTCAAATACTGTTTGATGACTTCCAGCACCTTCCAGTTTTCTTAATATATATTTTCTGGATTCTTCCTTGTCTAAATTATCCAGCTGATAGTTCATTACGATTCTTTGTCTTAAAGGTTCATGTACATTAAGATTCAATGTTCGATTCAAAGTTGGCAGTCCCATCAGTAAAACAACTGCTCTGTCCTGTGAATCCATTTCAAAATTGAATAACAGTTTTAGATCATTCAATGTTCCACTTTTCAGATAGTTTGCTTCATCCAACACAATCACCAATGTAACTCTTTTTTCTTTTTCATAGCGTGTAATTGTTTCCTGAATCACTCTAAAATTATCCACCTTTCTATGATACGGTTCAATTCCCAATGAACTTGCCAGCTGTTTATAGAATTCTGCAACTGTCAGCGTTGAAAGTGCAATATAAACAACTTTATAGGCTGCACTGTTTAAAGTTTCACACCATTTTCTGACAGATGTTGTTTTCCCCAATCCTGGATTCCCTGTTATGAGTCCAAATCCTTTGATTTGAAGAAGATAGTTCAATCGAAATATCAGTTCCTTATATTCATCTGTTTCAATAAGAATATCTTTTGTGTTTTTTATAAATGGATTGAATTCCATTCCATATCTTGATGTATAATTGATTCCCATTATTCATTACCTACCATTTTTACTTTCCTTTTTATTTTTGAATTTTCATGTTTATCTACCAGATGGATTTTTTCATATTCATCCGATTCCTTATCGTATGCATAGACTTCATCCAGATTACTTGAATATCTGATCGTAATTCTTCTGTTTGCGTATTTTGAATCTACTTCATATTCCTGATTGTCTATCATTACAATACAGTCAGCACTTACTTTTCTTTCTATTTCCAATAAGAATGCTTTTTCTATTTGTGAATCTTCTATTCTTATAATCAATGATGATTCATTAAAAAATCTGTCCTGGGGTGTTGAACCATTAAGGGCACTATGTACAGTGTTATTGTATTCCTGAACATATTTCATCAGTGAAACCCTGAGTTTATCCAATGAATGATAGTCATTATAATTGATTCCAGCCATCCATTGATCCTTGAGCGTTCTAAACCATCTTTCTATTTTTGCCTTGGATGTTGGTGTCCTTGGTGCACAATAATTGATCGTTGTACCAATTCTTGCCGCCAACAGTTTCATTTGATTAGATTTATAGTTTGCACCATTATCAAAGTTAAATATTTTTGGCTTTCCGTATTTTGTAACAGCTGATTTGATGACCTTCATCAGATTAACAAAATTATCGTTATAAAAAACATCAATCCCTACAATAAATCTTGAAGCATCATCAATCAATGCAATAATATATACTCTTCTTTTTGTCCCGTCTTCTTTTATATAGGGGCCAACCGATGAATCCCCACACCATACCTCATTGATATGTTCTCTTTCATATCTTTTCATTTCTCTTGTTTGAGTAATACTTGTTTTTTCACAGTGTCTGTTTATAAAACGAGTGATGGTGCTCAACGACAGATCATCATCATTTATTGTTCCATTTTCAATAAGCTTCTGTTTTATAAGCGTTGCAGGAAGTCTGGGATATTCTTTTTTCATATAGATGATCTGATCTGCAATATCATCGTCTATTCTCCTGAATTTTCCATTGTCTCCTCTGTTTTTTATTTTTAAAGCATCAAATCCGTCTTTTGAATAAGCCAGATACCATCGATAGATGGTATGGGGTGTATAATTCTTTTCTTTTCCATTGGGCAAGGTATATGTTTTACTGGCAGCTTCCTTAAAAAACTGCGAATCAGAAGTTCCTTCCCATGTGCCTGAAATCAGAGGTGCAAGTATTCCGTAACGAAATAATGCAACATCCGTTCTGTATTTATCTGTCAATTTAACCATTTTTATTACCTCCAACGGTAAATTAACATATATATTTGAATACTGAAAAAATCTTATGTGGGTGGATACTGTAAAAAATTTATTGTTGTTTTAATCTGCATAAACTGTCTGGAGAAGAATTTAAAACAGGAAATGAAAAGTGAACATTCTAAAGAGATAGAATGAGAAAGAAGACGCTGTTTCCAGTATGAATTGAACTGTTTTTTTATGTATTTTATATCGGACAGATCAAAGTTGGGATTGTCAGACAGAAATCTATCTTCATCTTCACTTTGAAGAATAGCTATTTGATCATTCAAAAGGATTTGTGAATAGGGTACA
>CAVJWL010000126.1:0-2635 GCA_963653505.1 uncultured Prevotellaceae bacterium
GTGTATCACTTCATAATTTTGAACATTTGGAAGTTTTGAGAACTTATTTTCTACGCATTCCAATCCCATTCTATCTAATTTCACCGATATCACCAGTTTCACTCCTTGATAATGGTACTTTAAAGATAACCAATTTGGATCGTTTGATTTTCACCAAAAATGGTGAATTTCACGAATTAAATTGAGTTATCTTTTTCTTTTTGATTACACTTTCTTTGAAAGGAGGTGAATCAAATGAAAAAGAACTCACAGAAATTAATAGGAGTTTTAAGTACTATGAAAGACTTTAACTTGAAGCCAAATTATAGTCAGCTTCAACGAGAGTATGGTATAGATAGACATACAATCAAAAAATATTACGAAAACAATGGTATTCCTGAACGTAAACGTGGAAGAAAGAAATCTAAATGGGATCCATTCTATGACACTATTATTATGTTGGCTGAAGTACCTGGATCATATCTAATGAGTATTTATCAAGTGTTAAATTATGAATACGATGGAAATCTTCCTGGTAATTATAATAGTTTCAAAGCATATACATATCGTAAAAAAATAAGCTGTACGCCATCTGAACAAAAGCCGCATTTATTCTATGAAACGGAGCCTGGTGAACAGCTTCAATGTGACTGGAAAGAGAATTTAAAAATACATTCGATTGATGGTGAACTTTATGAGTTTAATGTCTTCTCTGCTACTCTTGGGTATTCACGAAAACATGTATTTATATATTCCATTGGAAAGACGGAAGATGATTTTATTCGATGTTTACTTGATACCTTTAGAAGACTTGGTGGACTTACACGAATTGTAAAAACAGATAATATGACAGCTATTGTATCAATTAAAAACGGGAAACGTAAAGTTCATAATCGTATTCAGTCTTTTTTCAAAGATTTGGATATAAAGTTGGAACTGTGTGAATGCAGGACACCTGAATCAAAAGGTAAGTGCGAGGTGTCAAATCGATTTATAAACTGGCTTGTATCGTTCGATTACAGAATTAAAAATGAACAGGAACTTATACATGTCATAGAAAATCAAATAACGTCTGAATGTAACAAGGCGATCAATCAACGCACAAACATTCCTCCTGCCAAACTTTTTCTTAAAGAAAAAGAATTTCTTAGGCCATTTGGAAACAATCTAAATCTGGATACCTACTTGCGTGAGCATAAACGTGCAAAAGTTTCAAGCACACTTTTAGTACCTTATGATGGAAAACAATATTCTGTACCAACTAAATATATAGGAAAAGTTGTGGATATATTTGCCGTTGGAAGCGAAATCTATATATACCACAACTCACAATTAATTACAGTACATACAGTTAAAGAATGCAAGTTGAATTACAAACCTGAGCATTATATCGATGCACTAAGCAAACGGTTAAAAACAACGCATGATGACATTGAAGAACTTGCCATGAAAAATTTAGAAAGGCTTGAAAACTTAGGAGGAGATTGAATTGAAAAAAGAAAGTGTAGAAAACTATATTAGAAATTTAAAAGGTCGTATTTATACAAATAAGATTATGGTTGTTCTTTATGAGGAGACAAGAGATGTTTATCATCTTATCTACAAAATCAAACGATCAACCAACACATGCGTAATGGCATCTTATCAAGGGACTGAACCTAGAAATTATGAAGTCAGCATTCCATTTATTGATTCACTAGATCATTATTTTGGAGACTGTAAAATATTATGCAGCCATGAATATCTTCAACAAGATATACGTGCCATTATGAAAAAAATAAACAAAATAAAAAACGAGGTGGCCGATTAACGGCTTCCTCAATTTAAGGAGATACCTATGACAACGAATTATATAAAACTATCAAATAATCTAGAAAGCCTCAAGCTTTATACTATAAAAGATAATCTTTCAAAATATATAGATATGATCAATAAAGGAGAAAAAACAACTGTTGACGCATTATATGAACTAACAGAAAAGGAAATGGATTTAAAAGAAAAAAGAGCTATAAAAGCTTGTGTACATACAGCTGGATTTCCATTTGAAAAAACAATCGATGATTTTGATTTTTCATTTCAACCAAGCATAAACAAAAATGAAATAGAAGACTTTGCATCGTTGCGCTTTATGGAAAATAATGAAAACATTTTATTTATAGGCAGTTCAGGAACTGGTAAAACCCATCTAGCAACTTCAATAGGAATCGAGGCAGCAAAGCATAGAAAAAGCGTGTACTTTATCACATGCCAGGAATTGATGCTTCAATTAAAAAGAGCGGAATCCGAAAACAGATTAGACCAAAGACTTAAATTCTTTACGCGCCAAAAACTTTTGATTATCGATGAAATAGGCTACATTAATTTGGATAAAGAAGATGCGAATCTATTTTTTCAATTAATATCTAGGCGATATGAGCAACGCTCAACCATAATAACAACCAACAAAAATCTATCAAAATGGTCGGGCATATTTGGAGATCCTGTAATAGCTAACGCAATTCTTGATAGGCTATTACACCATTCTCATATTGTGAGTATTGTTGGACCATCTTACAGAATAAAAGATGTGATGGATTCTTTTGAAGATTAAAAAATACGATCCAAATTGGTGAAAATCAAATGATCCATTTTGGTGAAATTTATCTTGA
This sequence comes from uncultured Prevotellaceae bacterium, assembly GCA_963653505.1. GTDB lineage: Bacteria > Bacillota_I > Bacilli_A > RFN20 > CAG-288 > Enterosoma. The sequence goes on from CAVJWL010000126.1 coordinate 2,628, forward strand.
CATTATCA
>CAVJWL010000127.1:0-2584 GCA_963653505.1 uncultured Prevotellaceae bacterium
GTAAGCGTCAAATATAAGCTCGGTTATTAAAAAAACAGAATGAACAGGGTTTAATCCATGTCATTCTGTTTTAATATTTTTTTGATTTCTTGTTTAGATAATATCTTTGTGTACTCTGGCAAGCTTTTACTGTAAGGCAACAACTCTTTTAATGCTTCATGATCATTGATATCCATATCCTTTATTCTTTCCAATATATATTGGAAATACATATATGGATTTACCTTATTTTCTATGGCTGTTATTACCAATGAATAGATCATTGCACTTACTGCTGCTCCTTTAGGTGATACATAGAATTTGCATCGGTTTCTTATATTGACAAAAGGTCTTATGACCTGTTCACAGTTTTGGTTACTGTTTGGTACATCTCCATGATTTAAGAATTCTTTCAATTCTTTTTCATTGTTCAATGTATATTCTATGGCCTTACTCATTGAATATCTTCCTGCATTTCTTTCCTTGATCGTTTTTAGCCACACTAAAAACTCATCAAACAGTGGTTTTACCTCTTTTTGACGTCTTTTATATATATATTCAATCCTTTTTTCACCTTTAAGGCCTTTCTTGTTTGCCTGTTCCTTTATTTCATTTTCCTTATGAAATATCTTGTCATACTTCATGATGCTTTTTGCTTCATCACTTGTTTTTCTTGATGCATTGTTTGGCAACAGCTTATAGGCATCCTTATATTTTCTCAAGGCATGTATATTACACATACATCTTGTAATGTCTTCTACCTTATTGTATCCACTGTAAGCATCCGTTATCAAAACACCATGATATCCTTTCAGAAACTCTTTAGGATGATCACCACTCCTTGATGAACAATATTCATAGATCACAATCCCGTTTCCATCTCCTTTTACTGTCCTGTATACAAACATGTAGGATGTTGAGGTTGCTGGTTTTCCTTCCTCATTAAGGACTTGGGTCCTGGTTTCATCACCATGAATTACATTTCTTGAAATCAGATCTTTCTTCATCAGATTATATAATGGTTCAAAATACTTCATTGACGAAAGTACCCAGTTTGTCATGTTTGCACGAGAGATAGTGACATTCATCTGATTGAACATCTTTTCAAGTTCATACAATGGCAGCCCTCGATTATATTTCATATCCAATATGTATGCAAGAAGTGATGGGGATACCATACTTCTTTCAAAAAGTTTATTTGGATGTGATAATAATTTATAGGTTGCCTTTCCTTCTTCGTTTAATGATTCACAGTTTTCACATTTCAATACAGGTATTCTTGTTACCTGTACATAAAGTTTTGATGGTTCGTAGATGATTTCTTCTTTTTCTTCGTAATGATCAATGATCATTGTTGAACCACAAATATCACATTTTCTATCGTTTTCTTCTACAGTTAAAGTATTGACTTTTCTTTCAAGCGATGAGTAATCAATATGTTTTTCCTTTACTGTTCTTTTCTTTTTTGTATATTCAGATACTGTGATAACTTCTTCTGTTTGCTTATCTTCTATTTTTAATGCTTCTTCTTCGATATCATTGAACAGTGTTGGCATATCCAATACGATTTGATTTTTTTGAGACTGATATTTAGCACTGACAACTTGCATGTATTTTGCATGTTCAACTTCCAACTGCAATTTCAAATCATTGATATTGATTTCGTCATCATCAATCTTCTTTTGAAGCTTTTCATTTTCTTTTTTCAGTTCATTTATCTTTTCAAGATTATGCTTTCTATCTTTTAGATATAAGGCGCGAAGTTCTTCAATTGTAAGATCATTGATGTCTAAAACCACTGTACATACTCTCCTTTTTCAACAGTATCATTATATCATAAAAACGCTTGAAACTCCTTATTTTTCAACACTTTTTTCAATTAAATATTGACAGGATGAACTGTATGATGTGCATGTTTTTGATGGATTTCCAATCCATCAAGAAGCCATTCCAATTGTCTCTTGTCAATCAGTAAAGATGTCATATCTTCTTCACATTTTGGCCACCTGAATTTATCCTTTCCAATAAGCTTTTTCTTGTGGAGCCAAAACCCGTTGCCATCCCATTCAAGTATCTGCAATGTATTTTTCTTTTTATTGCAGAACAGAAATATACTGTTTGAAAAGGGATCAAGATACATCTTGTGTTGAACAATTGCACTACAGGAATCAATGCTTTTTCTCATATCGGTATACCCAGGGGCAATATAGATATTATCTATCTTTTTCAAATCGATCATTGTAATGCCTCCATCACTTTTTTTAGTAATGGAAGATCCGTATCTTGATCAACAGTAATAGAAGCATTATCAATTTTGATCACAATTGAAGAGGACTTCTCTTCATCAATAATGACTGGTACAAGGCATGATGCTTCTTCTATAGTTTTATTCCTTTGATACAGATGATATTTCATGGCATAAAATCCGATATCATTTTTATTACACCATTTTTTAAGCCCTAATCCACTGTTTCGATAATCTTGGATCATTTGATCCCATTCTTCTTTAGAATAATTTTTTTCCATACAATAAAATCCTCCTTTGACAGTATCATTATCTATCAAAAAAGGATTTTATTTAACCTAGGGTCTATTTGACGCTTAC
>CAVJWL010000128.1:0-2573 GCA_963653505.1 uncultured Prevotellaceae bacterium
TGAATATTCCATGGTGGCGGAGCCACCTAATCCACGAAAATAGAGCCACTCAATCCATATGAACAGATCCACTGAATCCATTTGTGAGAGCCACCTAATCCATGAAACAGAGCCACTTCGAATCGAAATGGCTCTGTTTTTATTATTTGATTTTTGAATAATCTTCTCTTAATGACCTTCCTTTAAGTAAGAGTGTATAAGACGAATTTCGAATTCGATCTAATATGGCGTCAGCCAAGGGACCGTTTCCTAATTTAGAAAGCCATCCTTCTGGAGCCCATTGACTGCAGAAGATTGTTGATTTTCTATCCGTTCTCATTTGTATAATTTCAAAAAGATCATTTTTCTCTGAATCATTGGGTTGTGTTAAAAGAAATTCATCGAGTATCAATAAATCAAATTTGTTTAGATTATTCATATATCTTTGATATTTCCCTTGTACTCTTGATTCTTCTATTTCTTGAAACAAATCTGGAAGTCGTATATATCTTACGCGAAATCTTTGTAGACATGCATTGACTCCAAATGCGTTTGACATCCATGTTTTTCCTGAACCAGAAGCTCCTATGATGATTATGTTTAATCCTTGTTGGATATATGCGTTTGTACTTAATTCTTCAATCATTCCACGATTGATTTCTCTATCTGGTTTATAATTGATATCCTGTATATTTGCGCTTGAATCATAAAATTTTGCACTTTTAATATACCTTTCAATTGTATGGTTGATACGTGAATCATATTCATTGGTGACCATGATTTCAAATCGGTCATCAAATGACATGGCTTGTGTATCTGGGGTTTCAGATTGTTTTTTATATTCTTCCGCCATGATAGGTAATCTCATATCTCTTAGTTTTTCATATACTTCTTGTTTCATTATTGTTTTCCTCCGTAATAATCTGCGCCCCTTGTGAAGGCATAAGTCATATCTTCATTTTTATTATCTTGGTGTTCATGATTTACTTCATCTTGACCGGATTCCAGTATCAACTTAATATTCTTGTAGGTAGGATTAGATAAGCGGGAGAGCGCCAACTTACACGCATTTTCTAATCTTGCCTGTGAATATTTATCACCTAACTTTAAAATAGACAAACAGCTCTTATATCCTTGCTCTTCAACTTTATATCGAGCAAATATTCTATTAATAATCTCAAGAGTTGATGGTCCTATAGTTGTAGCCCATTGAATAAATCTTTCTTTATTCCACATGAACAATTGATGATTTTTAGGCATATGAGCTTCATTGGTAGAATACTGATTTCTACGTCCATATAGTCTTTTATGTTCACAAATCTGATTTTTCTTATAAAAAACAGTAATCCAGTCTTTTGATAATTTAACTTCAACACATTTTCCTACATACTCATAAGGAACAGAGTAATTCATTTTATCTATCTGGATGTGATAATTCATTTGAACAGTAGCCATTTTCCATTCACTTAGTTCAAATGGAAATTCTGGTAATGGATTCATAAAATCTTTTTCTTCATCTAAATATACGGATTTTCTAGAACCATCTCTTTTTTGAAATGGCTCTTCATTTAGTTTGTTTAATTCAATCAATATCGCTTTATTTAACGCTTCAAAAGTAAAGAAGGTACGATTACGTAATAAGCCAATTATCGTTGTGGCAATACTATACACGGAACCTTCCGCTGATGCCTTATCTTTTGGACTTCTTACCCTGGCAGGAAGAATTGCCATTCCGTAATGGTCGGCCATTTCCTGGTAAGACTTATTTAAAACAGGATCCTCATATTTTTTGTGTTGAATAACACCAGTTTTTAAATTATCAGGAACAAGAATACGAGTGACACCACCAAAATATTCAAAGGCATGAATATGGGCATTGATCCAGTTTTTAGAATCCATACTAGGACAGGCTTCAACGTAACAATACATACTAAAAGGAAGTACAGCTACAAACAGATAAGCAGTCACTTCTTGATTTAAGGAACGGTCATGTACTTTTAAAGTTTTCCCATCCCAATCGACCATGATCTTATCTCCAGGCTTTTGCTTGATATGCATGGTCAGCTTGTTCTTTTTGACATAAGAAGAATAATTATTACAGAAGGCACTGTATTTTAAATAAGCCTTATGTGATTCTGAACATGAATCCACATATTCCTTCCATAACATTTTTAAGCTGACACCAACCCTCAATAATTCCTTATGAACATAATCATAATCAGGTTGAGCATAAGAAACATCCAATCCATTTTTAGGAAACAGGAGTTCCTCTAACTGGCTTTCACTCAAGTTATAAGCCTTGTCCCAAAACACACCAGAAGCATCTGATGCATTAAAAACATCACGAATCGTATTACGTGATATTTTAAGCATTCTCGCAATATCTCGCTGAGAATAGTTCTTGAATCTAAGTTCAAGAATACGTTTTAAATCTCGCATAAAAAAACACCTCCAGTCGCAAGATCTATGTAGAATTCAAGATTCTACAATTACATCTTACAACTCAAAGTGGAAAAATGGCTCTCTATAATGGATTGGGTGGTTCTGTGTGATGGAATGGGTGGGTCTCAATCGTGGATGATGTGGCTCTTACT
>CAVJWL010000129.1:0-2466 GCA_963653505.1 uncultured Prevotellaceae bacterium
GTAAGCGTCAAATAGAACACATATTGAAAAATCCGGTAAAAGTGAGTTCATCACTAATTACCGGATTTATTTTTTACATATAATTCGTGTGGTAAGGAATTTGAGTAAGGTAATAAAGATTCGATTACTGTATCTTTAAGTCCTTTTGTACTTAATGTATCTAGTACATAAATTAAATATCTGTATGGATCTAGATTATTCATTTTTGCGGATTCCAATAAGCTAAAATAAATTGTTGTCGCTTTAGCTCCACTTCTAGTGTTCGAAAATAAGAAATTTTTTCTTGCCATTACGAATGGCTTGATTTTTTGTTCGGCTCGATTATTGGATAATTCGCTTCTTCCGTCTCTGAAATAGTTTCTTAAATATTTTTCTTCATTCAGAGCATAGCTGATCGCTTTTCCCATTTTGCCATCAGGTACATATTCATACTCATGTTTGTGAAGGCACTCAAAAAGCTCATTGAATATTGGGAGCTCTTCTTTTTGACGTCGTTCATAACGTTCTGTTAAGCTTACTCCTTCATCATCCAATGATTTTTCGATTTTAAATAGTTTATTGATATGATTCAATACAATCAATATGTTTTTGTAGCTGGGAACACGTTCAAGATACTCAAGCTTTTCTTCCTTGGTCTTTAGTTTTTGGATGTTTTCGTCACATTCCGATGCTTCCTGGGCTTCCTTGAATTTTCTTCGTACATGTGCCATGCATCCAACGGTCATCAGGCCAACATCTTTATGATATGCTTCATATCCATCACTGTGAACGATAGATTGATTATCTTCTCCAAGTATTATACGAGCGTTTTCATGTTTTCTGTTTCCAGGACTGAAGTATAAAGCCATTTGTTTTTCTTCATACTTTCCGCTCATTCCAAGCCATACATATCCTTTTTTTCGACCATCCTTATTATCTTCAAGTATCTTGAGTGTAGTTTCATCCAAATGAACTACTTCCAACTTTTTAAAGTCATCCCACATATGATTGAATACAAATTCAAGATAATCGTTTGATGTTTTCATGAGCCAATTGCTCATGTTCTGACGGCTTATCGGAATATTTTTTCTCTTTAGATCCTGTTCCTGTCTGTATAGCGGTGTTCCCAATATAAATTTATTATAGGCAATTTCAGATACTACGCTTGAAGTAACGATACTGCCTTCAATTAATCTTACTGGTTTATCTTCAGGTTCGATATGCATCATATTTTCATTTTCTAATGAACACTGTGGACAAACATAGTTATGAACAACATGTTTTACTAGATAATATTTTTCGGGCTGATGTTTTAATTCGAGCATAATTGTTGGCTGTAGCTCTTTCATCTGAGAACCACATTCCGGACACGTTTTATCTTTTAGTGAATGATGAATTGTTTCCTCAATTTCCAATTCTGTATAATCTGTTTCTTTTTGTTTTACTTTTTTCTTTTTCTTTTTTTGAACATCGAAAACAGGTTCAAGTAATTCTTCTGGTTTTGTATTGTCTACTTCAAACTCAATTTCATTAAATAGCGTAATCATTTCAAAATTTGATTTCTCAGATGTAGAACCATACTTTTTTGCTCGAAACAATTTCAATTGTTCAAGATAATTATTTTTTGTGATCTCTTGTTTTATGGCATATTCAACCAATTCATCATGAGTCATTTGTTCTAATTTTTCTTTTGTTTTTTGAACATCTATCATGACTATATTATATCATGAAAATGCAAAAAAAGCCCGTAAATAAAGGCTTTTATGCATATTTATACGTTCTATTTTTAAAGGCTTTTTTCTGCTCGATTTTCAATCCTTCAAGCAGCCATCTAAGCTGCTGTTGAGTAATTGTCACCATACCATCTTCTCGTATTGGAAATTGAAAATGTCCTTTGGCCAGTCTTTTATATAAGAGCCAGAATCCACTGCCATCCCAGTATAAACACTTGATTTTATTTTTATGTCTGTTGCAGAAAATAAACAACACATTTTGAAAAGGACTCATATTGTAAAGATTTTGTACAATTGAAGCATATCCATCGATTCCTCGACGAAGATCTGTAACACCTTTGACAATATATATTTGTGGAATATCATCAAACCGAATCATAAAGCTAAACAGACTCTTATAATTCTTTGAATATCCTTATCTGCGATATTCTTATCAAATTCAAATTGAATACCATTTACTTTAAATCGGATATCCTCATTTGCTGTTACACTGCATTCCTCTTGAATTCCAACCTCAATCAATTTTGGCTCTTCTAATTCGTTTTTTAGTAATTTTCTCTTATTGTAAAATGTCTTATCCGAAATATTATGGAGCCGGCAAAATTCTAAAACACTCATTTGACTGTTCTTCTGATCATTTAATAATTGAATCCACTTATCTTTTGACATAGTCTTCATTTAAAAAATCCTCCTTGTAAAAATATTATTTCACATGAAGGATCTTATTTTAATATGTGTTCTATTTGACGCTTAC
>CAVJWL010000130.1:0-2376 GCA_963653505.1 uncultured Prevotellaceae bacterium
ATTTTATTTATGTATTCTTACTGAATTTGGTATGGTTTCTGAATAAGGAAGAACATTCCCTATGTTCTCGTCTGTCAACCCTTTCTGTGACAACATATCTAGCGCATATTCGATGTATCGATATGGATCTAAGTTATTCATCTTAGCTGTTTCAATCAATGACATATAGACTGAGCTGCATCTAGCTCCTCTTACTGTGTTCGAAAATAAAAAGTTCTTTCTTGCCATTACCATTTCTTTGATGAATCGTTCTGCTCGATTGTTGCTGATTTCTAAACGTCCATCTAAGTAATAGTTTTTCATATATACTTTTTCATTAAGTGCATAATTGACGGCTTTACCCATTTTGGATTTGGGCAAGTATGAATTTTTTTGCGATTCTATCAAATCATAAAGCTCGTTAAAAACAGGGAGACTTTCATCTTCCTTCATCTTTAATCGGTTTTCTAACGGTTCGTTCTTGATTTTTTGATCGATTTCAAATAATTTTTTGATCAAGTTTAATATCATAACGACATTTTTATAGGATGGATTCGATTCGATAATTTCTCTCGCTTTTTTACGATCTTTTATCTTTTTCAGTTTTGTATATATCGGATCCACGCACATTGCTTCGTAGAATTTCCTTCGTATATGCGCCATACATCCTACATCTGTTCCGTATTCTTTTTTATGATAGACGCCATATCCATCACTTTGAATATATCGCTTTGGCTTTATCTTCAGCAGATCATTCATTGTATCGAATTTTCTTGATTCACTATAAAAATAAAGAACCATCTGTTTTGGCTCATGAGCTCCACTTGCCATCAACCATTCATAGCTTTTTTCACGTTCCTCATTTTTATCTTCAATACAGATATGAGTCGTTTCATCAAGGTGAAGTATATCTAATTGTTGAATATCTTTATGCATCTGTTTGAAGATTGGTTCTAGATAAAATTCACAACTTTGAATCAACCAATTGCTCATATTTTGTCGCGTGATATAAATGCCTTGACGCTTTAGATCTTTTTCTTGTCGATACAATGGAACATCTAAGATAAATTTATTCGTGGCAATTCCAGCTACGACACTTGACGATACCTTACTTCTCTCAAGAAGACGAGTTGGTGCATCTGTACTAACGATTTCTTCTTTTCCACAAGAATTGCAGGCATATTCATATACAATGTGTTGTTCGATATAATAATAAGCCTTTTGATATTTCAAGACTTCGATTACTTTTTGTCCGGTTTGGACTAATTTTTCACCACAAAAAGGACAAATTTTATTTAGAATGGCATGATGAATCGTCTTTCTTTCTAAATTTGAATAATCTGTCTCTTTCGTCTTCTTTCCTCTTTTTTTCTTCTTGGGTTTCGCTTCGATTAAGGATTCATCAAATTCCTCTGGTTTGGATTTTTCGTAAGTATATTCGATTTCATCAAACAAAGACATTTGATTATAGGCCATTTTCTCTGATTTCTTTTTGAAGGTCTTATTGTTCATAGACATAATCATTTCGATATATGCATTTTTTGCACGTTCTTGACCAATGGCATATTCAACAATTTCTTCTTTTGACATTTTGGATAATTTATCCCGTAAATCCTTATCATTTTCCATGGCTATATTATATCACAAACATAGCCATTTGTCCTTTATATAAAGGACAAATGCTATGTTTTTATAGCTTTAAACATACTTCGTTTCCAAAGGAGAAATATAATCTTTTTGATTTATTTTCAACCCCTGTAAAAGCCATTCAAGTTGTTGGTACGTAATCGAAACAGAACCATCTGGTTTGTTCTTCCATTTAAAATGACCTTTTTCAAGACGCTTATATAAAAGCCAAAATCCAGTGCCATCCCAATATAAGCACTTCAATTTATCATGGTGTCTATTACAGAAAATGAATAAAGAGTCGTCAAAGGGATCGAGATGAAATGAATTCTGGATAATAAGGGCATACCCATCAATTCCTTTTCTTAAATCTGTTGGACCTGTAGCTATATAAATATGTTGAATCTGTTTGAAATCAATCATTCATAATTCCTCCACATTTTGATAATATTCATAAGATCATTTATTTCCATCTGTATTGGAATCCCGTCAAAAGAAAAATGGACCATTGTATTATCTGATGATTCAATAACAACTGGCTTTAAAGATCCTTGTGATAATCCAATCAACTTTCGTCGGTAGCTATAAAAGGTTTTCGTATTTAATCCATGTTCCTTACAATATTTGCTTACTGAACACCCTGATGATGATTGGTCATCAAGTATTGATAACCACTTTTCTTTATTTTGTTTGTTCATAACAAAACGTACCTCCTGTTTATATTATTTCAGAAGGTACGTTATTTTACATTGTTCTCAATTTGACGCTTAC
>CAVJWL010000131.1:0-2267 GCA_963653505.1 uncultured Prevotellaceae bacterium
CGGTAGTTTTACAAAATAATTAAAATAATCGAACCTTGTGAATTCTCTTATACTTTGTATAAGAGAATTTTTTGTCTGTCAAGTCAATTATTTTCTTGTGGTATATTGGGTATATTTGGTATAATATAAGTACTGGAGGCCCTCTACATATGGAAAAGCAAATTCTCAAAGACTATCCTGGTAAATTGAAAGGTTACAAAATCAGTGTCGGCATTTCAAAGAATGGAACCGAAGGAAATGTCTACATCAAGAAGACCATTAGAAAAGATGGTGTCAGCACTTCGTGTAACATTGCTAATCTTGGACCTAAATCATCTCTTGGTGATGATAAAAATATCGTAGATCTTGCTAATGATGCTTTTTTAAATTGGAAAAAAGGTGATGGTAAAGCTACTGTGTTTTTTTATGAAAATGAAGATTGTGAGAACGAAGATATCAACTTAGGTCAAGTCTACATTTATCATTTTTTAAATGAGCTTGGAATACTCCGTAAATTTGATTCTTTAAAAGGTGAAAAGAAATCTAAATACCAGTTTAATCTCAAAGATGTAGCTGGCGCTCTTATCTGTTCTCAAATCTTAAATCCAGGTAGCAAAAGACATATGTATCTATCCGAAAAAACATTGCCATTCCCTGATGGGGTTAAGCTTCAACACATCTATCGTACTCTTGATATTCTTGCTAGACATAGTGATGAGATCAACGCTTATTCATACAAAAAAATCAAAGAATTATCAGATAAAAAAACAGCGGTTTATTTTTACGATTGCACTAATTTTTATTACACTCAAGGATCAGATGGAACTTTGCTTGGAATGAAGAAAAGCAAAGAAGGTATTTATGCTCCTCTAGTTCAAATGGGATTATTGATTGATGAATGGGGATATCTTGTAGGAATGATTATTTTCAAAGGTAATTATAGCGAACAAAGAAGTCTTCAAGAACAAATCGAAAAGATATCTCCACATATCAAAATGAGCGAGGTTACTGTTTGCACTGATGCTGGTTTATGTTCGTGTATAAATAAGCTTTATTTATCACAAAATGGTAGGTCATATATAACAACGCAACCTGTTACAGGAAGAGCCGTTCCTACTCATATCAAAGACTGGGTCATTAAAGATAGCGACTTCAAAAACTCAAAAAACGCTCAAGAAACCGTAGAAAATTTAAAAAGTAGATATGAAAAAGCTAAAGAAGAGGAAGACTATGAAAAGATGAATTCCATTCTTTCTGAAACAATATACAAAGATGCTTGGTATGGTTTACAAATCGTAAAAAGAACAGCTAAAAAGACTAAAGGAAAGAGAAATAAGTGGGTTGAAACTGTATGCACATTAGATGATGATTTAGAAGAAAAAGAGGGTGTCGAGATCAAACTTAATTATTCAAAAGAAGCTTATAACAATGCTGAAGATGTCAAGGGTGATTCTTTATATACAAGACTATTAGTTTCCTTCTCTATGAAGTATTATCTTTTCCAAAAGAAAGAGTTAGAAGAGAAAAGAAAAAAAGCAGAAGAAATTATTAAAGATTCTAAAAAATTAGATTCAGTTCCCAAAGATTTACAAGGCTATTTAACCTGCGTAAATACAACATCCAACGGTGAGATAGCCGAGGTGCAAAATCGTTCCATTGATGAAGAAGCATTTAAAGAAGCTGAGAAGTATTTGGGATATTATGTTCAAGCTACTAACTTAGGAAATCCAACTAAAGAACTATATCAAATCTCAAGAATGAGATGGCAGATTGAATACTGTTTTAGAACTATGAAAACATGCCTTGATAGTAGACCGATATACTTGACGACAGAGACCCATATCAAAGGTCATTTCACACTTGTATTTTTAGCACTTCAAACACTCAGATACATGATGTATAAGCTATATAAGGAAGAAGGAAATGATAAAGTAAAATTAGGTAGAGCAGAAAAAAGTATTGTTACAGTAGATGCGGTTTTAGAAGAATTAAGAAACATGAGAGGAAGAAAATTCCACGCACAAGAAGGATATGATTTCATCAATGGTTCAAAGAAAAATGAAATGAATATATTGATGGCAAAGGCATTTGGAAAAAGTTTAACAAAGCAAGTAATGAAGAAAGATAAATTAGAGGAATATTCAGGTGTAAAATTATAGAAAAATAAAAGTCAAAAAATCATCATAAAGAAGCCGGGCTTTAGAAAAAATATACCACAAAAAATCAGTGGAAAATTCTAAAACCCGGCTTTTTATCGCAATTTTGAAAATTATTCTGTAAAACTAATG
>CAVJWL010000132.1:0-2226 GCA_963653505.1 uncultured Prevotellaceae bacterium
CGTTAAATTCAAGACGATATGCTTTGTCTACAAGTCTATCCAAGCATGCATCTGCGTATGTGTTATCTTGAAATAGTGAATACCATGCATTCACTGGTAATTGTGATACTACGATAATTGATTTTCTTCCTTCTCTTGAATCAATGATTTCAAATAAGTACCTGCACTTTTCAAAATCTAATGTCATTAAACCAAAATCATCCATTATCAATAGATCAATGGTAGATAATATTTTTAATTCTTCTATGTATCTATTTTCTAAATCAGCTTTTTCTAATAATTGAATCAGCTCTCTTGCCTTTGTATAACGTACAGTTTTAAATTGACGTAGAGCGTTGATTGCCAATACGTTGGAAAAGTATGATTTTCCTCCACCACATTTCCCAGTAATGATAAGATTTCTTCCTTTTTCTATCCAAGCGCAATCTAATAATCCTTCAATCGCATTTGTATCAAGTTCTCTATCTGGTTCATAGATAGATTCATCAAGTGATGCATCTGGATATCTAAGTCTTGCTTTTTTCAAATATCGTGCGAGTTTATTGTTGTATCTTGTATCCCATTCTGCTTCAACAATTTCACTGATTCTTTGATCAAATGGGATGAGATCAATATTAGGATTTTCAGTTTGTTTATTTAATTCATCTGCCATTCCAGAGAGTTTCATCTTTTTCAACATCATGCATATTTCTTCAGTTGTTTTTACGGCTTCTTTGTTATTCATTTGTAATAGTCCTTTCCTCTTAGATTTTTGTGTTCAGGTAAAGATTCATTCGTGCCTGAATTTTTATTTAACATCTCATTTAACATTCTTTTGAAATAGGTATATTTGCAGCTTTTTAATTCAATACATTTTCTAGCTGCACTATTACAGATTGTGTGCGATTTTCCATCACACATATGTAAAATTCCATTACATGAGTTATAGCTTTGTTCCTCATGTTCAGAAGAATGGAGAACCGTTTCAATCATCAATGCCATATCACTGCCAATCGCAGATGCCCATCTTCGATAATAATCACCATCATGTTCATTTACTTCTTTGTAGAACAGATGTTTTTGTGGCATGTGTTCATTTTTGGTAATGTATTTTGGAAATGGATTATAAGCTCGTGAATGTGTACAGATCAATTTATTATGTTCATCACATATTGTGATCTTATTCATCGTTGCTTTCAGAATGACTGGTTTCCCATAATATGTATAATTAACAGAGTAGTAGTGGTTATCATATTTTAAATGATAGTTCTCTGGTACACGACTAAATGATACATAGTCACAAGGTGAAAAATATCCATCGCAAATTGGTTTCATCTGTGGCTTATCATACATTTCAAACATTTCTATTCGTGTATATTGACAGCCTTGAATGGCTTTATCATTGATTTCCGCTACTACTTCTTTACATAAAGAATTTGCCGCTTGAAACGTTGTATAGACATGTTCTTTCAGTTTTTCTACCAACCATGTTTCTACAATCTGTACATGTTTTTCTACGGTTGGTTTTCCTTTAGGTTTTCTAGGAAGTGGAGGAAGAACAATTGTTCCATAAAACCTCTCTAAATCTTGATAGGTGCTATTGATAAGTAATTCATCTTTAGTATGCTTAGTAACTGCGGTAGCTGCGTTATCAGGAACAAGATATTTTGGAATAGCTCCGTAAAAATTCAATGCATGTACAGTGCCCGCTACAAAGTTGCTCATCTTTTCATTTTCGAAAAGTTCAACATAAAGGTAATTGCTTACACCTACCGTTGTGACAAAAATATGAACTTCTTTTCTCTCACCAGTTTTAGGATTAATAATCACTTTAGGTCTATCACCGACCCAATCGATATAAACTTTTTCACCAGGTATACGTTCCACAGCCATTGAAACGTTTTTAGAAGCATAACGTTCTTTGACGAATCGATTGAAGTATTCAACAAACTGAGAGTATTGATAACCATTAGGATTATCTTTCTTATAATCCGTCCATAAATAAAAAAGATTGGCTTTACTTCCACTAGTCATCAAACGATCGTAGATCTTTTGGAAATCCGGCAAAGGTGTATCCTTTCTTCGAATGTTGTCAGGTGGATAGAAGATTTCGATGACTTTAGACTCATCCATCTTTTCAAGATCCTCTAGCGATAGTTCGACTTCTTTGAACTTGTGTTGGATCCGTTGACAGGTGCTAGAGCCAATACGGAATCTAGCTTGGCACTCACGTTGTGAAGCACCGTT
>CAVJWL010000133.1:0-2138 GCA_963653505.1 uncultured Prevotellaceae bacterium
TAGATATCTTTATACGATTATCCGCAAAGTTAAACTTTTCCAACAGAAATATAATCTTGTTCCTTTTTCTGATGACAATCCTCTTCTCTTGCGTAATTTCTTTAATTTTTTTCTATTCCAACATGAAGGTGACCATTTTTACTTCTTAAATGCTATTTAATGTTTTCAAAGGAGGAAACATCTTTATGTTTGATGAAATTAAAGAAAAACAATTTATTCTTCAGCTTTTCAACTTGGAATCATCTGATGTTCAAGATGTAAGCTGTATTCGTGCTGGGAACAATGTCATTGTTGATGTGACACTTGTCCCTAAACCAGGTCCTTGTCCTATCTGTGGTTGTGATCATCCTCGTATCAAAAACTATGTCAAAAAGAATATCACCCATTCTGTATTATCTGATCGACGATGTATTCTTCGTTATCACGCTAGAAGATATCAATGCACCGTTTGTGGAAAGACGTATTATGAGCACAATCCTTTTGTTTTCAAATCGATGAAAATATCTGCACTAACGGTCTACAACGTCTTAGATGATCTAAAAAAATTCACAGAAACCTTTTCTTCTGTCGCTAAAAGATATTTCATATCTTCTACAAGTGTAGCTTCTATATTTGATTCTCATGTTGATATGAAACGTAAGTCTTTACCTGAAATGATAAACTTCGATGAAGTATATGCATTTAAATCCGATACATCAAAGTATGTATGTGTGCTCCTTGATTTTAAGACACAAGATCCTATCGATATATTACCTTCTAGACGATATGATTACCTTCATTCCTACTTCATGCGGATTCCAAAAGAAGAAAGAGCCAACGTCAAATATGTATGTTCTGACATGTACGATTGTTACAGGTCGATTGCCAGATCATGTTTTCCTAATTCGTGCTGTATTGTAGATCATTTCCATGTTAGTCAGGAATTAGGTCGGCGTGTAGATTCTGTAAGAATAAAGGTCATGAAGAAATATGCACACAACAAACAGAGCGACGAATACTATGTCTTAAAGAAATTCAATTGGATGATCTTCAAATCTAACGTAGACGAAAGAGATGATTTCGATCCCAATGCCAAGCGAAAATGGAATAATCACTTTAATAGATATTTAAATTATTACGAAATCAAACAAATATTGTTTGATATAGACCCTCAATTAAGAGAGGTTTGGAATCTAAAAGATTCTTTTGTAGATTTCTACAACAGCGCAACAATAGATAGCGCTGAAGATGAATTAAATAAAATGATAAAAGAGTTCGAAGATTCATCTGTGACAGAGATGAATTCATTCGCTAACACACTCAAAAAATGGAAAAAGGAAATTATAAATTCCTTCCATATCGTAGGATATCAATATCATGTCAATCAGAGCACAGGCCATGTGGCAGCTCAACAAATGAAAATGAACAATGCGATTATTGAGAATCGCAATTCCATCATTAAATGCATCAAAAAGAACGCAAATGGATACACCAATTGGACTAGATTCCGTAACAGAGTCCTTTACGTTCTTGATAAAAATTCATCCTATTCAATGTATCCGATATACAAGGAGAAAGAATAATGAAAAATTATTATGATATTAAATTAGATGATGATGGATCAGTATTTTCCATGATAAATGGAAGATATATCGCTATAGGTAGATTAAAGAACAATCATTATTGGTTTATTGATTTCTTTAATCATACTGGAAATATTCTATATTTTATTGATGATATAGAAGCTACAACTATGATCTTAAGTTGTGACAATGGTTATAATGAGAAAACTGCCAGAACACTAGCCATTACACTGAACGAAGTAACAAAGGAGATTTTCTAATATGAGTGCACAAGATATCATAGAAATATGTGAGTACATACTCGAACAATCAAAACAAGATGAAGAGGCAGGTAATATTCTTGAAAGTATTCTTGATAATATCATTGATATCAAAGATATGTTACGAGAGTTATGCATAAAAAACAGAATAGATGATGATTCACTTTCATTTTAATGGTTTGAAAAAGCACATACTTCCTTTCGGTTGTATGTGCTCTATCTAGGCCTTCAAGTTGTTTGAGGTTTCAATCTTTCTTCAATTCCTCATGTTATCTGAATTTGAATTTTATCTCACCTCATCCAATTTTGGAGCGCC